>CANFWT010000006.1 GCA_947450895.1 Comamonadaceae bacterium | reverse complement strand
GACCACCTGCTGCTTGCCCGTGGGACCAGCCACCAGGTAAAAACGCCCTTGCCAGTCCGTCACGGTCATGCGGGTCGACGCCAGTACGCGGTTAATCAAGCGGATGCGTTTGGCCCGCTCCGCGCGGCGAGTAGGCGCTTCGTCGCCCTGGATGCGGCCCGCGCCGCTGCTCCAGTGTTCCTCGCCCCCTAGAGAGCCGCAAACGCCGCACATGGGTGATTGAACGCGGGGCGCTTTAGCCTTTGGCGCGCGGATGGCGTGCCGCAAAATCGTTGGCCATTTCGTCCATGGTGACAAAGCGCACACCCGGGTGGGACTTGATGTAGGCGAACAAGCGCTCGAGCATCAGCAGCACCTGGGGGCGCCCGGCCACGTCGGGGTGGATGGTGATGGGAAACACGGCGTAGTCCATTTCACGGTACACCCAGTCAAACTGGTCACGCCACATTTGTTCGATGTCGCGCGGGTTCACAAAGCCATGGCTGTTGGGCGACTTTTTGATGAACATCATGGGTGGCAGGTCGTCCAAATACCAGTTGGCCGGAATCTCGATCAGGTCGGTCTCGCTGCCGCGCTGCAGGGGCACCATCCACTCGGCGGGTTTTTTGCCGTAGTCAATCGGCGTCCAGCTGTCGCCCACGCGCACGTAATAGGGCGAAAAGTCGTTGTGCATCAGCGAGTGGTCGTACTTGATGCCTTTTTTCACCAGCAGCTCGTTGGTCACTTTGGAGAACTCCCACCACGGCGCAACATAGCCCGTGGGGCGTTTGCCCGAGAGCTGCTCCACCAGCGCAATGCACTTGTCCAGCACCGCCTCTTCTTGCGCCGGGGTCATGGCAATCGGGTTTTCGTGCGAGTAGCCGTGGATGCCAATTTCGTGGCCGGCGTCCGCCACGGCCTTCATTTGCTCTGGAAAGGTTTCAATCGAGTGACCCGGAATAAACCAGGTGGTCTTGATGCCCATGCGCTCAAACATCTTGAGCAAGCGGGGCGACCCCACCTCGCCCGCAAACAGGCCACGAGAAATGTCGTCGGGCGAGTCCTCGCCGCCATACGAGCCCAGCCAACCGGCCACTGCGTCCACGTCGACGCCAAAACCACACAAAATCTCTTTTGCCATACCGTTAACTCCTATTAAAAAAATCCAATAGCTCCATCGCGTTGCCGTCAGGCCACCGCAGGCGCCACGCCCAATAACTGCTCCACCCCTGCCGCGGCGGATAACAGCGCGTCCTCCCGCCCGGCAGCCCCGGAGATCAATGCGCCCACGGGCATGCCAGCGGCCCCGGTTCCCATGGGCAAACTGACGCCGCACAGGTCGAGAAAATTGCCCGGCAAGGTGTTTTGCAGGGTACGCAAATTGGTGCTGTGGAACAGCGCTTCGTCGGCCTCCAACGGCGCCACCAAGGGTGCCACATGCACCACCGTGGGGCTGAGCATCCAGGCGTCCCCCAGCTGTGCGGCGCATTCCCGCACCAGCCGGGCGCGTGCCGCCTGCAAGGTCAGCAGGTCCAAAGCGGTCATGGTTTTGCCACGGGCTAGGCGAGCCAGCACCCGGCGGTCAATGGATGCGGCCAGCGGCCCGTCCACCAGTTCCTGGTGCCATACATACGCTTCGGCTGCCGCAATGGTGCCGTGGTGCGCGGTCAATGCCGTGAATTCATCAAAGGCAGGAAACGCCTCAAATCGGATCTGCGCCCCGGCACCGCGCAGGCGCTCAAGCAGCAGGTCGAATGTGGCCTGCACCTCGGGCTCAATGCCATCAAACATCAGGTTGCGGGGCACGACGAAAGTCATGGCAGCCACCGGGCTCGCCACCAAGGGCTGCAAAGCCGCACCGCGCAGAGCCGCATCCACCCATGCGCAGTCTTGCACCGTGTTGGCAATCGGCCCGGGCACGTCCAGGGTTTCGGAAAGAGGAAAGATGCCGCGCTTGTCAAAGTGGCCAATCGAGGGCTTGAAACCCACCAGGCCGTTCAGGGCCGCAGGCACCCGCACCGAGCCCCCTGTGTCCGTGCCCATGCCAATGCAGGCAATATGCGCCGCCACCGCGACCGCGGACCCGCTGGACGAGCCACCGGGCGCCCGGTGACCATCCACACTGGCGCGGTTGATCGGCGTGCCAAAGTGCGGGTTCAAGCCCAGACCCGAATAGGCAAATTCGGTCAGCCCCACCTTGCCCAGGCTGATGCAACCGCAAGCTGCCATGCGCTGCACCGCCACAGCGTCTTGCACCGCCGGGGCGGCGTTGCGCCGCGTGGCCGAAGCGGCGGTCGTGGTCGTGTCCTGCACATCAAACAAATCTTTCCACACCACGGGCACACCATCGAGCGGGCCCAAGGGCTGCCCGGCGTCCCAGCGTGCGTCACTGGCCCGCGCCTCGGCCATAGCGCGCGCTTCGGTCAGGCAGATAAACAGGCCAGGCTCGCTGCCGCGCGCAGCGGCCAAAGACTGCGCTACCACCTGCGACGGGCGCAACTGCCCGCTTCGGTACGCGGCGTGCAAAGCACTTGCGCCCAATAAAGGGGCGTTCATGGGAGTGAAAACCATGTTTTCACCATTTTTTAATGTCATAGCCATCCCATAAGCAACTTGTGCGCCACATCTTCGTGCATTTTTACCCCATCGCGGTGCAGGGATTTCCCGTAGGAAGCGGCTTGCATCGCACTGGTAGGCTCAGCCCCATGAATCCCTCGCCACACCCTGTTTCCGCCGCCAATTTCCCCCCTGCACCGCACCTGCCGCAAATCCGGCTGTACCAGGACTGGCTGCACAACCAGCGGGGCCTGGCTTTTGCCGACTACCACGCCCTGTGGCAATGGTCAGTGACCGACCTGGATGCGTTTTGGCAAAGCATTTGGGACTACTTTGACCTGCGCTCGCCCACGCCGCACAGCGCGGTGCTGCAGCACAACGCCATGCCAGGCGCCATCTGGTTCCCCGGCGCGCAAACCAATTACGCCCACCAGGTGCTGCGCCATGTAGACGCGGCGCACGCCGCAGGCTGCCCGGCGCTGGTGTGCCGCAACGAGCGCGGCGAACACCGCGAAATCTCCTGGCCCGAGTTGCGCCGCCAGGTGGCGTCCATGGCGCTGCACCTCAAAGCCCAGGGCCTGGAGCCCGGCGACCGGGTGGCTGCCTATCTGCCCAATATCCCCGAGGCCATGGTCGCCTTTTTGGCCACCGTGTCGCTGGGAGGCATATGGAGCATTTGCGCGCCCGATATGGGCACCGCAGCGGTGTTGGACCGCTTTCGCCAGATCGAACCCAAAATCCTGATCGCCGTGGATGGCGTGCGCTACGGCGGGCGTGACCTGGACCGCCGTGCCGTGGTGCAAGAACTGCGCGCGGCGCTGCCCAGCGTCCAGCACCTCATCGTGCACTACAACCTGCCAGAGCCTGCCGACGGCGCAGCAGGCGTGCCACAGGCCACGTCCATGGCGCAGACCACTGCGCGTGACGACGCTGCGGTGGCGGCGTTTGCGCCCCTGTGGCTGCCCTTTGACCATCCGCTGTGGATTGTGTATTCCAGCGGCACCACCGGCCTGCCCAAACCTATAGTGCACGGGCACGGCGGCACGGTGATCGTCGCATTGGCGCTCAAAATTTTGCACAACGACGTGGGCTGCAGCTACCACCCCAACAGCGCAGGCGAACGCTTTCATTGGTACAGCTCCACCGGCTGGGTGATGTGGAATGCCCAACTCAGCGGCCTGCTCAACGGCACCACCTGCGTCATCTACGACGGCAATCCGGCGGGCCGCGACAAAGACCGCCCCGACTGGGGAACGCTGTGGCGCTTTGCCGCCGAGACCGGCATCACCTTTTTTGGCGCCGGCGCGGCGTTTTACGCCAACTGCCAAAAAGCGGGGCTGGATTTGGCCGCTTTGGGAGACCTGTCGCGCGTGCGCGCCCTGGGCACCACCGGCTCGCCGCTGGCGCCTGAGACGCAAATCTGGGGCAGCGACCAATTTCGCCGCCTGCCGCGCGCAGGGGCGCCCGACCCAAGCTTTGACATCTGGTGGTGCAATATTTCAGGCGGCACCGACTTTTGCGGCGCCTTTATTGGCGGCAACCGCGAACTGCCGCAGGAGCCCGGCGTCATGCAGTGCCGCTTGTTGGGCTGCGCGGTGGAGGCCTGGAACGAGGCAGGCGAACCCGTGCTGGGCGAGGTGGGCGAGCTGGTCTGCACCCAGCCCATTCCGTCCATGCCCCTGTATTTTTGGGGCGACACCGGCAAGGCGCGCTACCTGGCCAGCTACTTTGAGATGTACCCGCCAGGCCACGGCCGACGCCTCGGCGGCGGTGACCTGGGGGCGGACGCCGGTGGCGTGTGGCGCCACGGCGACTGGCTGCGCATCGGCAACGCGCAGGGTCAAGGCGAAGGCTGTGTGATCTATGGCCGCAGCGACGCCACCATCAACCGCCACGGCCTGCGCATGGGCACCAGCGAAATTTACAGCGCCGTCGAATCCCTGCCGGAGGTGATGGACAGCATGGTGGTGGACCTGGAATACCTGGGGCGCGAAAGCTATATGCCCCTGTTTGTGGTACTGCGGGCGGGCGTGTCGTTGGACGAGGCGCTCATCAGCCGTATCCACCACGCCATCCGCAGCGCCCTGAGCCCGCGCTTTTTGCCCAACGCGATCTTCCAAGTGGCTGAGATTCCGCGCACCTTGTCCGGCAAAAAGCAGGAGCTTCCCATCAAAAAACTGCTGCTGGGCCACCCGCTGGAAAAGGTGGTGAATAAGGAGGCCATGGCCAATCCGGGCTGCTTGGACTGGTACCAGCAGTTCGCCACCGCGCACCAGCACGCGTCCGCCGCGAACGCTTAACCGATGGGCCGAACGGCTCGGGACGCGGGGTAAAACCTGTCGCTTTTTGCCAGCTTTCCATAAAAGCGGCAAAATGGGGGTTATGCGCGACAACACCACCACAAAAATCAGTGCCGACGGGCTGCGCTATCGATCGCGCGCCTCCGGCTCCCCTTTTGCACAATCGTCTGGTAACGCCAGCATGAGCTGCGCCAAATGCGGCTTGCACAAACCCCGCTCCTTGGGCTCGTTCAAGAAGCTTGCGGGCAAAAGCATGTTTGTCTGCGGCGACTGCGTGCCGCCAAAACCAGCGGCTGCGCCGGCACCAGCCACACCCGACGCCACACCCGCATCGGGCGAGCTTTAGCCTGCACGGGCGCCTACATGGGCGCCTGGCCAACGGCCAACCAAACCTGGTCTAGCTGACGTAGTTTGTCTGCGTCCAGGCTTTCGCGGACTTCCCAGTAGCGGCCTGACTTGACCATGTAGCCCAGCTCAGACTCCATGCCCAAGGCGGCGTCGAGTGCCTGTGCGTCCAGTGCGCCATGCTGCTCTCGCAGCTGCGTGTGCAAATCCTGTGCGGTCCAGCGGGCAAGTTGCTGGGGGTCGCAGCGCGGATATACCAAGCGCGAACTTGCCTGGGCCGACAGGTTCACCACCAGACAATTTTCCTGGTTGGCCATAGCCATGAAGCGCAGCGACTTGGCCTCCAGGCTTTGCAGCGTTACGTCGTCGCGCAGCGGGTCTTGCGCACCCCTGCCGTAGAAATGGGTTTGCGGGCCATCGTGGTAGACCATGTCGCAGCCCAAAAACGCCATCACATCGGGCTTGAGCGCCCCCAAGGCCCAGTACCCGGCGGTAAACGCCATGGTGCCTCCCGCATAGACAAAACCGCCAAACTCATTCTGTATTGGCACGTAATCCGCCGCCGTCACCAGGGTCTGCCTGCGCGGGTCAACCGAAGGAGGCCAGCGCTCGGGAGGGAAGTCTTCCGGGTGAATCAGGTAGTCCCAATCGTCCCGAATTTGCCAGGCGTTGTTGATGGCCACCATGGCGGTGAACGGCGCGCGCTCCCATGCGCGTGCGCGCACGGCGTCCGCGCCACTGCCCAGCACCAGCACGATGAGGGGATTGGGCCGCTGCACACTGGGCGTGGGCGGGCGGCCCGTACCCGCTGGCCCGACTCTGCGGCTGTCTGCGTATTTCGCGTGGGGCACCGTTTGCGCCGCGGTCGTCAACTTCATGGAGGGGCCCTTTTGGATCTCATTGCGGGCGCATGCTAAGCGAAATTCCTTGTCCACCAGCGGGTGAGGGATTGAGGCGAAAGCCCGGATTGGGGAAGCTGCACAATCCATCTATGACCACGCGCTCACCGATTGCCATTGCCACCACAGGATTGGTGTGCCTCGCAGTGGCCATGGGTATCGGTCGCTTTGCCTTCACCCCCCTGCTACCCATGATGCTGCGAGACGGCAGTGTCCAATTGCCTGGCGGTGCTTGGATGGCCACCGCCAACTACCTGGGCTACTGGCTGGGCGCATTGGCCTGCGCCTTGCAGCCCTGGGCCAGCCGGCGGTGGGGATGGCTAGGCCCAGTGGTACCTACCCGTGCGGTTCAAGTGGGGCTGCTGGCAACCGCGGCCTTGACACTGGGTATGGCGTTTCCTTGGCCAGTGGCCTGGCCGCTGTGGCGTTTTTTGTCGGGGCTGGCCAGTGCCTTGGTCTTTGTCTATGGGTCGGGATGGTGTCTGCAGCAGCTCACCGCGCGGGGGACGCCGCAGTTGGCCGGCGTCATTTATGTCGGGCCGGGGCTCGGCATCACGGTCAGCGGGCTGGCAGCCACCGCCATGGTTGCGGCGGATATGCGCGCGGCCACCGCCTGGTTGGCCATGGCAGCGCTGGCCTTGTTGCTCACAGCAGTGGTTTGGCCGAACTTGCGGGGTGGACCGACAGCGCAAACTGCGCCTGTGAAAGCCGACGCAGGCGCCGGCGCAGGGGCACTGGCGGTACTGACCATCGCCTACGGATTGGCGGGCTTTGGCTACATTGTCACCGCCACTTTTTTGCCATTGATTGCGCGCCAGGCCTTGGCTGGGTCGCTGTGGCTGGACATGTTTTGGCCGCTGTTTGGCGTGGGCGTGAGCCTGGGCGCGCTGCTCACCTTGCGGATACCGCCGCAGTGGGACCGGCGCGCGCTGCTTATGGGGGGCTACGCCATGCAGGCGGCGGGGGTGATGCTATGCCTGTGGTGGCCTACGTTGGCCGGCTTTGCCTTAAGCAGCTTCTTGATCGGCCTTCCGTTTACTGCCATCACCATGTTCGCGCTCCAAGAGGTGCGGCGCCTGCGTCCCCACAACGCCTCGGCCTTTATTGGCCTGCTGACGGCGGCCTATGGGATGGGGCAGATTGCGGGGCCGATCCTGGTCGGCGTGCTCTTGCAGCGCAGCGGCGACGCGCGCCAGGGATTTGCGCTGGCCTTGCAAGCCGCTGCCGAAAGCCTGTGGCTGGGCCTGGTGCTGTTTGGCGTGCTGCTGCGCCGCTATCCGATCCGGCGGGTTTAGATTCCCTTGGTTTACGCTGATGGCGCTACATTGGCGCCGCGCTCGATGACAAATTCGGTGTCAATCAGTTTGCGGGAGTGGTTCAGATCGCTTTGCGCAATCAGCACCGACACCGCGCTGCCCTTGAGCCCGGCAATCACCTCGCTCAGGCGCTTGGACAGTGCCGGGGCCACGCCCTCAAAGGGCTCGTCGAGCAGCAACAGGCGCGTGCCCACGGCCAAGGCCCGGCCCAGCGCTACCAGCTTTTGCTGGCCGCCAGAAAGCAGCAGCGCCCGGCGCTCGCGCATTTCCAGCAATTCGGGCAAGACGCGGTAGACCAGCGCCAGCCGCTCGGCCTGGTCGAGTTGTTTGTTGACCCACACGGGCAGCAAGATGTTTTCTTCCACGGTGAGCTCGGGCACCAGGCCCCGGTCTTCGGGCATGTAGCCCACGCCCAAGCCCGCGCGCGCGTGGCTGGACAGGGCCAGCAAGTCCTGGCCGTCGAGGCGAATGCTGCCGCTTGTGGGCGTCAGGTGCCCCATCACCGAGCGCAGCAGCGTGGTTTTGCCCGCGCCGTTGCGCCCCACCAGCCCGACCATGGCGCCGTCGGCCACTTGCAGACTCAGACCTCGCAGGGCGACCACGGACTGGATGGAGACGTGAAGACTGTCAATTTCGAGCATGGAGGCCCCGTGTTATTCGCTGAGCAGCTCGCCGGTCACGTAGCGGCGCACATCGTCGTTGGCCAGGGCCGCCTGGGGCGCCGCATCGGCAATGATGCGACCGCTGTAAAAGGCGATCACCCGACTGGCATAGGCCTGCACGATGTCCATGTCGTGCTCGACAAAAAGCACGGTGGTGGATTGTTCGTGGCCCAGGGCGGCCATGATGGTTTCCATCATGGGGAATTTTTCGTCGGCAGACACGCCGCTGGTGGGTTCATCCAGCAGCAACAGCTTGGGCGCCGCGGTGAGCGACATGGCAATGTCGAGCAGCTTGCGCACGCCGCCGGGCAGCTCGGCCACGCGGCGGTCGCGGTGCTCTTGCAGGGCAAAGCGCTCCAGCAGGGTTTGCGCCCGGTCCATGGCGCTGCGCCGGCGCGCAGGCTGCCAAAAGCTCAGGCGCGCCTCGTGGCAGGCGGTGGCCACCAGCATGTTTTCCAGCACGCTGAGTTCGCCAAACAGCTGCGGAATCTGGAAGGAGCGCGCCACGCCCAGGCGGGTAATGGCGCGGGGCTCCAAGCGCGTGATGTCTTGGCCGTCGAGTTTGATCTGCCCCGTGTCGGGCAAGAGGTAGCCGGTGATCATGTTGACGAAGGTGGTTTTGCCCGCGCCGTTGCTGCCGATCAGGCTCACGCGCTCGCCGGCCGCAATCGAGATGTTGATATCGGAGGCGGCCACCACCGCGTCAAATTTTTTGTTCACGCCAAGGGCTTGCAGCATGGAAGTCACCGCGCACCCCCCTTGGACCACAGCGCGCCTATGCCCCGGGGCAGGAAGCGGATCACCACCAGCAGGAAAATGCCCAGCGCCAGCTGCCAGGTGTTGGGAAAGTAGGCGCTGGAAAACGAGCGCACCAGCTCCAGAATTGCGCTGGCCACAAACACCGCCACCACGCTTTGCCAACCGCCCAGAATGGCCACAAACACAAACTCGCCCGAGGTGGTCCAAAAGCTGAAGTTAGGCTCGATGTGGCCGAGTGCCACCGCCGCCAGCGCCCCACCCAGGCCGCCGCAAAAGGCCGCCAGCACAAAGTTAATGGCCACCGCCTGGCGCACCGAGCCGCCCAGGTATTCCACCCGCAGCTCGTTTTCACGCACCGCCAGCGTCAGCAGGCCGCGCGTGCTGTCAAAGTAAATGCGCGCCAGCAAGGCCACCACCGTAGCCAGGGTGACGGTCACGCTGTAGACGATGTAGCCCACGCGCTCGTCGGGAAGCACCCAGCCCAGCAGCGTCGGGCGCCCCAGGTTGAAGCCGTCCGAGCCGCCCAGCACTTCGAGCTTCATGAGCAGGCCGTAGGCCACCATCGACAAGGCCAAAGTGAGCATGGCAAAGAAAATGCCCCGGTAGCGCGACAACAGCGGCGCAAACGGTGCGGCCACCAGCATGGCGACCACGCCACCCGTAAGTGCCAGCCCGAGCAAATCGTGAAAGCCCCATTTGTTGAACAGCAGCGCAGCGGCATAGCCGCCTGCTGCAAACACCAGGCCCTGGCCAAACGACACCACGCCGCCACGCATCAGCACCACGATGCCCAAAGACACCAGGCCATTGGCCGCAGCCATGGTCAGCAAAAATGTGAACCACTTGGGCAAGAGCGCGCCGCCGCTCACCAGCAGCAGGCAACAGGCCGCGGCCCAGGCCACCGTAGTACCGCGCCCAACCGTGGCCAAGGCGGCAGACGCAGTGGAGGCAGCAGAAGCCGTCGCGGGCGCCGAATCAGAAGAAACTAAGGCCATGTATGCGTCAAATCTTGCGCGCCTTGATGCGCTGGAACAGGCCTTCGGGGCGGAACATCAGCACCACCGCCATCACCATGTAAATGGAAAAAAGTTCGGCCACCGGTGCCAGGTGCACCGCCATGGAACGCGCCAGACCGACGATGAGCGCGCCCACAGCGGCGCCCTCGATGCTGCCCAGGCCGCCGATGATGACCACGGCAAAGGACAAAATAATCACCCCCACCGACACGCCCGGCTGCACCGAAATCATGGGCGCGGTAAAGGCCCCGCCAATGGCCGCCAGAAACACGCCAATGGAGAACGCGAGCATGTACACCCGCGACACATTGACGCCCATGCTGGCGGCCACCTCGGCGTTGTGAATCACGGCCAGGGTGATCTTGCCCTGGCGCGTGCGGTTAAGCCACCACCACACCGCGCCGCCCACCACCAGGGCCAGGGCCACCAGCACAAAGTCGTAGCCCACATAAGTCTGGGTGCCCACGTCAATGCTGCCAAACAGGCTGTAGGGCTCTGACACGTAGTACGGCGTGGCACCCCAGACCAGTTTGGTGATGTCTTCAAGCATCAAAAACATGGCGTAGGTCACCAGCACCAGCAGCACCTCGTCGCGGCCATAGAAAAAGCGCAGGAGGCCGCGCTCGGTCAAGGGCGCAATCAGCGCCGCCACCGCCACTGCCGCCAGCAGCATGGCCACCAGGGTAAAACCCGGGGCGAGCTTCATGGCGCCCGCCCAGCCGACAAAGCTGGCCGCCGCATACGCGCCCAGGGCGTAAAAGCTGCCGTGCGCAATGTTGAGGATCTTGAGCACCCCAAACACCAAGGTCAACCCCAGCGCCACAATGAACAGCCATGACGCGTAGGTCAGGCCGTCAATCAGAATCGTGACCATCCAGTGGGCGCCGTGTTACGGGCAACCTTTGGCGCCGGGGAAGCCGGCTTTGATCCAGTCTTCGGACTTCATGGTGGCGGGCGGGTTCACGCAATCGGCCGGAAAGCGCACGATGTCGTCCAGCACCACCATTTTTTGGGCCGCATCAAAGCGGGTTCTGCCAATGGCGGTTTCCTGTATGGCCTGGTGGCCGTTGCCCAGGGTCATACGAATCTTGCCCGCGGGCGAGTCCCACTCGGCGTTGGTCAGGGCGGCAGCCAGTTGTTCGGCGTTGGGCTTTTTGCCTCCATTGGCGGCCATGGCTTTTTCCACCGCCAGCTTGAGGCCCAGCAGCGACTGCACCATGCGGTAGGGGGCTTGCACCGGGT
This sequence comes from Comamonadaceae bacterium, assembly GCA_947450895.1. Lineage (GTDB taxonomy): Bacteria > Pseudomonadota > Gammaproteobacteria > Burkholderiales > Burkholderiaceae_C > Allorhodoferax. The sequence continues at coordinate 65,301 of CANFWT010000006.1, read as the reverse complement.
AGACGTTGTTGGCCTTGCTGTACAGATCCCACCACCAGTCATTGAGCGCGGACTTGGGCGACATCAGGCCATACGCGCCGCGCGCGCCCAGGATGACGCCGTCGGGCATCTTGTCGCCCAGCGCGGGCAGCACGTGGTCCGCAGCAGAGAACACCACCTGCGTACGCTTGAACAAGCCGCGCGGTGCGGCCTGCAAGATAAAGGCCTGCAAGTCGCCGCCCCACAGGCTGCTATGGGTCACGTCGGCCGGTTTGGCCATGAGTGCAGAAATTTCAGTGCCGTACTGGCCTGCGCCAAATTTGGGCAACTGGTCTTCACCCGCCTTGGCATTGGGGTAAAGCTTTTCCATGGACCAGGTGAAGTCTTTCTTGGAGTCCTGGCCCCAGGCGTAGTCCTGGTTGATCATGTTAAAGGTCTCGGCCTTGACATTGCGCGCCTTCATGTAGCGCGCCAGGGCCACGTTGTCCATGGTGGCGTGCGCGGCGGTACGGAACACGTAGTTGAACTTGTTGTCCTCAAAAATGCGCGGCGTGCCGCAGTCATACAGGATGAGGAACTTCTTCATTTCTTCGGCCACCGGGGCCACGGCCAGGCAGTCGCCCGAGCCGACGTAACCGACTACCGCGTCCACTTTTTCGCGGTCATAGAGGTTGCGCAGCTCTTGCACCTGCTTGGTGGCGCCACCGTTTTCGTCCACGTAAATCGGCTCGATCTTCAGGCCGCCAAAGCCCACCTTGTTGTAGGGCGCGGGTGCGGCACCTTTGTTGAAGGCATCAACCAGCACCTTGGCGCCATTGACGGCCGGAATGCCAAAACTCTCCGCCGCCTGGCCCGACAAAAAGCTGACGATGCCAACTTTGAAGGTTTCTTGTGCCTGCGCCGGCACTGCGAGGCAGCCGCCGACCAGGGCCGCCGCCGTGATACGACCCAAGCGCGCGCGCCGGGCAAGGGAAGTGATTGAAAAAGTCGCCACGCTGGTCTCCGTCTGGTTATAGGGGCCCACCATGGTGGGCGGCCCATTGTGGTGGAGCACTCGGCTTGTCGGTATGGGTAAAAACCCCCGCCCTGCCCGCCTACAGTCGCCTGGGGCTCAGTGGCTTTAGGATAGGCGATCCATGTGCAGCCATTACCAAGCCGTCAAAAACCTCGCCCAGTTTGAGCGCCACTTCGGCATTGCGCCGCCGGTGGCCGATCAGGCGCATGACATCTGGCCGGGCCACAGCGCGCGCTTTGTAAGGCGCCGCAGCGCTGCGCCCGGGGGTGCAGTGGCGCCAGAGGCGGCCAACGGCGTGTTTGGCCTGCTGCCCCACTGGGCCAAGGACCGCAGCGTGAGCCGCCACACCTACAACGCGCGGCTGGAAACGGTGTCGGAGAAGCCCAGCTTTCGCGACGCCTGGGCGCGCGCGCAGCACTGCATCATTGCGGCGGACGCTATTTTTGAGCCGGACTGGCGCAGTGGCCGCGCGCTGGCCACGCGCATCGCCCAAGCCAGCGGCGAACCCCTGGGCATTGCCGGCCTGTGGTCGCTTTGGCGCGGCGCCGAAGGCGAGGTGCTGAGCTTTACCATGCTCACCATCAATGCCGATGCGCACCCCCTGATGCGCACTTTCCACAAACCGGGCGACGAAAAACGCATGGTGGTGGTGCTGCCCAGGGCGCAATACGCCGACTGGCTGCAAGCCCCGGCGGCGCACAGCCTGGACCTGATTCGCGCCTGCCCGGCACCGGACCTGGTGGCGAGCGTCCCCGGTCTTGGTGACGGTGGCAGCGCACCGGGGGCGCAGCCCTCCCAGCAAACCAGCCTGTTCTAGCCCAAGGCGCGCAGCAGCGCCAGCACCTGCGCCGCCTGGGTGGGGCGCACCAGGCGGGCCAGTTCCTGGCCATCGCGCAGCAAGACCAGGGTGGGCCACAACTTGACGCGAAACGAGCGTCCCAACGGGCGGCCCGCGCCGTCTTCAATGCGCAGGTGGCTCAGGCCGGGATAGGCCGTCATTGCCTGGGCAATGGCGGGTTCGGCGGCCTGGCAGTGGCCGCACCAGTCCACGCCAAACTGCAAGAGCACATCGCCAGGGCGTGCGTCTAAGGTGCTGCGCTCAGGCGCGGAGGTTGGGTACAGGGCTGGCATGGGGGTGTCTTCCAAAAGAAATGGGGTGGGGGCCAATGTCAGCGGCTCAGGCCTCGCTTGGCGACGCGCGCCGGATGGAATAGCGCGGCAGCCGCCAGCTCACCAGCACGCTGATGCCTGCAATCAGCGCGCAGAGCAAAAACGCCGCGTGCGTGCCGCTGACCAGACCCTGGCGCGCCGCCTCCAGCAGGGGCGCCGGGTCAAGCCCCAGGCCGTGGGTCAGCGCCAGCATGGCCTCTTGGTCTTGCTGGCGGATCAGGAGCTGCGGCGAAGACAAGAGCGCCACCAGCTGCGCGTCGCCAATCTGGTACTGCGCCAGCACGGCGGCGATGTGGCGGGCGTAAAAAGTGTTAACCAGCACGCTGGCCACGCCCACGCCCACCATGCTGCCAATCATGCGGGTGGACTGCGCCAGCGCCGACGCCACGCCCATATGGCTGCGCCCGGCCACGGCCATGATTTGCAGCGAGAGGTTGGGCAGCTGAAAGCCCAGGCTGCTGCCGCACAGGGCAAACACGGCCATCAGCAGCGCGTTGGGCGTGGCCGCATCCACCTGGGTGAGCGCCAGGCAGCTCAGCATGGTGCCTATCTGGCCCCAGGCGATCAGCCGCTCGGCGCGCCGCAGGCGCGGCAGCAGGCGCGAGTTGACGATGCTGCCGATGGTGATGAACACCAAGAGCGGCGTCATCACCACCCCGGCCTCGTGGGGCGACTGGCCAAAGCTGCCCTGCAGCAGCAAGGGCGTGTAAAAAATCAGCATGAACATGGTCAGGCCCGTGAGCAGGCCCAGCAGCATGAGCTTGCGCGCGCCCCGGTTGTCCAGAATCTCAGGCGGCACGATGGGCGCCGCCGTGTGGTACTGGTGGCGGAAAAACCCATAGCTCAGCGCGCCGGTGCCCGCCCACAGCCCCAGGGCCTGGACGCTGGCAAAGCCGTGCGACTGGCAGTATTCGGCCGCGCCCAGCAGGCTGCCCATCGCCAGCAACAACAAGAGCGCACCCAGCCAGTCAATGCTGGGCTCGCCCGCTGCCAAACCCTCGTGGTGCACGATGTGCGGAAAGTACACCCACACCATCAGCAAGGCCGCCAGCGCCACCGGCAGGTTGACGTAAAACACATAGCGCCAGCCCGCGTGCTCGGTCAACCAGCCGCCCATCCACGGCCCCACCGCCAGGGCAATGCCATAGCCCACCGACAGCAGCACCTGCCAGCGCACGCGCTGCACCGCGTCGGGAAACAAATCGGGCACGCAGGCCGAGGCCACGCCCAGCAACATGCCCCCGGCCAGGCCCTGGCCGGCGCGCGCCAGCACCAGCTGCAGCATGGTTTGCGAGGCGCCGCAGGCAATCGAGGCCAGGGCAAACAACATCACCGACGCCAGCACAAAGGGCTTGCGCCCGTACAGGTCGCCCAGGCGCCCGGTGATAGGAATCATGACCGCGTTGCCCACCAAAAATGCCGAGGCTGACCACTGGTACAGGGCGTAGCCGCTCAGGTCAGCCACGATGCGCGGCATGGCCGTGCCCACCACCGAGGTGTTCAGCGCAATCAGCATAAAGGCCAGGCAAATGCCCAGCATGGCTGCGAGCGAGGCCAAAAAACTGCGCTCAGACGGATTCATACGGGGGCATGGTCGGGTGCAAGGCTGGGCTTCATGGCGTGATTTTCGGCTATCGGGTCGGCTTGTGCGCCACATCACGCCGATAAAAAAATCCTGCGACAGACTGGCGCATGCGTTCAGGCGAAGGGCACCACCTGTGTCCAATGCAAGCCCGGCCTGAGGCGCAACGCGGACCCCTGAACCAGGTTTGCATCCACACCTCTCATTTGGAGCCACCGCCATGCGCCTAGGAAAGACTGTCCGAAATACCCTCGCTGGGGTCGCCATCCTGCCTCTGGCGCCGCTGCTGGCCAGCGCAGGCAGCACAAGCACCACGTTTGGCGTGTCCACCACCATTGCGGGCGTGTGTGTGGTGTCCACCGCGTCGAGCGGGCTGAGCTTTGGCACCTACGACCCCACCTCCGCCAGCGACACCGTGGCCAACACCACGTTCAAAGTCGAATGCAGCACGGGCCTGGCCTACACCATAGGCCTGAGCCCGGGGGGCAGCGGCACGGATACCGCCCGCACCATGAGCAGCGGCTCCAACCATCTGAACTACGGCCTGTATGCCAACAGCGGCCTGAGCACCAACTGGGGCGCCAGCACCGGCACGGTCACTGGCACCGGCACCGGGCTGACCACCGAGCAAACCATCACCGTCTACGGCAAAATTCCCAAAAACCAGTACACCGCGCCCATTGGCGCCTACGCCGACAGCATCACGGCCACGGTGACGTACTGAGCGCGCACAAGCGACGCCCTGCTTTTGACCATGCGCCATTGGCCCATCCCCTTGCAATCTGCCGTACTGCGCCTGGGGCTGCTGGCGGTGGCTGTGGCCCTGGGAGCGCCGCCGCAGGCGCAGGCTTCGGTGAAGATTTCAAGCTGCAGCGTCACCACCCCGCCCACCCTGGTGTTCATCACCGACTTGCTGGGCAGCCTGACCAGCGCCACCAGCTTTAAGGTGAGCTGCAGCACCTTTGGTTCGGGCGGCACTGCCAGCTTCACCATAGCGCTGAGCGCGGGCAATGGCACGGTGGCGCAGCGCAAGCAAAAAAAGAGCACCACCGACCTGACCTACAACCTGTACCTGGACGCCAGCCGCGCCACGGTGTGGGGCGATGGCACCACCGGCACCGTGTACACCCAGGCCATCAGCAGCGATATCAGCAATCAGTCCATCACTATCTACGGCCTCATCGACAGCAGCGCGGCCAACAAAGCCGATGCGCCAGGCATTTACACCGACCCGACCATCACCCTGACGGTGGGCTGGTAGCGGGCGTGCATGCCCAAGCCACCGGGCCCTGTCTGCCCCGAATTTCTGACGTGTTGCGTGACCTGGGTCATGCGCGCGGACGCATGCGGGCACCGCACTCCCTCTAGCATCAAACCCACGCTACACGCACAGGAATATCCATGAAAAAAAGCTTGCAAGGCGGCTCCACGGCGGTCGAATTTGCCATGGTGTTGCCCATTTTTTTGCTGCTGGTGTTTGCCATCATTGAGTTTGGCTTCATCTTGTACGACAAGGCCGTGATCACCAACGCCAGCCGCGAGGCCGCACGTGCCGGCGTGGTCTTGAAAACCCCTAAGCCCACCACCGCCGAAATCCAGGCCGTGGCCACCAGCTACTGCAGCAACTACTTGGTGTCGTTCAAGGCGGCCAACCCGCCGGTAGTCACCGTACCGTCCGGCCAGGGCGGCAGCTTTGGGACGCAACTCAAGGTCACGGTGACCTACACCTACTACGGCCTGGGCCTGGGCACCTTGCTCAGCCCGATCACCGGGCCGCTCACACTGACCGGCACCACGGTCATGAACAACGAATAAGCCCCTTTTGGGAGTCCGAACATGCCCGCACACACCCACACCGCAGTCCCCCACGACACGGATACGCCCTGTGCTACGCCTGCTGCGCACCACCAGCGTGGGGCGGTCGCAGTGCTGGTCATCATGCTGCTGCCCATACTGCTCATGGTGTCGGCCTTTGCCGTGGACATTGCCAACCTGATGCTGGTGAAAAACGAGCTGCAAAACGCCGCCGATTCGGCCGCCCAAGCCGGTGCACAGTGCTTGTACCCGCGCACAGAATGCTTTAACACCCTGAGCGCAGCACCTGACTGGGCGACCTCGCAGACCCGCGCTTCGCTGGCGGTGGCGAACAACGCGGCGCAAGGCACGGCGCTGTCCACGGGCGTGGTGGCGTCCGGCTATTGGAACATCACTGGCACGCCGCACACGCTGCAGCTGCTGCCGCACACGCCGGGGGCCAATGAAGCACCCGCCATCCAGGTGACCATTTCCAAACAAAGCGGCAAAAACGGCGGCAGCGTGGTGCTTTATTTGGCCGGTCTGCTGGGGCTGGCCACGGCGGACGTGAGCGCCACCGCAGTGTCCGTGGTCACCTCGCCCGGTGTGGTGGGCCCAGGCGGCCTGTTTCCCTTTGCCATCACCAAATGCATGTACGACCAGTACTGGGATTCGACCACGGCCACGCCCAAATTGGCCACGACCACCACCCTTTTGGGGGTGCCCCAGGTCATCGGGCAGCCCTGGGTCTTCCATTTGGGCGCCGCCATCTACACACCCTGCGACGGCGGCGAATGGACCTCGTTTGCCTTGGACGACAACAACGTCCCCACCATCAAAGACCTGATCGCCAACGGCAACCCCACCCAGCTGGCCAAGGGCGACCAGACTTGGATTGAACCGGGATCAAAAACCGCCTTGTACGGCACGGTCGCGGCCTGCAGTGCCGCCGGTGACAAGTCCTGCGAATACGTCACCATGCCGGTGACCACCAGCGCCAACAGCAAAGGCGAACAAACCATCCTGGACTTTGGCTGCCTGCACATCCTGAACGCCGCGGGCGGCAGCGGCAAGTACATCGCGGTGCAAATGGACACGACCTGCCCCAGCCCCCAGGGCAGCGGCACGGGCACCAACTACGGCGTGCACGACAACCCCCGGCTGGCCCTGTAAGCCGCCCGGCCCGTGACGCCCATCCGCACCGAGCCTGCCGTGGCCGAGGAAGCAGCCCCGCGCCTGACCGACGCAAGGCGTGGCGCGGTGGCTGTCCTGGCCGTGATTTTTTTACCCCTGCTGGTCATGGTGGCGGCGTTTGCCATCGACATCGCCAACCTGATGCTGGTCAAAAGCGAGCTGCAAAACGCCGCCGATTCGGCCGCACAGGCGGGTGCGCAGTGCTTGTACCCGCGCGCCGAATGCTTTAACACCACCACACCAGCGCCCGACTGGGCCACTGCGCACACCCGTGCGGCCGCAGCCATACAGAACAACACGACGCAGAGCAAGGCCCTGGTCACCGGTGTGGTGGCATCGGGCTATTGGAATGTGACCGGCACCCCGCACATCTTGCAACTGCTGCCCATGACCGCCACCGCCCATGACGCGCCGGCCATCCAAGTCACCATTGCCAGAAAGGCGGGAGAAAACAGCGGCAGCGTGGTGCTTTACTTCTCGAGCCTGTTGGGGCTGCACACCGCCGACATGTCCGCGACCGCCGTGTCCGTGGTCACCTCGCCCGGCGCCGAGGGTCCGGGCAGCCTGTTTCCTTTTGCCATGGCCCAGTGCATGTACGACGCTTTTTGGGACACCACAACAAGCCTGCCCAAGAACGCCAGCACCACCGGGCCCGACACCTACGGCGTGCCGCAGGTCAGCGGCAAACCCTGGGTGTTTCGCTTCGGGTTTAGCACGCCTGCTTACGGAGCCTGCGAGGGCGGCCAGTACACCTCGTTTGCGCTGGATGAAAACAGCACCACGGCCGTCCATGGCCTCATTCAGAACGGCAACCCGACCGCGCTTGCCATGGGCGACCCGATCTGGATCGAGCCGGGTGCCAAGGCCGACCTGTACAAAATCGTCAACGACTGCAGCGCCAGGGGCGACAAAAAGTGCGAATACGTGACCATCCCGGTCGCCGCCAATGCCAGTTCCACGCTCAAGGGAGAGCAACCCATTGTGGGCTTCGCCTGCATGCACATATTGCTGGCGGAACAAGGGCCCAAGTACGTGCAGGTGGAAATGAGCACCCAGTGCCCGCCCACCGGGGGCAGCGGCACCGGACCGAACTACGGCGTGCACAACAGCCCCAGGCTGGCGATGTAACACGCCTGCCCGATAGCCGGAGGTGGCAAGGCCACACCGGGCAATACCCTTAGGGCTCCAACCCCTGGCACAAGAATTCGCCCAAGAAAGGCAGTGGCTCGTCCGAGGGGAGAAACTCCACCGCAATGCGGCAACTCTGACCTCGCCAGCGGGCGACCAACAGATTGCGTTCGGACAGGCCCGAGACGTACACCTCACCGTCAAAGCCCACCGCGAACACCGTGTCCTCGCGGTCCAGCGGGTCGAGCTGGTGGGGAAACTCCAGGCGCACCGTGGCGCCTGCGGGCAGCGAGCTGCCATTGGGCAGGCGCACCTTCAGGGTGGCGGCACGCGCGCGCCCCACCGGAAAGCGCAGCACCACGCCGCTGCGGTAATAGGCCAGGGCGTCGCGCTGCAAGGCATCCACCCGGGCGTCCATGGGCAGGTCCAGCGCCTCGATGGTGACCGGGTTGAGCTCGTAGGCGCGCACGCTGGGCACCAGGGCGTTGCCGTTGCCGTCGGTGCGGCCCACCAGCTGGTTGTCCTTGTAGACCCGCACATCGGCATAGCCCGGTACCTGCACCAGGGCAAAGCTGTCGGAGATGCGCCGGCTGGCAAACAGCGCACCACCCAGCGTCGCAACACCACCTGAGGCACCGGCGCGTACTGCCGAGCTGCCACCGCGCTGTGCAGCCGCCAGCGTGTAGTCGCCCGCCGTGTTTTGCAGGCTGGCATCGGCCTGCAAGGCGCCGTCGTCGCTGGCCTGCAAGCGGTAGCCCAGCGGGTCGCCAGGCGCCGGGCTGCGCTGCAGCTGCGTGCTAAAGAGCGAACTGCTGGCGCCAGCCCCGCCCGTGCTGCGCTGCGCATTGGCGCTGAGGTTGGTGCGGCTGTCCAGGGGCACCACCAAGAAGGCGCCCACATAGTCGCTGGGAGTGCCCGTGAGCGTGCGCAGCGCGCTCAGACCCAAAAAAGCCGATTGCCCGAGCTGCAGGGAATACGACAGGCTCAGCAACGCGGTGCGGCTGGCGTCGCGCTTTTGCTGCGCCACATAGCCCAGGCCCCAGTTGCCCCACCCGGGTACAAAAAAGCCAACGCTGAGGTTGCTGACCTGGCGCACTGCGTCCCCACCCGGGGCCTGGCCAATCTGTGCAAAGCCCTGCGTGGCGTTTTGCGTATGGGCAGAAAAACTCCAGCGCTGGCCTTGCAGCTCTGCGCCCATGCCGCTCAAATACCCCGCGCCCTCGGCGGTGTTGCTCGCCGCCGCGGACAAGCTCAGCACCGGCCCGCTTTCCAGGCCCCAGACGCCGTTGGCGCCCAGGGTGGTTTGGGCGTCTGAGGTCTTTTCGGCGTGCAGCTCGGCGCTCAGGTGGTCGCTGATGCCGCGCCGGTAGGTGCCAGCGGCGAGCCAGCGGCCATAGTCGTTGCTGGCCTGGCCGTAGTTGAGGCGCTCACGGCCTAGCTCGTAAGAAAAATCGTCCAGCCCTGCGCGCAGCAAGCGGGCGTTGGCAAAAAAGGCCTGGGTAATCACCTGCTCGCGCCCCAGCAGGTCTTTAACCACCACCCGCACCTCGCCCTGACCGGTGATGGTGGGAATGTTGTTGATAGAGAACGGCCCCGGAGGTACTTCGCTGCGGCTGATCAGGGCGTTGTTGACGAATACATCCACGCTGGACGGCACCCCGGCCTGGGCGCTGATGCTTTGCTGCGGCATGGTCAAAAAGCCCGGTTGCACGGCAAAGTTGGTGGCGTACTGCAGGCCGCCAAAGCGCGTGGGCAGGCCCCAGCCGCTGCTGGCACGGCTGATGGCGTCACCCAGGCGCCAGCTGGCGCGCTGCGCGGGCTGGTCCTGGGTCCAGGTGGTGTCGAGCCGCCGGGTGGTGTTGTGCTCGTCTTGGGGAACGCTGGCAAAAGTGAACAAGCCCACGCCCAAGCGGTTGAAGTAGCCCAGCTCAAACAGGCCTGAGAGGCGGCTTTTGTCCTGGGTTTGCTCGGCCAGCAGGTCGTAGTTGAAAAACGCACCGGGGCTGGCCGCACCGGGCGTGGGCGCAGCCAGCGCCTCGCCGTCGAGCGCGTAGTGCCGAAAGCCGGCAGCGGGCAGCTCAATGGACAGGCGCTGCGTGGCCTCGTCTATTGAAAAGACCGCACCGGGAATGGACTGCAGGCGAAAGTAATCCTTGCCGCCTACCTGCACCAGCGCCTGCTCGGGCAGGCGCACCCGCCAGCGCTGCAGGTCCTCACGCGAGAGCAGCACACCGCCATCGGGCTCGCGGATCACCAGGGTGTTGTCCTCGAGGTTTTGCCGGTTCAGGTCCACCTGCAAGAGGCTCTCCACCCCCCAGGGGGTGGCCGCCGCCATGGCACCGTGGGCCAGGGCGCCGGCAGACACCAGCACACCAATCCAGCGGTGGCGCTTACTCAGGCTTTTGCGGTGTGAGCTCGACATCCACATCTCCGGCGTCCACGTAGGCCTGCAAACGCACCGGGTCGGCGCCGATGCGCTTGCCGGGCTCGGGCGCCAGGCGCCATTCGCGCGCGCTGCCGGGCAGGACATAGGCGGGAGAGGGATAGCGCGCCAGGGTGTCGCGATCGGCCAGCGAAAGCAGCCGCACATTGGCGATCTGGGCGTGGGCACTGCCCTCGTTTTTCACGCGCAAAGTGACAGCCCCATCCTCGGCGCCCAGCACCGTCCACGCCAGGGCGGGCTTGGGCGCTGCCGGGCCGGTGACAAATACCGGCAATCCGATGCGCAGGGCCACATGCACCCGCGTAGCGTCCACGGCGGGCGGCGCAGGCACCTCGGCCAGGTAGATGCGGTAGCTGAGCTCACGCGCGGGGTCGGCCACGCGGCGCAGACCCACCCGCACAATTTGCGTGGCGTGCGGCGGCACCGTGACGATGGGGGGTGTGGCCAAAATCTCGTTGGTGGGGGCGTAAACGTCCTCCCCGTTGTGCTGCTCCCAGCGCAGCGCCTGCACTTGCACGACCACGGGCTCATCACCGTCGTTGCGCACGGACAGGGGCACGATGGGGCGTTGTGCGGAGAGCCCCACGCGAATCGGCGAGACATTGAAGGTGGCAGCCAGCAGCGGCCAGGCGGCGCTGGCCAGCAGCGCCAGGGTGACAAGCTTTTTCACGTGAAGCACTCCTTGTGCGAAACGGGTCAGTAGCTGACCGTGGCGGTCACGATGTCGGCGTAGTTGCCCACGCCCACGTCGTACTGGTTCTTGGGAATCTTGGCGTAGACGTTCACGGTGTTTTCAGTGCTCAGACCCGCACCGGTACCGGTGGCCGCGCCAGCAGTGGCGCCCCAGTTGGTGGTACGGGCGCTGTCCGAATAAATCGCGTAGCTCATGGCCGTCTCGCTGCCATTGGTCATCTTGCGGGTGGTTTCCGTGGCGCTCGGGCCGCTGCCCGCGCTCAGACCAATGGTGTAGACGGCGTTCTTGCTGCATTGCACCTTGAACGTTGTAGAGGTGGTGTAGTCGCTGCTGGCCAGCGGGTCATACACGCCGAAGTTCAGGCCGGTAGATGGCGTAGAGACCACGCAGTTGCTGGCCACCGAGGCAGAAACCCCAACATCGGTGGTTTTCGAGCCCGTCGCCAGCGCCAACGACGCGGCCGTGCCCAGTGTGAGCAGCACCAGGGCGCCGCGGAACATTTTTTTCGATTGCATTGCTGTTTTCCTTTGTGACATACCAAGGGGATAAAACGCACAGGCCACGCCCTTGTGCAGCGTGGCCCATGCCTCTGTGTCGCTGGCACCGAGGGGGAACCCACCCGCTGCAACCGCCACGAAGCCAGTGTTGTCAACTGCCCGCAAAAAAACAGTGACGCGCGTCACACCTGCACCGTGGCGTGCCTTGGAGTGCACAAAAAGCTGATCTCGGGCAAATTCAGGCCCAAAGTGGCCGGCACACCGCATCCAAGCGCACGGGGCGCCGGGGGGCAAACGCTTGCTGCGCTGCCCGCCGATTGGGTATCTCAGCCCTGCCAGAGCGCGCGCATGGTCTGCGCAAACGGCTGGGTGACGGCCGGGCTGGTGTGGTGCGCCACACGCTGCCCTGCCACAAACACCGCCTGGGGTGCGGCACTGGGGCTAGAAAACACCAGGGCGTCGAGCACCTGCGACACGGGCACGCCCAGCAAGGCGTTGACCTGCGGGTCGATCACCAGAAAGTCGGCCCGGTGGCCCAACCGCAGCGCGCCCAATGCCTGGCCTGTGGCGGCCTGGCCACCGCCAAGCGCGGCCTCCAGCAGATTGGCGGCACTGCTCAGGCTGGGGCCACACGCGGCGGCCACATTGCGTTTGCGCTGCACCAGGCGCTGGCCGTATTCGAGCAAACGCAGCTCTTCAGTCCAACTGCGGGTGACGTGGCTGTCTGATCCCACCGACCAACGCCCTTGCAGGGCCGCGTAGCCGGAAAAATCAAACACGCCGTCGCCCAAATTGGCCTCGGTGCTGGGGCAAATCACAATGCTGGCGCCGCTGCGGGCCACGCCCGAGAGTTCTTGCGCCGTGGTGTGGGTGGCGTGCACCAGGTTCCAGTGCGCATCCAGTGGCAGGTGCGCCAGCAGCCACTCGACTGGGCGCTGGCCAGTGTGGGCGATGCAGTCGGCAACTTCTTGCGTTTGCTCGGCAATATGGATGTGCACCGGCAGGCCACGGTTCTGCGCAAACTGCGCGAGCTCGGCCACGGCGGCGGGGTCGGCGGCGCGCAGCGAATGCACCGCCACGCCCAGGTTGACCTGCGCCAGGCCAGCGGTGTGGGCTTGCAAGTCGTCCACCAGGCGGCACAGCGTGGCCGTGCTACAGGCAAAGCGCTGCTGCTGGGCGCGCACGCCGCTGGCGCCAAAACCTGAGCGCATGTACAGCGTGGGCAGCAAGGTCAGGCCCATGCCCACGCGCTGGGCGGCGCGCACCAAGGCCAGGGACATGTCCAGCGGGCTGGCCGCTGGCGCGCCGGCGGCGGCGTGGTGCACGTAGTGAAACTCGCACACCTGGGTGTAGCCGCCTGCCAGCAGCTCGGTGTAAAGCATGGCCGCGATGTGCTCCAGCTGGTCCGGGGTGATGCGCTGGGCCACGGCGTACATGCGCTCGCGCCAGCTCCAGAAATCGTCGGTGCTGCCCTGGGCGCTGGCGGTCGGGACGCTGGCGCGGCGCTGCTCGGTCAGGCCGGCAATGGCGCGCTGAAAAGCGTGGCTGTGGGCGTTGACCACGCCGGGCAGCACCGGGCCGTCCAGGCGCTGGGCGCCTGCGCACATCGCCGGTGTGGCGCCGGGGGTGATGGCGCTCCAGTGGCCGGTGGCGTCCACCACCAGGAGGACGTCGTGCGCCCAGGCGCCGTCCACCCAGGCCTGTGGGGCGAAGAAACGGGTTTCAGCGCGGGGCATACAAAACCTCGCAGGCGTGCAAAGCGGCCGCCAGCAGGGACTGCAGCAGCGGCTGTACCGCCGTGGCCGCTTGCGGGCGGTAGTCGAAGGGCGGCGCCTCCTGCATGTACATGGACTGGCACATTTCCAGCTGCACCGCGTGCACCCGGCGCTGGGGCGCGCCGTAGTGGCGGGTGATGTAGCCACCCTTGAAGCGGCCGTTGAGCACCTGGCTGAACTGGGCTTGGATTTGGCACGCCGCCTGCACCGCCTGGGCAACCGTGGCATCGGCGCTGGCACCGCTGGCCGTGCCAATGTTCAGGTCGGGCAGGCGGCCCTCAAACAACCAAGGGATTTGTGAGCGAATGCTGTGGCCATCCCATAGCAGCGCGTAGCCGTGGAGGGCCGTGATGCGCTGCAACTCGGCCTGCAAGGCCTGGTGGTAGGGCTCCCAGTACCGGCTGCGGCGGCGTGCGCGCTCTGCGGCATCGGGCGCGTATCCGTCCAGGTAGAGCGCCTCGCCGGTAAAGAAGCGCGTGGGGCAGAGTTCGGTGTTGGAGGCGCCGGGATACATGGGTGCGTCGTCGGGCGGGCGGTTGAGGTCAATCACGTAGCGGCTGAAATGCGGGCGCAGCACGCTCGCGCCCATTTGCGGCGCAAAGTCGTAGAGGCGCGCCAGGTGCCAGTCGGTGTCTTCCACCGCCAGGGCGCGCGGCACGTAGTCGGCCTGCAATTCGGGCGGAATCTGGGTGCCTGTGTGCGGCAAGCTGAGCAAAAGCGGCGCGCTGCCTCGGTGCAGGGAATAGGTCTCGGGGTGGGTCATCGCACTTCGCCTTTGAAAACGGTATGGATCAGCGGGTTGGCGCCCAGGGCGTAGGCCAGTTGCGCCGGATGCTGCAGGTCCCACAGCACAAAGTCGGCACGCAAGCCCGGCGCCAACACGCCCCGGTCGCGCAGGCCCAAGGCGCGGGCAGCATGGCGGGTGACGCCGGCCAGCGCTTCTTCGGGCGTCAGGCGAAACAGGGTGCAGGCCATATTGAGCATGAGCAGCAGCGAGGTGCAGGGCGAGCTGCCGGGGTTGCAGTCGGTGGAAATGGCCATGGGCACGCCGTGCTGGCGCAGCAAGTCCATGGGCGGCAGCTTGGTTTCGCGCAAAAAGTAAAAGGCCCCGGGCAAGAGCACCGCCACGCTGCCCGCGTCTGCCATGGCGGCAGCGCCCGCGTCGGACAGCCATTCCAGGTGGTCGCAGCTCAGTGCGCCATAACGCGCGGCCAGTTGCGCGCCGCCGCTGTCGCTGAGCTGCTCGGCGTGCAGCTTGAGCGCCAAGCCCAGCGCCTGCGCGGCCTGGAACACCCGCTCGGTCTGCGCAGTGCTAAACGCAATGCGCTCGCAAAACGCGTCTACGGCGTCCACCAAGCCCTCGCCAGCCAACTGCGCCAGCATGCGCAGCACCTCGTCGATATAAGCGTCGCCCTGCCCGGCAAACTCAGGCGGCAGCGCGTGGGCGCCCAAAAACGTGGTGCGCACGTCGACCGCGTGGTCGGCGCCCAGGGCGCGCGCCACTTGCAGGCATTTGCGCTCGTGCGCCAGCGCCAGGCCGTAGCCGGACTTGATCTCCACGGTGGTCACGCCCTCGGCCATCAAGCGGCGCAGGCGCTGGGCGCTGCTGGCCGTGAGTTGTTCGGCGCTGGCCTCGCGCGTGGCGCGCACCGTGGACGCAATGCCGCCGCCACGGCGGGCTATTTCTTCGTAGCCCACGCCTTGCAGGCGCTGCTCAAACTCGGCAGCGCGGTCGCCGCCATAGACCAAATGCGTGTGGCAATCAATCAGCCCGGGGGTGATGAGCGCGCCGCGCGCGTCGTGCTGCAGGCTGCATTGGGCACGCAGCGCCTTGGGCAGCGCGGCCAGCGGCCCCACCCATTTCAAGGTGGCGCCTTGCACCACCATGGCGCCGTCGGGCACCAGGCCGTAGGGCTCGGTGGCGTCGGCCTGCAAGGTGGCCAGGGTGCAGTGGTGCCAAAGTTGCAGGCTCATGCGTCTATCTCCATGTACAAAGCGTCGGTTGAGCGCACGTTGAGGGCCACGCCCGCAGGCAGCGCCCGCCAGGCCAGGCTGTGGCCGGCCAGCCGGGTGCAGGCTTGTCCGGCCCAAATCTCGGCGCCAGACACGCCCGCCCAAATGGCGACGGTGCGCGGGCCCGCAGTCACCGCGTCCAGCCGGTCCACGACCCGCAGCAGGTGCGCGCTGGCCCGGTCGGTGCGCAGCATGAGGTTGAAGTCTTGCGTGGCGCCGTCAATCAGCGCGCAGTCGACGGCAAGCGCGCCGTCAAAACAAAAAGGCGCACTTGCGGGGGTGAGCATGGCCACCTCCCCTGCCCCACCGTCGCCCAGGCGCAGCCGCACGCCCGCGCCAGAGAGCACGGCAAACCAGCGCTGCACGCCCTCGAAGCGAGAAAAAGGGCCGTCAGCCTGCACCTCGGCCACCGACAGGCGAAACAGCCAGTGCGCCGGGCTGGGCCAGGCCAGCAATTCGCGCGTCACGCCGCCGCCATTTTTCCAGGGGCTGGGGGCTAGCTCGACCAAGGCCAGGGTGTTCCACTTCATCGTTTTACAGCTGAAAATTGCCGCTCAGGCTGTAGCGCGCGCCGGGGTAGACCAGGCGCGCCTGGCTGGCTACATGGGCGCCGCTTACCGTGCAGCGGGTGATGACCAAGCAGGGCGCGCTGCGGCCAATGTCCAGGCTTTTGGCCTCTGCGGCGCTGGGCAGCGCGGCCTCGATGGAATAGCGCGCCTCGGTCAAGGGCGCGCAGGCAAACAAATACTGGGTGGGCGTGGTGGTTTGAAAGTCCTGCGCCAGGTAGCCAGGAGCGACCGCCGGGTTGACATGGCGGTCTTCGATCTGAATGGCCACGCCGTTTTCCAGGTGCACCATCACCGAATGGAACAGCGGGGCGCCCACGGGCACGCCCAGCGCCTGGGCCAGCGCGGCATCGGCGGCGACAGTTTCCAGGCGCAGCACGCGGCTGGTGTGGGCGTGGCCGCGCTCCAGCACTTCTTCGTGGATGTCGCGCACCGCCAGCATGCTCGATATGCGGTGCCACTGCGCCACCACCGTGCCCGAGCCGCGCTGCCTTGTCACCAGGCCTTCGGTCGCCAGCTCCTTGACCGCGCGGTTGACCGTCATGCGGCTGACGCCAAACTGCTGCTGCAGCGCCGCCTCGCTGGGCACGGTGTCGCCTGCTTGCAGGGCGCCGCTGGTGATTTGCCCTTTGACAAAGGCCTTGACCTGTTCATAGGCCGGGAGCTGGGGGGTGGACATGCCGTGTTTTTCTGCTTGCGGGTTTCCCCGTGCTCCTGAAAGTTGTATAGACAACTATACTATTCTTGCAACCCTCAACTGACTTTTCGCACTCCCTTTTTTCCCACGCCCACACCATGTCCGCAAGTCCCTCCCCCACCTCACCCAGCCCTTTTGCCAACGCCCAGGCCCGCCCGGTGCGCGCGCCACGCGGCCCTGAACTGCGCTGCGCCAACTGGCAGATCGAGGCGGCCTACCGCATGCTGCAAAACAACCTGGACCCCGAGGTGGCCGAAAACCCCGACCAGCTGGTGGTGTACGGCGGCATTGGCAAGGCGGCGCGCAACTGGGCCTGCTTTGAGGGCATTCTGGACAGCCTGCGCAAGCTCCAGGCCAACGAGACGCTGCTGGTGCAAAGCGGCAAACCGGTGGGCGTGTTTCGCACCCACACCGACGCGCCGCGCGTGCTGATTGCCAACTCCAACCTGGTGCCCAAGTGGGCGACCTGGGAGCATTTCAACGAACTCGACCGCGCCGGGCTGATGATGTACGGGCAGATGACGGCGGGGAGCTGGATTTACATCGGCTCGCAAGGCATTGTGCAAGGCACGTACGAGACCTTTGTTGAGGCCGGACGCCAGCACTACGGCGGCGACCTGAGCGGGCGCTGGGTGCTGACCGCAGGCTTGGGCGGCATGGGCGGCGCCCAACCACTGGCGGCGACCTTTGCCGGGGCCTGCTCGCTCAACATCGAATGCCAGCAAAGCAGCATCGACTTCCGGCTGCGCACCCGCTACCTGGACAAGCAAGCCGCCAACCTGGACGAAGCCTTGGAGATGGTGGCCCACCACACGGCGCGCAAAGAGGCGGTGTCGATTGGCCTGTGCGGCAACGCGGCCGACCTGCTGCCCGAACTGGCGCGCCGCGCACGGATGGGTGGTCTGCGCCCGGACATCGTGACCGACCAGACCTCGGCGCACGACATCATCAACGGCTACTTGCCCAGCGGCTGGAGCGTGGCGCGCTGGCGCGCCGCCCAAGCCGACCCGGCGCAACACGCCGAACTCACCCAGGCTGCGGGCGCGTCTTGCGCGGTGCATGTGCGCGCGCTGCTCGAATTCCATGCCATGGGCATTCCCACCGTGGACTACGGCAACAACCTGCGCCAGGTGGCCAAAGACTACGGCGTAGCCAATGCCTTTGACTACCCCGGCTTCGTACCCGCCTATGTGCGGCCCCTGTTTTGCAAAGGCATTGGCCCCTTCCGCTGGGTGGCGCTCAGCGGCGACCCCGAAGACATTCGCAAGACCGACGCCAAAATGAAAGCGCTGTTTCCGCACAACGCAGGCCTGCTGCGCTGGCTGGACATGGCGGGCGAGCGCATTGCCTTCCAGGGCCTGCCCGCGCGCATTTGCTGGATTGGCCTGGGCGAGCGGCACCTGGCTGGGCTGGCGTTTAACGAGATGGTCCGAAGCGGCGAGCTCAAAGGCCCCATCGTCATTGGCCGGGACCACCTCGACAGCGGCTCGGTGGCATCGCCCAACCGCGAGACCGAAGCCATGCAAGACGGCAGCGATGCGGTGAGCGACTGGCCGCTGCTCAACGCCTTGCTCAACACCGCCAGCGGCGCCACCTGGGTCAGCCTGCACCATGGCGGCGGCGTGGGCATGGGCTACTCGCAACACAGCGGCGTGGTCATCGTGGCCGACGGCACGCCCGAGGCCGCCGAGCGCCTGGGCCGCGTGCTGTGGAACGACCCAGCCACCGGCGTAATGCGCCACGCCGATGCGGGCTACACCATTGCCGAAGACTGCGCCCGCGAACAGGGCCTGAACCTGCCGATGAAAGCCCTCTGACATGACGCCAACCCTCTCCATCCACCCCGGCCACCTGACGCTGGAGCAACTCCAAGCCATCCATGCCGGTGGCGTGCAACTGCAGCTGCCGCAATCCTGCCACGCGGCCATTGCGGCCAGCCAACAGGTAGTGCAAGACGCCGCCGACGGCGACGCGCCGGTCTATGGCGTGAACACCGGCTTTGGCAAGCTGGCCAACCAGCGCATCAGCAAATCGCAACTCGCCACGCTGCAGCTCAACCTGATTCGTTCCCACTGCGTGGGCGTGGGCGAGCCGCTGCAACCCGCCGTGATGCGCCTGATGCTCGCGCTCAAGGCGGCCAGCCTGGCGCGCGGCTACTCGGGCGTGCGCCAGGTGGTGGTCGACACCTTGTTGGCGGTGTTCAACGCGGGCTTGGTGCCGTGGGTGCCGTCCAAAGGTTCGGTGGGCGCGTCTGGCGACCTGGCGCCGCTGGCGCACATGACGCTGGCGCTCATGGGCGAAGGCTTCATGCTGGCAGGCGGCGCGCCGGTACCGGCCCTGGGCGCCTTGCAGGCCGCTGGCATTGCACCGCTGGCGCTCGGCCCCAAAGAAGGGCTGGCGCTGATCAACGGCACCCAAACCTCCACCGCACTGGCGCTGCACGCGCTGCTGGTGTTTGAGCCGGTGCTGGAAGCCGCGCTGGTGATTGGCGCGCTGACCATTGACGCCGCGCGCGGCAGCGACGGCCCGTTTGACCCGCGCATCCACTTGCTGCGCGGCCAGCCCGGCCAGATCGACGTGGCCCAGTACTACCGCGCACTGCTTGCGGGCAGCGCCATTCGACATTCGCACCTGGATGGCGATGACCGGGTGCAAGACCCCTACTGCCTGCGCTGCCAGCCGCAAGTGGTGGGCGCCTGCCTGGACCAGCTGCGCCACGCGGCCCGCGTGCTGCTGATAGAAGCCAACGCCGTTACCGACAACCCACTGGTGTTTGCGCAAGACGGCGCCATGCTCTCGGGCGGCAACTTCCACGCCGAGCCGGTGGCCTTGGCGGCTGACGGCATGGCGCTGGCCATTGCCGAGGTGGGCGCCATTGCCGAGCGGCGCATTGCCATGCTGATCGACAGCAGCGTGTCGCGCCTGCCGCCGTTTTTGACCGATGACGCCGGCCTCAACAGCGGCTTCATGATTGCGCACGTGACTGCCGCCGCGCTGGCGTCTGAGAACAAATCGCTGGCGCATCCGGCCAGCGTAGACAGCCTGCCCACCAGCGCCAACCAGGAAGACCATGTGTCCATGGCCACTTTTGCCGCGCGGCGCCTGCAGGCGATGGTGAGCAACACCGCGCACATTTTGGGCATTGAGCTGCTGGCCGCCGCCCAGGGCATCGACTTTTTGCGGCCGCTGCAAAGCTCGCACGCACTCGAAGCGGTGCACGCGCTGCTGCGCCAACACGTGCCCAAGATGGAACACGACCGCTACTTGGCATCTGACATTGCGCACGCCACCACGCTGGTGGAAGACGGGTCGCTGGCGCGGATATTGCGCACGCTGGACGCACTGCCGCCACTGTGGATCGCCGCCTAAGTACAGGTACAAACCCGCAGACACCGAACCGTATACTTTGAAAGGACGCCGCACCGAAACACCCTCCACCACGCTCTTTACACCACCTGCATGGCGGCGCCCGACAAGAACTCTGCAGCCGCGATCCCGATTTTTTTCTAACCCTGTTTTTTACCGGAGACAAGCATGAGCAAACGACTAGTACTAAAAACCCTCTTGGGCGCCACTCTCGTCTTGGGCTTTGCCTTTGGCGCACAAGCGCAAGATGCCCTGGCCCGTACCAAAGCCTCGGGCGTGCTGAAGATCGGCACCGAAACCGCCTTTGCACCGTTTGACTTCATTGACGGCGGCACCCACGTCGGCCTGAACATGGACTTGATGAACGAAGTGGCCAAGGAAATGGGTGTGAAAACCGAGTGGACCGCCCTGCCGTGGGAAGGCGTGTTGCCCGGCCTGGAAGCCAAGAAGTTCGACATGGTGACCGGCCCGGTGACCGTTACCAAAGCCCGCATGGAGCGCTACCGCTTCACACCGCCTATCGCTGAGGCCACCGTGGCCCTGCTCAAGCGCAAAGGCGACAAGGCGGTGATGAAGCCCGAAGACATCGCCGGCAAACCGGTAGGTGGCGGCAAGGCTTCGGCCCAGCTGGCGCAACTCAAGACCTTTGCCGAGAGCCTGGGCAAAGCCGACGTGCGCGAGTACCCCGGCAACAACGAAGCCTATGCCGACCTGGCCGCAGGGCGCATCGTGGCGGTGGGCAATTCGCTGCCCAATATCACTTACGTGGCGCAGCAACGCTCCGACACCTTTGAAGTGGTCAAGCCCGCATTTGGCATCAAGAGCTATTTTGGTTATGTAGCGCGCAAGGACGACGACTCTGCCACGCTGATGGCAGCCATCACGGCCGCCATGCTCAAGGTCAAAGCCGACGGACGCCTGGCCAAAATCCAGAAGAAATGGTTTGGCGATTCGTTTGACACACCCGACGCAGTGACCAACCCCGCCCTGTAATCCAGGCGTCTGCGCCAGGAACTTCTCCCTCGACGGGCGCGGTTCCTGGCGCAATTTCTCACTCCCCGGAGCCCGATTTGTCCTGGAAACTGTTCGCACTCCTCGTGAAAGCCTGTGGCTTGACCATCGCCATCAGTGCCGTCTCCATTGTGTTGGGCCTCGTGAT
This sequence comes from Comamonadaceae bacterium, assembly GCA_947450895.1. Classification (GTDB taxonomy): domain Bacteria; phylum Pseudomonadota; class Gammaproteobacteria; order Burkholderiales; family Burkholderiaceae_C; genus Allorhodoferax. The sequence goes on along the minus strand of CANFWT010000006.1, from coordinate 44,229 downwards.
TGGCATCGGCGTGTCTGGCGCCATGCTCTCGCGCAACCGTGCTGTTTCCTGGTGCGGACGCACTTTTGTCAGTTTTTTTCGCGGCTCGCCTCTCTTGGTGCAGCTGCTCCTGATTTACAACCTGCTGCCGGTGCTGGGCCTGAACGTACCCAGCCTGGTGGCCGCCGTGGTGGGCCTCTCGCTGTGCGACGCGGCCTACCAGGCTGAGAACATGCGCGGTGGGCTGACCAGCGTGCCGCGCGGACTGTTAGAGGCCGCCGATATGCTGGGTCTGAGCCCACTGCAGCAGTTTTGGCGTATCAAGGTGCCCATCGCCCTGCGCCTGACCCTGCCCGCGCTGACCAGCGAGGCCATCATGATCGTCAAAGCGTCCTCGCTGGTGTCGGTGGTGGGCGTGGTGGAGCTCACCCGCATGGCGCAAGACCTGGCGGCCAGTACTTTTCGGCCCCTGGAATTGTTTGCGGTCGCCGGTTTGCTGTACTTCGTGACGAACTGGACGCTGTCACGCTTAGGGCGGCGGCTGGAGCGCTCGTTTAGCTGGGGTATCCGATGATCATTGACTTCACCCACATCGTTGAGCAACTGCCCGAGCTGGTGCGCTCCATCGGTGTGACCTGCATGATCTGGCTGGTGGGCACCGCTGGCGCGGTGGTGCTGGGGTTTTTTGTCACCCTGGGGCTGCGCTTCGGACCGTGGTGGCTGCGATGGTTGCTCAGCGCCTATGTGGAAATCATCCGTGGCACGCCCTTTTTGATCCAGCTGTTTTTGCTGTACTACGGCGGCCCGTTTATCGGCATTGCGCTAGACCCCATGCCCGCGGGTTTGCTCGGTGTGACCGTGTACGGCGCGGCCTACTTCAGCGAAATCTTTCGCGCCGGTTTTGAGGCCGTGCCCGGCGGCCACGTGGAAGCAGCGCAATGCCTGGGACTGACCCGCGCTCAGATCATCTGGCGCATTCAGGTGCCCGAGATGACCATGCTGGTGCTGCCGCCGGTCATCAATATGACCGTCATCTTGCTCAAGGAAACGGCGGTGTTGTCCATCATCACGGTGCCAGAGCTGACCTTTTTGATGCAGGCCATTGGCTCGCAGCAATACGCGTTTGTCGAAGCCATGGCCGTGCTGGCCTGCTTTTACTGGGCCATGGTGTCGCTGGCAGGACGCATTGGCAGCTTTGCCGAAAAACGACTCTCCAAATACACGTTTTCACACACATGAGCTCTGCAACCACCTCCCCCGCTGCCGCCATTTCGGTGCGCGGCGTGAGCAAGCGCTTCGGCCAGACCGAGGTCTTGCACGGCATTGACCTGGACATCGCGCATGGCCAGGTGACCTGCGTGATCGGGCCCTCGGGCTCGGGTAAAAGTACGCTCTTGCGTTGCATGGCCTTTTTGGAAGAGGCCACGGCGGGCACCATATTGATCAATGGCGAGCCCCTGGGTTTCTCGCAAGAAAGTGGCGGCCAGCGCGTGCGCCTGAGCCCGCAGCGCATCCGTGAGGTGCGCTCGCACATCGGCATGTGCTTTCAACAATTCAATCTGTGGCCGCACATGACGGCGCTGGGCAATGTGAGCGAGGCCCTGAAAACCGCGCGTGGTATGCCCAAGGCACAAGCAGAAGAGCGCGCTTTGGCGCAGTTGCGCAAAGTGGGCCTGGAAGACCGCGCGGGCCACTACCCATCGCAACTCTCGGGCGGGCAGCAGCAGCGTGTGGCCATTGCGCGCGCGCTGGCTTGCGAGCCCAAGATCATGCTGTTTGACGAGCCCACGTCCTCCCTCGACCCTGAATTAACGGGCGAAGTACTCAAAGTGATGCGCGACCTGGCCGCCGACGGCATGACCATGGTGGTGGTGTCGCACGAGATTGGCTTTGCCGCGTCAGTGGCCAACCGCATCACGTTTTTGGACCAAGGCCGCTTGCTGCTGCAAGGCACGCCCAGCGAAGTGTTTGGCAAACCCCGCCACCCCCGGCTTGACCAGTTCCTGGACACCTACCTGGACCGCGGCGCGGCCATGCTGGTGTAGCCCGGCGTCGGGTTGCGGCGCTCAGGCCTGAAACACCTTCCCCGGATTCATCAGCCCCTGCGGGTCCAGCAGGCGCTTGACCTGGGCCATGACGGCGAGTTTGGTGGCATTGGTGGTGTCGTTCATGGCGCCAATTCGCTTGGAGCCCACGCCGTGTTCGGCCGAGAACGAGCCGCCCAAGGCCTGTAAGTGGCGGTACAAAATGTGCTCCACCGCCTGCGCGCGCTCGGGCGCCACGGGGCCGCGCACGTTGAGGATGATGTGCAGGTTGCCGTCGGCCAGATGGCCAAAAATAAAGGGTTGCAGCGTGGCGTCCAGCGCAGCGAGTTCGGCTTGCACCTGGGCCACATAGGCGGGAATGCGCGACAAGGGCACCGACACGTCAAATGAGGGCGCTTGCGGGTAGGCGCGGTAAACAATGTCCGTGTCTTCACGCAGGTGCCAGAGCTCGGTTTCCTGGCGCTGCGAGCTGGCGATGATGCCGGTGCTGCTGGGGTAGCGCGCCAGGGTGCTCTCAAACAGTTGTTCAAAGGCGGCCTGCAAGGCGGCTTCGTCCGCGCCGCCCAGCTTGAGCAGCAAGAAGATCGGCTGGTCCAGCGAAAAGCCCTCTTGCGACCAGTGCAAGGCCTGGGCATTGAGCTGCATAAAGTCCCGCCAAAGCGCTTCAGCAGCCCGCAAGTGCCCGGCCTTGGCCTGCAAGGCCAGCGCAATCACGTCAAGCGTTGCCTCGACCGAAGGCAGGCCGAACAGCGCTGTGGCGGTGGCCTGCGGCAGCGGGTCGAGCTTGACCACCACGCGCGTAACCACCCCCAGCGTGCCTTCGGCGCCTATGAACAGGTGCTTGAGGTCGTAGCCCGCCGAGTTTTTTACCACCCGGGTCAGGTCGTGGAACACGCTGCCGTCGGGCAGCACGGCTTCCAGGCCCAGCACGCGGTGGCGCATCACGCCGTTGCGAAAGGCCATGACGCCGCCCGCGTTGGTGGACACCATGCCGCCCAGCGTGGCCGAACCGCGTGCGGCCAGGTCAATGCCGGGCTCCAACTGGTGCACCGCAGCAGCGTCTTGCAGCGCTTGCAGGGTGCAACCCGCGCCCACCACGGCCACGCGCTCTTGCGGGTCGATGGCCTCAACGTGGTTCAGGCGCAAGAGCGAGAGCACGATTTCGCCGGGGTGCGAAATGCTGCCGCCCACCAAGCCGGTGCGCCCGGCTTGCGGCACCAGTGGCACGCCGTGCTGCGCGCACAGGCGCACCACAGCGGCGACCTCCTGGGTACTGGCGGGCGACACCACCACGCCTGCATCCAGGTTGTGCGGGTTCCAACCCACGTCCAGCAGCGCCACGGCCTCGCCGGTGGCCACATGGGCTGCGCCAACAGCGGTGCGCAGGGCGTCTAAGAACTCACCAGTCAATGCGTGCATCCGGGCTTCCTTTGCGGTCAGATTGCGGCGGGGTTGAGCGCTGCCAGCGCCGACAACAAGCGGTCGTTGTCCGGCGCGCTGCCAATGGTGGCGCGCATAAAACGCTCATAGCCCGCCTCGCGCCAGGCCTTGACGATGATGCCCTGGCGCAGGAGCGCAGCGGCTTGTTCTGCGCTGTCGCTGCGGCACTCGAAAAACAAGAAATTGGTTTGCGAATCGGCCACGCGCAGGCCCAGCGCCTTGAGGGCAGCGGCCACGCGCATGCGCTCGGTGCGCAGACGCGCCACCGAGGCGTGCATCCAGGCTTCGTCGTCGAGCGCGGCCAAGGCGGCGAGTTGGGCCGCGGCGTTGACGTTGAACGGCGTTTTGGCCGAGGCCATGACACGCGCAATCTCGGGGTGCGAGCACACGGCGTAGCCCACGCGCAGGCCCGCCAAGCCATAGGCTTTGGAAAAAGTGCGCAGCACCACAAAGGGCAGGCCACTGGCCTTGAGCGCCTCCAGGCCGTCCACGCTGCCCGGGTCGGCGTATTCAAAATACGCCTCGTCGAGCACCAGCAGGCTGCCGGGGCGCACCGCAGCGATGACGCGCTGCAAATCGGCGGCACTGAGCGCGGGACCCACCGGGTTCCAGGGCGAGGACAAAAACACGATGCGCGGCGCGCTGGCCATGGCGCGCTCGATCGCGACCAGGTCAAAACCAAAGTCTGCGGTCATGGGCAGCTTGGTAACGGTGGCGCCCAGCGCCAGCGGCTCAATCTCATGCAGGCCAAAGCTGGGGACCACCGTCAGCGCCTGGCTGCCGGGCAGCAACAGCGCGCGCGAGACCGCGGCAATCATTTCTTCCGAGCCATTGCCCACCACGATCTGCGCCGCGTCCACACCCAGGCGCTTAGCGAGCGCCGCGCGCAAGGCGGTGCAGGCCGGGTCGGCGTAGCGCCAGGGCTCAAACGCCGCAGAGGCCAGCGCCTGCATCACTGTGGGCGAGCAGCCCTCGGGGTTTTCGTTGCTGGCCAGGCGGGCAATGTCGTGGCGGCCCGAGGCGTCTCGGGCAATGTCCACGTTGGTGCCCGCGTTGTAGGGCGGCAGCGCCGCCACATGCGGGTTGAAAGTCAGGCCGTGGGGGGTGGCGCTCATGCGGCAGTCTCCGGGTGGATGGCAATGGTGCGCGCTGTGGCCGGGGCCAGCGCTTGTTCGTCGGCAATCAATTGCGCCATGGCGCGGCGAAAGCGCGCCGGGCCGAGGTCAATCTTCAGGCCCATGGGCGGCACGCGGGCTTGGTCTATGCCTTTTTGCACCGCCTCCAAAATCCGCTTGTCCTCGCCAAAAGCAAAGCGCACCGACTCGGTGAACTGGCGCGACACCTCGGCGTCGCCCGGCGCAAAGTTGCGCATTTGGAACCAGTAGTAGCGCGTGTGCGTGGCGTCCACTGGCGTCATGAAGTTGTAGCTGTCCATGATGAAGCCGTCCGGGTGCAGCGGCTGGTCGTCGCCGCCCGTGCCTGCGGGCACAAAGATGGCCTTGATGTAGGCGTGGCTGGGAAAGCGCACCTCGTACTGCTGCTTTCGGTCGCAGTGGCCTTTGAACTTCAAGAACGGCACATAAAACGGCGCGGGCTCCACGTCGCGCATCCAGCGCGACACCGTCACGCCGTTGGCGGCCACTGCGGTGTCCAGCGGCGTGTCCTCGCAGGCGGCGCTGCCAAACGAGCTTTGGTGCACCCAGGACACGTGCGAGGGGTCCAGCAGGTTGTCGGTGATATGCAGGTAGTTGCAGGCCATGTCGATGGCCTCGCCCTGGTTGCAGCCCCAGGCGGGGTCGTCCCAGTGGGGAATCTGGTGGATGGTGGCCGGGTCGGCGCGCTCAGGCGCACCCATCCAGATCCACAACAGGCCGTAGCGCAGTTCCAGCGGGTACGCGCGCACCCGCGCCGCCTCAGGAATGCGGTCTGCGCCCGGCACCTTGACGCAGGTGCCCGCACAGTCAAAGGTCAGGCCGTGGTAGCCGCACTCCAAGTAGTCGCCCTGAATGCGGCCCATGGACAGCGGCAGCTTGCGGTGCGGGCAGGCGTCTTCCAGGGCGGCGGCGCTACCGTCCGCCTTGCGGTACAACACAATGTCTTCACCCAACACACGCACTGCCAAGGGCGCTTGGGCCAGCTCACGGTCCCAGGCGGCGATGTACCAGGTGTTGCGCAAAAACATGGTGGACTCTCCTGTGAAAAGCCGATTGTGGCCCGGCGCGCCACTGAACAAAGCCAGTGGCTTAAAGTATAGTTGTCTATACAACTAAAACACCCGCCCCACACCCCTGCCGACGCCCCAAGGACCTCGCCCATGCTTGACTCCCAAACCATCGCCGACTACCAACGCGACGGCGCCGTGCCGCTGCGCAATGTCATCAGCGCCGAGTGGATCGCCCGCTTGCGCGAGGGGGTAGAAGAAAACCTCAGCCAGCCCGGCCCCTACGCCAAGCGCTACACCCCCGAAGGCAACCCGGGCATGTTCTTTGGCGACTATTGCAACTGGCAGCGCATCGACGCTTACCGCGACTTCTTTTTTGAGTCCCCGGCCAAGCATTTGGCCTCTGAACTGATGGGCTCGCCCAAGGTCAACCTCTACCACGAGCACGTCTTGGTGAAAGAGCCCGGCACCAAAGAGCGTACGCCCTGGCACCATGACCAGCCCTACTACCCCATTGACGGCCAGGACATCGTGAGCCTGTGGATTCCGCTGGACCCGGTGGCAAAAGACACGTCGATTGAATTCATTGCAGGCTCCCACGCCTGGGGCCGTTGGTTTACACCCGCGCGCTTTGTGGACCAAAAGGCGCACGCGAGCGCGCAAGACAGCCGCTTTGAGACGCCGCCCGACTTCGAGGCCGAACGCGCCCAACACCAAGTGCTGCAGTGGGCGCTAGACGTTGGGGACTGCGTGGCCTTTCACGGCCTGACGGTGCACGGTTCACCCGAAAACGCCAGCACCCACCGCAGGCGCGCGTTCTCGGCGCGCTTTACCGGCGCCGACGCGCGCTTTGTGCTGCGCAGCGGCTTTATGTCGCCACCTCCGCCGCCAAGTGGCGGGCCGGACAACGGCGCGGCGATGGACTCAGAGAGCTTTCCGGTACTGCTGGCGGCATAGGGCTGGCGCCTGCAGCAGCCAAGCAGCGCTGCGGGTCAGCTGACCTGCACACCCTTCCAAAACGCGACCCGGCCTTTGATGTTGGCAGCGGCCTCTTTGGGCTCGGCGTAGTACCAGGCGGCGTCAGGGTTCAGGTCGCCATTGACGTTGATGGAGTAGTAGCTGGCCTGGCCTTTCCAGGGGCAACTGGTTTTGTGGTTGCTAAAGCTGATGTACTCGCGCTTGAGCGAGGACTCGGGGAAATAGTGGTTGCCCTCGACCATGACGGTGTCGTCGCTCTCGGCAATGACGGTGTTCTTCCAAACGGCTTTCATAGGGATACTCCTTGGTAGATAGAAGGTTAGAGGGGACAGTTGCAACAGCACGTCCGAATCTGCGGGGCTTGTAATATGCCTAGTGTTTTACAAAACGCAGGGTAAATCGGTCGCTTTCGCCGATGGCGCGGTATTTTTCGCGGTCCACGTCTTTCATGCGGTAGCTTGGCGGCAGGGTCCAGACGCCTTCGGGGTAATCCTTGGTGTCTTTGGGGTTGGCGTTGACCTCGGAGGTGGCGTCGAGCTTGAAGCCGGCCTGCTCGATCAGTGCAATGGCCACGTCCTGGCGCACATAGCCGCTGGCGGTCTGCTGGGCCTGGGATTGGTCGGTGCGCCCGCGGTGGTCCACGATGCCCAACACGCCACCGGGCTTCAAAGCCAGGTAAAACGCCTTGAGCGAGGGCTCGAGCTCGTTCTGGTCCATCCAGTTGTGCAGGTTGCGAAAGCTGATCACCACGTCCGCGCTGCCTGGGGGCGCAATGGCGTGGTGGTCGGCGCGAAACTCGGTGACGACGACCTTGCCGTACAAGGCCGGTTCGTCTTGGAGGCGCTTTAAGAGCTTTTGGTGGTCAGACAGGTACTGCGGCTGAGAACCGTCGCGGTTGGCTGCGATGTACAGGCCCTTGTCCCTGAGCCACGGGGCCAGTAGCTCCATGTAGTAGCCGCCGCTGCCCGGCAATATTTCCACCACCGTGCTGTTGTCGCGAATGCCAAAAAACGCCAGCGTCTGCGCCGGATGGCGGTAGGGGTCGCGCGCCACGTTGCCCGGCGAGCGATGTGCGCCAGACAGCAAGGGTTCGAACGTGGCGGGGCTCGCCAACTGGGCAAGGGCGGCTTGGCCGCAAACAGCAAGGGCGCACGCGAGTGCGCAAGTGGTTCGCATCACAGTTTTCATGGCAATGAAATGGGTCCAAGGGTTTAAGACAAACGGTCGCGTCGGGCCAGGTCAGGAAAAAGCTTGAGCCAGGCCAGCGCAACCAGCACCGTGCCCACGCCGCCCAGCACCACCGAGCCCACCGGCCCAAGCAGCGCGGCAGTGGCGCCAGACTCAAATTCGCCGAGCTGGTTGGACGCGCCGATAAAAATCGAGTTCACCGCGGACACGCGGCCACGCATATCGTCGGGCGTGTCGAGTTGCGTCAGCGTCAGGCGTGTCACCACGCTGATGCTGTCGGCGGCACCCGTGACCACCAGCGCCAGCATGGACAGGGCGAAGTGGTCCGACAAGCCAAACACCAGCGTGGCCAGGCCAAACACGGCGACCGCGCCCAGCAATTTGTGGCCTGCGTGGCGCTGCAGCGGAAAGCGCACCAGCAGCAGCGTCATCAGCAAAGCGCCAACGGCGGGCGCGGCGCGCAGCAGACCCAGGCCTTGCGGGCCAGTATGCAAAATGTCGCGGGCGTAAATGGGCAGCAAAGCCGTGGCGCCGCCCAGCAGCACCGCAAACAAATCGAGCGACATGGCGCCCAGCAACACCTGGCGCCGCCAGACAAAAGCCACCCCGGCAAACACCGAGGCCAGCGTAGCCGCGCGTTGGGCCGGCACATGGCGGTAATGCACCGTCAGGGTAAACGCGGCGGCCACGACGGACAGCGCCAAACAGGCGCCGTAGACCGTGCTGGCGCCCGCGCCGTACAGCACGCCGCCCAGCGCTGGCCCACCCACAATGGCCATTTGCATGCCCACCGAGCTCACAGAAATAGCGCGTTGCAACAAGGCCGCAGGCACCAGCAAGGGGGTGAGCGCTTGCTGCGCGGGCATTTGAAACGCGCGTGCCATGCCCAAAACCACCGACAAACCCAGAATCAGGCCCCGCGTAGTCCAGTCGCCCTGCGTGCTGACCACAAGCAAGGCGGCCACCAGCGCCTGCGCCAGCATGCAGGCCGCAAAAATGCGCCCGCGGTGCAAGCGGTCAGCCAGATGGCCTGCGGGCAAGGTCATCAGCAGCGCCGGCACAAACTGGAACAAGCCCACCAGCCCCAAGTCCCAGGCGCTGGAGGTCAGGTCATACATTTGCCAGGCCACGGCCAGCATCAGCATTTGGTTGGCCAGCATGCCGCTCAGGCGCGCCAGCCAAAAGCGCACGAAAGGCGCCTGCGCAAACAGGGCGGACGAATCAGGGTTTTCCATGCGCCCTAGCTTAGCAGTGCGGCCCACAGGCGCAGCGCCCGCGCAGGCCAAAGTCCGCCCTGCGGCGCTCAATCCACCGCGTGCAGGCGCAGTGTTGTGCCGGTGTGGACGTAGGTCTTCCAGGCCGCAATCCAGTCGGTGGCCATGGCCAGCTGCGCTTGCTCCAAAGAAATCTCGTGGGCGCACACCATTTTGTAAAGCACAGATTCCAACTGGTCTTTCTTGGCGGCACTCCATTGGCTTTTGCGGGGCTGCGGCCACAGGTTGCGCGCATCTGCCGGCGCGCCGCCGATGGACAAGGCCACCAGATGGTCCTCTTCATAGTCCCGGGGGTCTGCGTTGGCGTAGCCGTAGTCGGCAATTTGCTGGCGTTTGAGCTTGTTGGTCACATAGGCCGGCGGGCGTATGGTCTTGGTGAAGCCTCTGACACACACCGTGGATGCGATATTGTCTTGGCGCACATCCGGGTTCAGGGCACCCGGCGTCATGCGCCTATCGGGCAAGTCGCCCGCCAGCGCGCCCACACAAAACAAGACGGCAATGGCCGAGGGAATATTGGGTTTCAACGAAACTTTCGGTGCGTTCGCCAAAGGCAAAAAACGCGTTAAATTTCGTTAAATGTAGCAAAAACCAAAAAATCAGTCCAACCCACCCCTATGGTTCCGCGCTCAGTGCTTGGCCATGCGCAGCGCCAGCAAGCCCGCCACCACGATCACCGCCGCGCCGGCCACAGTCGTGGCGCGCGGCACCTCGCTAAAGAACAAAAATCCCCACCACGGCGCCCACAAGATGCCGGTGTATTCGAAAGGCGCGACCACGCTGGCGCGCGCCACGCGGTAGGCACTGGTCAGCAGCAGCGTGCCCATGGCGGCCACCACGCCGCACAGCGCTATCAACAAGCCGTCGTAGAGGGGCAGTGCCACCCAAGGCCGTACCAAAAACGACAAACTTGGGTGCGTGGCCTGCACCGGACCGAGCCAGTGCAAAAGCAGTGCGGCCACACCCGCGCCGATCAAGAAAAATGCGTTCTGGAAGAAAGCCATGACCGCCGCCGACACGCTTTGGCCCAGCTTGCGGGCCATCAGCATGGCCAGCGCGTACAGGGCCGCGGCCAACAAGGACAAGAGCGCAGCGGGCTCAAACAGCCCGCTGCCGGGCTGCAGCATCACCATCACCCCACCAAAGCCCAGCAGCACCGCTGCCCATACGCGCCAGCCCGCATGCTCGCCCAGCACGGGGGCGGCCAGGGCTGTCACGAACAATGGCACGGTGAAATACAGCGCCACCGCATCGGCCAGCGGCAGCGCCGGGAAGGCCATGTAATACGCCGTGTAGGCACCCAGCATGATGAAGGCGCGCAGCGTGAGCATCCCCAGCCGGGCGGCAAAAATCGCGCGCCAGCCCTGCACGCGCTGCACCAACAGCAACAAAATCGGCCCGGCCACGCAGGAGCGGACGAACACCACTTCGGTCAGGGGATAGCCCGCGCTGACGTATTTGACGATGGCGTCTTGCAGCGAAAACACCAGCACCCCCAGGCACAGGTAAAAAATGCCCTTGGAGGGATGGTGGTTCATGGGGTGGCGCAAATGTGGGCAGGGTGGATCACATCCATCTCCCTCCTGACTTTGGACCCGGTTGGCAACATGCTGGGCGGTGTCCCACTATGGCGCTGCATACAGCCAAGGCACATCCAGCAGGCGCTGGCCCAGCAGGCGCATGCCCACATCACGACCCCAGGCTTGCAAACCCGCAGCGTGAAAGATGGTGCCGTTGCGCTGGGCGCGCGCCTGCACCCGGGCGTTGCGGCGCCAGCGGGCTTGGGCGTAGCGCTCCAGGGCGGCCACATCACCCAAGGCGGGAGTAGACAACACGGATGCCAGACTGGCGGCGTCTTCAATGGTCATGCCCGCGCCTTGGGCTAAAAACGGCAGCATGGGGTGACCGGCATCGCCCATCAGGGCGATGCGGCCAAAGGCCAGCTCTTTGGCGCTGCGCAGGTGCGGCAAACCGTTGAGCGGCCACAGCCGCCAGGCGGTGACAGCGCCCACCAGGTCTTGCAGCGCCCCGGCGGCACCTTGCAGGTGGACCTGCAGGTCCTGGGTATTGGCCGCATGGTCCCAGTGGTGCAGGTCTTGGGGCGCCTCGCCCTGCACGATCACCACCACGTTGAGCCACTCGCCGCCATGCACCGGGTACTGCACCGCATGGAACTTCGGCCCCAGCCAGGCGGTGATGACCTCACTGCGCAAGGCCTGGGGCAGCGCCGCTTGCGGCACCATGGCGCGGTAGGCCAGGTAGCCGCTGAAACGGGGCTGCGCGTCGGTGCGCACAAAGTCGCGCACATGGCTCCACAAGCCGTCGGCACCAATGACCACGCTGGCGCGGCGCTGGTGGCCGTCGGCGGTGGTCACTTGCACCGCGTTGGCGTCTTGGCTGATGAGCTGCAAAGCGTTGTCCAGCAGCAGCTGGGTACGGCCTTGGGCCTGGACGGCGTCGAGCAGCAGCTGGTGCAAATCAGCGCGGGCGATGGTGGCGTAGCGCGCGCCATAGCGCTGTACGGCGCGAGCGCCCAGCGCCAGTTGCCCCAGCAGCGCCGCGGACTGCGCGCTGCGCACTTGCAGCAGCGCCGGAAAGCAGGCCAGCGCGTCCAGGCGCCGCCCCAGACCCCAGCCCTCCAAAAGGCGAACCACATTGGGGCTGAGTTGCACGCCCGCACCCACCTCGGAAAATACCGCTTTTTTCTCGATCAACTGTGCCGGCATGCCCCGGCGTGCACAGGCCAGCGCCAATGCCAGGCCGCCAATGCCGCCACCGACGACCAGTATCTTTTTTTGCATGGCGGGCATTGTCACCCAAGCAGGGCCACGCCCGCCCTACCACGCGTACTTGAGCTGGGCCACCACGGACAGCACGTTTTCCGCGTCCTGCCCGTTGTGGCTTTGGGTCAAGGAAACGGTGCGGCCCCAGCCTTGGCGTGGCGCCTCTTCCCACAGCAGGCTTTGCGCCCACTGGTGAGAAGTCGGGCTTTGCAGGGACACCCAGTCGAGCACCTGCTCGGAGCTGTGGGTGAGCACATAGCGCCAGCGCGCAAAGGTCTGGTACTGCCAATTGGCGCTGACTTGCGCCGCTGCCGCCTGGTACGACGGACCGGTGTAGGCCACTGCGCTGTCGGCGTGGGTGCTGTACACCTGGGCGTTAACCTGCAGCCGGATCGCCTTGCCCAGGCTGAGGTTGGCATTGCCGCTGGCATTGAAACCCTGGCCAGGCAAGGCATGGTAAAAATCTGGCAACTCGCCCAGGCCCAGATTGAGCTGCCAGGCGCTGACCACGCCGCCCGGATAGGCGGACAAGCCCAGCCAGATTTGGCGCTGCGGCACGGACAGGGCGGATGCTTGCAAACGCCCACTGGCCACGGGCATGAGCGTGAGGTAGTACTCCAGACCATTCGCGCCCACCAGCACCACGTCGGTCCCGGCAAAGGTGCTCAGCGGCTGGCCCGACTGGTCCTTGCGCGCGCTGAAAAATGGGGCTACGCGCAGACTCTCCAGGCCCGCCGCAGGGTGTTCCCATTGCCGGAATGCATCCAGGCGCCACTTGCGCACACCCACCTGGCTGACCCAGCCCACATCGGCGCGAAAGTCGTCGTCCAGCGAAAAGTGCTCCACACTCCACCCGCTTTCGGCACTGGCGTGGTTCAGGCGCAGGTAGGCCGCCTGCCCGCCGCGCGGGTCACAAGACACCAGGTCCGGGGCGGAGGCACAGGCGTTGGTCTGGCTCTGCGCCCATTGGCCAAACACGCTGTTGCCGCCCTCCCAGCGCACATTGGCGTGCGCTGCCAGCAGCTGCGTAGCGCCTATGCCGGTGTACTGGCGGTCCACCGCCGTCCAGGCGACCTCGCCTTGCGCCAAGGCCTGCACACCTTTGACCAGGGTGGTCTGCGTTTGGCCCAAGGTGACAAAACTGTTGCCAAACCGGCCCGGCAGCAGCAAGAGGCCGCCCGGCTCCTCTTGCGCCACCAGTGCCAGCGCCCGCCACTGCGTGGTTTGCAACTGCGCCGCTGCGGCTGCGCTGGGCATGCCGATGGCGCGGGTGTTCACCAGTTTGAGCCCCGGGCTTTGCAGCAAGTCTGTGGCGGCGGCAAAAAACTGCCGTGTTTCTTCGCGCTCGGGGGTGAATTGCTCGGCGTAGCCCAGCACTGGCAGGTCCGGCGCGCGTTCCACAAAGTTAGGGTTGATGGTGGCCCGCACCTCGAGCGCGTCGCTGGCTTGCCAGGCCACATTCAGGCTGGCTTTGTGGTCTGTCGACGTGGCGCCTGGCGCAGCGCCACCGCCAGCCTGCCACTGCGCATAGACACCGGGCTCCAGACGCCAGGCCTGGCGCGCAACGCGCAGGCCAGAGAGCTCGGGCAGCGCCTGGGCAGCGCAAAGCTTGCAGCCCCCTTGGGCCAGGGAATCGCCCGAGGCCAGTACCCGCACTGTGTCGCTGACCGCCTTGTATTCCACATACACCTTCGGTAGGAGCCCCGGCACCAAGCCGAGTTCGCGCAACGGGATGCGCATCTGGGCCGACCAGGATTGCGCCTGTGCCTGGGTCTGCACGCGCCAGCGGTAGTCCGCACCGGTGTTGCCAAAGGGATGGCCGTCGTGGTTGGCAGCCTCTTGGTAATTGCCATCCACCACCGAGCCCTCGGGATTGACCGCAAACAGCAAGGCATATTTGCCTTGGCCGCTGACATCAATGTAGACCGTCAGCGCCGTGTCCGACTCGCCCAGGCCGTCGGGCGCAGTGCGCACCGATTGCAGCGCGCCTCCTTGCGCCAGCAGCAGCGCGTCCACCACCAAATCGTCGCCATCCACCCAAAAATTCAGTGTGCTCCAGGGCCCGTCGGGGCGTTGCACCGTGGGGTAGATTTGCACCGCCAACGGTATTTCGGTGGCCCAAAGTGGCGCGCACCACAAGGCCGCCAGCAATGCCCACCACCGACTCACAGGGTAAAACCAAACGCGTCGATCAGTGCGCCCGGCGTGCGCGCACCGCCCAACGCGCGCTCGTGGTAGGTGCCTACCGCGGGCGCGATCTCACGCTGGCTGCTCAAGCCCATCAGTTTGCTGCCCAATGCGCTGAACACGCTCTCGTCCCAGCGCAGGTTGTTGATAGGGCCCACGATCTCGCCGCCTTCGACCCAAAAACAGGCATAGCGCGTCATACCGGTAATGCGGGCCGACACCGGGTCGCTCCAGTTCAAATAGTGCAGGTTGGACAGGTAAAGGCCTGTGCCCAAGCTCTTCAAGATATCGGCTTCAGCCAGGCTGCCAGCGCCCACGTCCAGGGCGCGTGGCGCCTCGCTCTGGGCTGCGCCGTTGGATACCAGGCCGTATTCTTTGGCGCTGCGTGTGCTCACCAGCAAGTGCTGCAATTCCCCACCCAGAATCAGCGGCAAGCGTCCCGCTGCCACCTCGCCCTGGTCGTTAAAGCGCGGGCTCAGGCCCAGGCCGAAGTTTTCTTCAACGGTCAGCAAGGGCGACAAAGACAACGCTTTGTCGACCAGCTTTTTCAAGGGACTGCGCCCTTGCTTCCACGCTGCAGCCGACAAGGCGTCCCAGCCCAACATGCCCACAAAATCGGCAAACGCTGCAGGCGCCAGGTAGCTGCGGTAGGCGCCTGGCTTGATCTCCTGGCGCGGCCGGGCCAAAAGGGCCAGCAGGCTTTGGCTGCGCAGTACATTGGCCGCCCAGTCGGCGTGGTCCCAGACGGCGCCGGCATACACACTTTTGACCGCCTGCGGCCCGTGGTAGAGCGAATAGTCAAAAAAGAAGCTCTCGCTGTAGAACCAGTGGTTTTGCCCTTGCGAGTTGCGGTTGGCACGCACGATCGCGCCACCGGCGTACAGGCCTACCAGGTCGCAACCGCTGGCTGGCCCGGTGATGGCGTCCACCAACGCGCGTGCGGACAACAGGCTGCCACGGAACTCTTCCTCGCTGCGGCCATTGTTTTGCATGGGTACCTGGTGGGGGTCCAGCGGCAAGACCGCCGCCTCGGCGCGGCAGCGCAGCAGCGCAGCACCGGCGGCCGCACAGTCATGGCCGCTGCGCCCGCTCAGGCTCAGCGCCAGCTCCACGCTGCTGCCTCTGGCATGCAAGGTCAATGTCAGCACGTGCTGCGTCACGTCGGTGTTTTGCCGCACGCGGTTGCCGTTAAAGCGGATGAACAGCGTGTCTTCCGACGCCAGATTCACCGTCAGGTCCTCGCCAGCCTGCAGGCGGGAGAACAAGTCATCGCACACCGCGTCAAACAGCGCACGCACCTGGCTGGAAAAGTGGTGCTGGCTCATGCCTGGCCGCCAAAAACATCGATGCCACGAAACAGGCAGGGCGGCGAGGCGTGGCCTACGCGAATGACCTGGCTGGGTTCGCCCTTGCCGCAGTAAGGCGTGCCATGGGCCTCATCGTCGCGCCCCACACCCGCCAAGCGGCTCCAAAAATCCACCGTCACCCCCCGGTAATTGGGGTTGCGCACCACGGCGCCCAGGCGACCGTCTTCAATCAATTGGCCGTGCTCACACCCAAACTGGAACTTGTTGCGGTAATCATCGATGGACCAAGACCGGTTACTCGCCATCAGAATGCCATACTCCACCTGCCCCACCAGCTCTTCCAGGGTCGAAGACCCCGGCACCAAGTTGATGTTGGCCATGCGGTCGATGGGTGCCCGGTTCCAAGACGCTGAACGAAAATTGGCCACGCCGGGCAGGCCCGAACGCTCCTGCGACTCGATCGAGCCCAGCCCGCGCAGCAACAAGCCGTCCTCAATGAGCATTTCCTTGCGTGCGGCGTGGCCGCCGTCGTCAAAGGCGTAGCTGGCGAATTGGTGCTCCCGCGTCGGGTCAAAGCAGACGTTCATCAAGTGCGAGCCGTAGCGCAGATGGCCAAAGTCCTCGGGCTTGACAAAGCTCCAACCCGCGTAATTGCGCTCGTCGCCCAAAATTCGATCAAGCTCCAGCGGGTGCCCAATGGACTCGTGGATTTGCAGCATCATCTGGTCGGGCATCAACACCAGGTCCATCGCGCCGCTGGGGCAATTGGGCGCTTGGAGCAAGTCCAGCGCATCGTGCGCCACGCGGGCGGCCTGCGCCACCACTTCCTCACGCGCAAACACCTCGCCACCAAACTGCCCCGTGCGCGACCAGGTGCGGGTCTGCGACTCGCTGCCCTGCGCCGCAGTGGCGGCAAGCTGTAGGGACACCAGGTCAAAGTTTTGCTGCGTCTGCATGCCGTTGGTGGCGTAGCAATCAATCTGGGTTTGCACCAGCATCGCGTGCGCTACACGGGTCACCAGCAAGTCAGACAGCTGCATGGCAGCAGTGGCCGCCACCAGGCAATCGGTGATTTCGGCCAAACCGGTGGCGTCGAGATCGCGCACGCGCGCGCTGCGAAAGCTGCCCTGCGCTGCCGGACGGTGGCGCGCTTCAAATCGGTAAGCGCCGCGTGCACTGGTGGCCTGGGTAGTCGCCACGGCGCGCTCAAAAGCCCGCTGCAAACCCGACGCGCTGAGGTCGGCGGTAGCCGCGTGGCCAAAATGCCCGTCCACCAGCACCTCGCACATGGCGCCCTCGTCCAGCGCGCTGGCATTGGTTTGCGGCAAGCCATTGCGCACCACCCGGTGCGCTGTTAGCTCGCGGCTGTGGCGCACGCCAGCCCATTGCACCAAGGGTGCGACACCGCGCAGCGCGCTGTGGATGGATGATGAAACAGAAGGCATTGCTTAAGAATACCGTAAATACCCGCCGCAACCACTGGCCATACACCCCTGCCGGCCACTGCGTACACTTGCCCCCTTTTTGCGCCCCTTTTTGCGCCTGTGCGGCGCCCACTCCATGCCCGATGTTTCCCTGCTTGAACTGTTAGAAATGCTGGGGTTGGGCGCAGCACTTGGCTTTTTTGGCGGCCTGTTTGGCATTGGCGGAGGCATCATCGCCATTCCGCTGCTGGTTCTGGGCTTGGGCCTGGACCAGGCAGTGGCCCAAGGCACGGCCTTGGTCATGATGGTGCCCAATCTGCTGATAGCGTGGCTGCGCTACAGCCAGCGCCATCCCGTGGCCCCCAAGCTGGCACTGCAAATTGGCGCAATCGCGTGCACCACCACCTGGCTGGTGGCGCAACTGGCCACCCGGCTGCCTTCGGACCTGATGCGCAGCGTATTCAGCCTGTTCTTGCTGGCCGTTTCCCTGCGCATGCTCAGGCAAAGTTCTGTGGGTGGCGCCGCACTGCCGCACAAAGCACGCGACCTGCGCTACATGCCGCTGGTGGGCGTACTCGGTGGCAGCAGCATGGGCTTGCTGGGTGTGGGCGGCGGATTGATCGCCACCCCCATCTTTCAGGGCTGGTTCAGGCAGCGCCAAACGGTGGCGCAAAGCCTGTCTCTGGCCCTGGTGGCCCCCAGCTCCATCATCGCGCTCATCACTTACAGCCATGCCCACCGCGTCCATTGGGCCGTGGGTTTGCCCATGGCCGTCGGAGGCCTGTTTACCGTGTCCGCGGGGGTGGCCTTGGCCCACCGGCTGCCAGAACAAGGCATGCGCACCGCCTTCGCCTGCATGGTGTTTGCCACCGCAGTGTGGATGCTGGTCAAACCACTGCTTATGCCGTAGCTTGGTTGGGGCTTAGTGCGCGGGCTGTCGGCCCGGGGCTAGGACGAGTTGGGCATGCGCGGAGCGCTGAAATTGGTGAGGTCAATCGCGCGAGAACCGTCGCTAAATGCCCAAAAGGGCTCCCAAAAGAGACCACCTACCAGGAAGAATATCGGGCGCTGAGCCGCCTCACCTGAAAATGACCTAATTACACGGTGCAAAGACCATCCACCTAGTCGTCTCAACTTAGTGCGTGGCTATAACGTCAAATCAGTGCAAATTCTCATACCAAAATCAATTAGCCACCGTTAAATCCTGGCCTAGCGATGAAGGCAGCCTAAATCGAGCATCGCTGCTAAACACTGAAAAATGAATTGGATACTTAGTTTGTTTTACAGAGACCCGCACTTCAAAACCAAGCATCGTGTCAGACAAATTAAATTTATTGGCAACGTGTTCTCGCTCAATCTTGACAAAACTATCACAAACAGCAAGACACCCATTCAAATAAACCTTCAAGCCATCAACGGAGCGACCATTAACACAAATCCATCCACCAATTACCAAATTTTCACCAGACACTGAAAAGCCATCTATAAACCCCCTGTACATAACTTGGACGTTTCTGGTATTGAATTCATCAAAAACCTCTAAATAATGAGACATCGATACAGGTGACCGAGCAACCATATTTTGATATAAGCTTGGAATTCGGTCGGTATTATTTGAAATAATTTTAAATATGTGCGCCGGCTTAGGCCCGTGAAAATGGATTATTTTCGCATCAGGGTTAACCCCCCAATAAGGCTTCCAGTTGTAAATAGGATTCAGCCTATTCCAAGCGTCTTTAAATGTTTCATTTAATATGCCCTGATCATAGGTCCCGCGCCCAGTTTTCCATAGCCCATTCAACCGCCCGCGAGTCTCAGTTCGAATCCGCTGCATCTCACCGCGCATGGCGGGGACATTAATTACCATTACCCCCGTGTTAAAAAAACTCCAATTATCGATTTCATTTTCAGGCGCTGCCGAAAAATATTCTGGGCGGTCCTCCGGAGCGGAAAAATTTTCAGTAAACAAGACATCGCAGTCCGTGTACAGAACATATTCATCTTCCACTTCTATGATTGGTATGTCCAACCTGAGGTAAGCGCCGGTCGCAATTGCTTTTGTCCAATTACCATTGTCAGCAGTAGCGTGTATTTCATCGATAAAAGAGGATGTTCTATTAATGATCCTCACATCATGATCACGCAACCAACCCATAATCGCGGCATCTTGTCCATAGTAAATACAGTGCGGCAACAACGAAGTATATTTTTGGGCAGACAAAACAGCCGCCTTAATCATATATTCGTATCCCTCAACTCCCGAATCATTGATGGCAAAATACCACTTTTTTATCACAACCTTACCCCATTTTTGATACGTTTAAATTAATTTTTTTACTTTTAACGAGGATAGAAAATTAACATTTAGCCATGATAGATATTATATAAATATTGCCGAATAGTTTAATAATTAATTTTTTACACCCAATAACTAAATATTAGTGCAATAAAAAACCTTAGCGCCGCAAATTAAACCAAAGCAATACTAAAATCCTCACGCTCCAGACTCAAATGTGGACTGTAAAACGGATCGAGACTTAATGTATTTCCCCACTTCTTTTTCATATATCTCACTTCCTTTTGGAACCGCAATTGCTTTTCCGGGGTGTCTTCTGTTCCACGGCTGATGGATTCGTAGTGGTATAGCTCGGCGTGGGGGGTCCAAAGGTTGCGGTAGCCGGCTTGCAATACTTTCAGACAAAAGTCGATATCGTTAAAAGCAACCGAAAGGTTCTTTTCATCCAGTCCTTGAACCTCATGGTACACGTCTTTGCGCACTACAAGACATGCGGCGGTCACTGCGCTCAACGTCTGGGTGAGTAGCAAGCGGCTGAAGTAGCCGGGCGCATGGCGTTTGGCGTACTTGTGCGAGTGGCCAGCCACGCCGCCGATGCCGATGATGACTCCGCCATGCTGCAAAGTGTCATTTTCATAATACAGTTTTGCACCCACGCAGCCCACGTCCTTGCGGCTGGCGTGTCCCACCATTTCGGTCAGCCAGTCAGGGCTGATAATTTCTACATCATTATTTACCAAGCCCAATATGGTGCCGCGTGCGTTTCTTGCTCCGAAATTATTAATTGCTGAATAATTAAATGGGTAGTCATACCGCAAAACTCGTACGCGGGCGTCTTGGCGCTGTATCGCATTGAACCATCGGAGTGTTTCCTCCTCAATGCTGCCGTTGTCAAGTATAAGAATTTCAAAATTCGTGTAGCTGGTTTTTTCTAAAATACTGCACACCGCCACTTCGGTGACTTCTTTTCTGTCGCGTGTAGGTATCAGCAAACTTACCAAGGGTGCTGGTTGAGGGACAGGCCAGCTTAGTTTGTAAGTATTGGGCACCGCACCCGCGGCGATTCGCATTCCTGCGGGGCCCTGCTGGGCGAAATAATCTCGCAAGGCCCTTATACCGGCACTGGTGGTGTAATTTTTTCGATTGGCGCCCGACGCAGTAGATCCTTCTACAGCGCGCCAGTGGTACAGCACCTTTGGAATATGCACGATCTGTTGTACGCTGACGTGCGGCAGACAGCGCAGCAGCAAGTCTTGGTCTTGGCTGCCCTCCAAGCCAACTCTAAACCCATGAATGCGCTGCAACAAAGCCCTGCGATAAACGCCCAAGTGCGACACATAGTTTTGCGAGAAAAACAGGTCCGGGTTCCAGTCGCTCTTAAAGTGCACGTCAAAGCGTTCGCCCTTTTTATTGAGCTTGTCCTCGTCGCTGTACAGCACTTGCGCATCCGGCGTTTGGTTGATGGCCTGCACGACAAACAACAAGGCGTGCTGCGGCAACACATCGTCATGGTCTAGTAGGGCCACAAACTCGCCCTGGGCCAGCGCCAACGCAGAGTTTGATGCCGCAGAAATATGGCCGTTTTCTGGGCGAAAACACACTTTGATGCGCGAGTCCTGCGACGCGTAGTCGCTCAATATCTCACGCACGTGCGGCATCGGCGAGGCATCGTCGGCAATGCATAACTCCCAGTGGGGGTAACTTTGGTGCAGCACAGAGTCAATGCAGGCGCGCAAATACACCGGATCGGTGTTGTAAGTGGGCAGCAGCACCGACACCAACGGTTTGTGCGCCATTGCCTCCACCATATCCACCGCTTGCGTCCGGCTTGGCAGGCTGGGTTGCTCCACATTTTCGATCCACTGCGTGTAGGTGGCGCAACCCGGCCGGTACACCAGGCTCTCCTCATAGACCGCCAAGAGTTCTTCGGCAAAGGGCTGACCCCTGGCCACGGCCTGCGTGCGAACCGTTTCGCGTATCTGTTGGGGCGTTTGCGGCGTGCGGTCCAGGCTTTCTTGGGCCAGAAAATCCAGCATCCATTGCAGCGCCTGCTCTTCGTCCAGCCGCTGGCAGCTCAATTGGTCCAAGCGAAAGGCGCCAGGGCATTCCAGCGGGTCAAAGCGCAGGCGCTTCAACCCTGCGGTGGCGCGCATCACCCGCGAAGCCGCTTGATTGGACTTGTAGGGCAGACTGGCTGAATCAGGCTCCGAGTAACCGTTGCCGTAGTCCAAATAAAACTTGGCACACTTGCGGGCCGCATCCGTCTCAATGACCAGGTTCAGCAAGTACCATCCCGCCGACAAAGCTTGTCTGTCTGGCTGCAACACTTCAAAGCAAGGGTCTCCGCCCGTTGAATGCCAGGTGCTGGCGCGGTGCGCGTCAGCCGTTAATTGGGCAAGGGGCACCACGTCCAGCGCATGCGGCAGCTTCTCTTGCGCAACCGTAGCGGCTCGCAGCCCTTCGTGTGCACGCTGAATGTTCACCGCCAGAGACTTTTCAAATCCTGGAAACGCCGCAATCGCGTCTGCATACAGCGCCAAGGCCTCTGCAAATTGCCCACTGTTCAGCGCCAGATTACCCACCCTTAAAGGACTGTTGTTTTGCTTTTCATTCATCACCAAAAATACTTTTACATTCACCAGCTAACTGGTGCATCCAATAAGCGGCCCAAATAGCGATCGCACCACCACACGCTGCTGGTTTGGCGAAAATACGCTGCACGCTCTTTTTGCCACAGTGCTAATATTGTTTTTGAACGGGTCAATATCGCCATATCTTTCATAGATATTAATTCGATCAGGGCCTTGTTCATATTGTCCTCGCCGCGCGGTGACGATATTTTATGCGCCTTGAGATGGCGCCCTTGGGTACGCAAATAAACAGTGAACAAACGCTCTACGATAAACGGCACATAGGTAGAAGCGTGGTGCAATTTGCGCCAGTCCGCGTCCTCTGAATGCATTTTTGCGCGCAATCCGGGGGGCATATGCTCGTCCGCCCGCCTTAAAGCCTGTTCTACAAACGGCAGATAACTCTGCCAAAAGCGCGGCCCGCCCACAAAATAATTGCACATCGAAAACTCGCGCGCCGGTGTCAGCCGGTGCAACTCGGCCGCGTCCAGACCTGCAGCCGCGAAAAAGGCACTAGCCACCTCCAAAAATTCGGGGTGCGCTACCTCGCCATGCCACCACGGTGAGGAAAACAATGCCTCAATATGCGGAAAGGGGTTCATATAGAACACGTCGGCCTCGGGCGCCTGCTCCACCATGCGCAACAATTCTTGGCCAGAAAGCCCTGTCTTCTCCGCAAAGCGCCATGACAATGCCCCCCAGGCAGAAAGCGTATCTGCTGCACCACTGGCCAGCAGGCGCTGAAATACAGCAAACTCATGGGTTTCTGAGGGAAATTGGCTGTTGTCCAGGGGGATAAACGCCTTATCAAGCTTGGACTCTTGAGCCGCTTGGTAGTAAATTTGCCAAATACCAATTGAGCGGCTCATCGGTGTATGGCCTTATAAAGAATCATTTCAGTGCCGTTTGGTAGTCTTGGCGCATCTCACCAATCCCCCGACGGATGGCATCGTGCATCTGCTGCACATCCGCTAATTCTGGCAACACACCAAGCCGGTAGGGCGCATACACGTCTGCAGATGCAGATGCACCCAAGGCCCCAACCGGGTTGTTGCCCGCAAAGTACAGATAGTCCAAGGTGGACAACCTTTGCGGCTTGATCACGAAGCGAATCACCCGGTCCCCCCACCGGTCTGGACGCGCGTCATCTGTGGCACCTGCCGCAGCATCTGGTGCAACGGGAAAAAACTCAGCGTTGTGGAGTGGCAGGCCTTCGCTCAAGCTAAATCCATGGGCCAACCAGCTGGGTCCAAGGCGGCCATATCGTGCTCAGGGGCTGACACCTCGGCAAGCGCCTGGGCGCGCCCCATCAGCCAAATAGCCAAGGCATAAATGCGCATACCCACACCCGGATCGCCCTTCTCCATGCGTTGCACAGTGCACACCGCCACCCCCATGCGCAAGGCCCAACTGCGCAAGGACTCTTTTCGCCGCAATCGCGCCAGCGCCAAACCCTCACCCAAAGTCTTTAAGGACTGCAATGCCAGCGGCGGCAAAAAATCAATGTGGGCGGAAGATTTGGGCATGCCTTAATTTTGCACAAAATATTGAGAAGGTAGGAATTAAAGTCATGCAGCAAACAAAGCTTGGCGTCAAAAACTACTTATTCGTCCCTGATAAATTAATTTTCAAGGACGAATAAGTGTGCGTGATGATCCCGGTTGAACAGGGTCTGCCAAATTTGGACGGAGTCAGTCAGGTCAGTTTCAGCGTACATCTGCATTACTCCCAGACCATAAATATGGCCGATATAAACAATTAAAATTGCGCTTGTATGAATAATAAAGAAATCACCAAACCAATATGATGCTATAAGCGCTCTTCGTTCAAGCACCCAATCATCAAATCCTTTAGAATATCCAGTTGTGCTTCAGCACGTAATAGTTCTACTCGCGTACGGTCAAGCATTTGGTTCTGAGAAGCAATTTTTTGATCGCGGATTTCTATTGACGTCTGTAGTAACCCATTCAGGTCGGCTATTTCCTCCAACAACCCAGAAACCCGGCTCTCGTCGACCTGCTTGGTGGTAACCGCTTGAAGCTGGTCCCGCAGTTTGCGTGCATCCTTTTGCGAGAGAGTTAGACTAGCCAAAAGTGGCTTTACAGCGGCAGAGACATCAGCAACTTCGATCTCAAGGTCCAAATGACAATCTGAGCCAAGAGCAAGTGGAGAATCGCCTGGAAACTTAATATCAAAATACCCTATACTGTCTAGGAAAATCCACGCGTCAACTGCATCAACCTTTTTTTGCGAAAAATTAACACATGACTTCGAATGTCCAATCAATAAATCATGCACATGATTCCACTGACCGACTACATTCTCACTTCGCTGCAACACCAACGAGTGCAACTTTACATAACAAGGCCGATTGGCGAACGTCAGGCGAAATTTGTAAGCTATGCACTGGCGATCAAACGCGAGGCGAATAGTCTTCCGTTCAGTGCCATAGACCCACTTGGTCGTAACAATGTTTCTCGTGTCAAACTCAGCTGACGTCCCGTCAGCCCAGCTAAGACTGCTTTGCATTCGCGAGTAACCCAAACGCGGACCCAGATCCAAAGTGGGAAAACGTTCCTCAATGTTCTGAACATATTGCAGGATGGCGCCCCATGGTTTAATGTCTTCTTGATAGGCTACAAATCGCTGCATTAGCCCTTCGACATCATTAACCCTGTATGACCGCAACGCTTTATAGAGCGAAGTCGCCATATCGCCCGCAGTGCCACAACGCTCAAATTCACCGTTTTCGGGTTTAGAGCGATCAAGCTCAGGGCTTATGAAATCAGCACCCCTCTTCTCCCACCCGGCTACTTCGAGCGGCAACCCAAGACCCAGCTCTCTATCGACTTTCCGTAATACCGCCTCCCAATCTGCGAGCAGATCTGAATATGTCACTATCGCTCGAGGGATATCGCGGCTATTACGCTCCGCCTGCAAGTTGTAATCCAAGTACAGTAGCAGGGACTTGATCAGGGGAAATCCCTTCATCATTTTTTCAGACTGCGCCACCGCACTCGGTTCCCGGACGCAAATCACCACCACAGGTTGGACGCCGAAATCCCGCAGCACACCGAGCCACAGCGGCAAGGTCTTACTCAACCTCGGATCCTTGATAACCAGCGGGGTCGCCGCAACAGCAAGTGATGAAAACAACGCAGCAATATCAATACGTAGCGCTTGAATAGCGGGGTGTATTTGCCAGTCCATTGGCAATGCGTTCATATCATCCCAAGATGAACCAAGCGCCTTCAAAATCGCGTTATTTATATCCACGACCGCCTTACTCTCGAAAAATCCTTTTGGATTAGAGTAATTCGCAGGCAGTAAATCCAGTCCAGGGACGACTCCGAAGCGACAAAGCAAGCCTGTGAATGCGGAAGTGCCAGAGCGGTGCATTCCCAATACAAAAATGCATTTCACAGCTAAGCTTGTTGTCGACGGACTCACCTGAATTACTCCTCGACATCAAAAATCTGCAACACACCGACCGGCTCGGAGTGTGAGTTAACGACGACCAGTAGTCTTTTGGTAAGTTCTTTCATCTTCTTTTCTGCCTCAGCCAAATTTTCGTGCTCGAAAATAACCCGTGGGTTTTGCGTCATAAAGTCGCTTGCGATGAGTTTGAGTGGATCAGGGACATCCTCAAACGCCTTACGGAGGTCTCCATCGGTAATGATGCCCCGCATTTGCCCAGCGTCCATCACTAGCGCCACGCCCAGTTTGCCTCTGGTAATAACCCCAACTACTTCGCGCAAGGGTGCACTCGGCGTACAGATAGGCAGATTATCTCTGTGCATCACATCCGAAACCTTGGTGAGTAAGCGGCGGCCCAAACTGCCCCCCGGGTGGAAGCGGGCAAAGTCCTCGGGCTGAAAGTTCTTTAAAGTAGACAACACGACTGCCAAGGCATCACCCATAACCAATGTGGCGGTCGTTGAGCTGGTAGGTGCCAGATTGTTGTTGCAGGCTTCTTGGGAAACTGAGACATCCAGGACGGCATCCGCATTTTGAGTCAGTGTCGAATCCATGCGACCGCTCATAGCGATGATCTTGTTGCCCTGGTGTTTCATGAACGGTAGCAGCCGGATGAGCTCTTCCGTTTCGCCGCTGTTTGAAATCATCAACACCACATCATCGGCATGGATCATGCCTAAATCACCATGAAAGGCTTCGGCGGGGTGAACGAAAAACGAGGCTGTACCGGTTGATGACAAAGTGGCAGCAATCTTGCGGCCAATGATGCCGGATTTGCCCATGCCTACGACTACGAGACGACCCCGAGCTGCCATCACCATTTCTACAGCACTACAGAATGTAATGCTAATGCTATTACGCATCACCTGCAATTCGTCAATTTCATTAGAAATAACTTTTCGCGCCAAGTCCAATATTGGAGATTGATAAGAGCAACTAGAAGCTGTATTCATAATAAAATAAGTCCAACTCGTAATGGCTCTTCACAAAATCAACTGATTTTTTATCAAAAATATCACGGTAGCTTAGGTGATTAGTCTTGTTCATATGAGGTAATTTTGCATCCGGAATGCGCAAGCGATAGAATACCTTATATATATCAGGATCCAGTGCTTCGAACTTTATAATATCATCAACAAATTGCACGCCGTCGATGTGGGTGTATAAATTGCAAGGCAACGTATGCGTTCTTATTTTCTTATCACTCGTGATATCTTGAAATCTATTGCAAAGATCATCTAAATGTAAATTAAAATGGGTCGCAGCCGACAACAATCTTTCATAAGGATTTCTCACCACGGAAAATATATAGTAGGAACTCAACTCATCGTCACTAATACTGCCAAGCCAAGCGTAAAATTCGACAGGTGAATCTTTTACATTTAACACATTATTAAATACATCTTTTAATACACCTCTGTAAATACTGGTTCCAGCAGTTTTACACGCCTTCATGTATATTACTTTACTATCTGGAATTACAACAATTCCTCCTTTGTGCACATGTTTTCTTAGATAATCAGCAACACCAACTCTTACCATTTAAGCCACCCATAAATTATTTTTTGCTTGAAATGGTCGCCCATGAATGATGAGCTTAATAGCCATTGGTATAATTTTTTTATTATTGAGCAATAATATTCAACTTTTTTAACTGGTTTGCTATTAATTTTATCTCTCCTTATCAAATCAAGCATCTCGCGAAAAACCCCGCACCGTTTACCCAAAGAAAAAATTCTGCCAGCCAAACGCTTCACATGATCCTGTGCATCTACAACCGAAAAAGAGACTCCACACACCTCAAATTCCGGCAAATTGATACAATCAGCGCCAATACAGTGGTTGCAACAGCTTTGACGCCTGGTTGCTCGATCAGCGCTTTAACGGAAAAAATTTGTCTTTCTACCAAATATCGCGAACGAGTCCTTGAGGTCTTCCACTCGCTTTTGCAGCGTTGGTGCGCCTCGCGCGGAAACCACTAAATTACGGCCGCTACGTTCCTCCGGCATGTGCACGCCGAAACCATCGAAAGCATCAAGGGCGCTTAAATGATTTGGAGTCGTAAAGACAGTATAAGCCACACCAGTCAACACGCGATCCATATCGATAATCACCCGCTCGAACTGAGCAAGGCTAAGGTGGCAAAAAGCGGAACCGGGTTAACCAGAGAATGGCTATCAGTCGGACAAGACATCCCTTAGTACCCACACTGAGCGCCATCGGCGCGAGCTCGAAGGCACGGATAGGTTAGCCGACAACAAGTTAGTTGTTCTAGATTCTCAGATTTTTCCAGAGTGGGCCGGGGCAGCTCGCCAAAACTATCCAGTACATGCGCCGATAAGCATAGCCGCCGACACGATTGCCATAGGTGAATCGAGTGGCATCGCGCGTATGGAGAATAGAGGCAGGTCACTACGGCTCTAACACCTGGCATTGCAGTTGCTGTCGACACCACCTTGACACTGTTGGGCCTGCTTGCCTCGTTTGCCGCGAGGGGACAACACAGTTTGCCCAAATTGATACCTCGTTCTATCAGCATGCCGGCGACTGGTAGTTCTACGCCCTCAGCAGCACCAAGGGTACATCGCCCTGCAAATTAATATAAATGTTGTCGAAAGACCTCGGCCAGACAATCCGTATGCGATAGGTGATCTGGCTAAATCATGATGCGCTGCCCACCGAAAGCCTCGACAGCCGGAGATACGTCTCCATTATAGGTAGCCAAGATCATCGCAGCAATACCGACTCCTTCTCCGGCGCACTCGACTGCAAGCCAGATCAACGAATTACCGAAAATATCCACAAAGACTTACCGGCAGCCGGGTCGAATCAAAAAATGGCAGGAATAACAATTACGCAACGTACGCTTCCTGGTCTTGTCATCGCGGGCATCAATCAATGACCAATGCCGGAAAGGACTTCACCAGATCATCCAGATGTTTGATCTGGGAAAGGAAGGACTCTAGTTTGTCCAAAGGCAAGGCACTGGGCCCATCACACTTTGCACAACTCGGATCGGGGTGCGCTTCAAGGAAAAGACCAGCCAAGCCCACCGCCATTCCTGCGCGCGCCAGGTCCACCACTTGCTGACGTCGTCCACCCGAGGCCACGCCCATGGGGTCACGCTGCTGAAGAGCGTGGGTGACATCGAAAATAAGCGGCAAATCGCCGCACGTCTTTTTCATGACACCAAAACCCAGCATGTCCACCACCAGGTTGTCATAGCCAAAAGACGTTCCTCGGTCGCAAATCAGGATTTGTGCGTTACCAGCCTCGCGGAACTTTTCAACGATATGCACTACTTGAGACGGGCTGAGGAACTGGGGCTTTTTGATATTGACCACCCGCCCTGTCTTGGCCAAAGCCACCACCAGATCAGTTTGTCGCGCCAAGAAGGCGGGCAACTGCAAAACATCCGCCACCTCGGCCACCTGTTGGGCCTGGCTGGGTTCGTGGACGTCCGTCAAAATGGGCATGCCGAATTCGGCCTTGAGCGCTTGAAACATGCGCAAGCCCTCTTCCAGTCCAGGCCCGCGATAAGAATGGATGGAGGATCGATTCGCCTTGTCGAAACTCGCCTTGAATACAAAAGGAATGCCCAGCTTATGTGTAACGCGCAGATATTCAGCACACGTACGCTTGGCGAGATCAAGCGATTCAAGGACATTCATGCCGCCAAAAAGGACGAAGCCAGAGTTATTTCCTACTTGAATGGACTTCGAAATGGTGATCATAAAAATTAATTTTTTTAGATTTACTGAACTGGCTATCAGCGGTCGAGTGCGATTTCATCGCACTCGACCTCCACCAAGGCTTCGGCCTGTGCCATGAAGCTATCGACCTTCAAGGCTTCCGTTGCAGGTGCTTTTGTTGCCACCGCACCGCCGGTGGCATATTGCAGGAACAGGCGCATCACATGTGAAACGCCTTTTTCGGTGACGCTACGTAAATCCTCGGCGTAATAGCAGCCGCGGTTAAAGTTGCCGGTAATAATTTCGTAGGAAGGAAAGTAGTGCACAAAGTCAAATTGCTTTCGCAGCACCTCAGCAGCGACACGCAGCACGGACTTTGAATAGGTGGTTGCGGAGAGCACATGCTCCCCAGGCTCTGCAGTCGCCATCAGGGGCACGGGCGAAACGGTCAGCACCACGTGCGCAACAGGATTTAAACGCTGGAGTTCCTCGATGAACTCGGTCATGTCCGCGACTACTTCGGCGACGCTCAGATTGTGGAAGACGTGCTTCGACGGATCGAACTTCCCACCTTCCACCCCCGGACAAAGAGGAAATACGGCACCATCTTCGCGCGCCATCCAGCACTCCGTCAACCCAAGGGTGAAGACAAAGACATCAAGCGTTTCAAACATTTTGCGAACTGCGGCGAAATGCTGATCGCGGTCGGCGTGCATTTCAGCCACCGAGATATAGCCACGTGGTTGTACCGTCGGACGATAGGGGTCGAGTACCGAACCATCAGTCTCGATCCAAGCATCCTCTAGGGGCGTAAATCGACCATATGCACGATGCAAAAGCTGAAGCAGTTGCCGCGCTGTATAGATATTTCCGTAGCGCGCAGAGAAAGTACCGTAGTGATGCCTCTCGCGGATGGCAGCGGGAATAATCGGGTGCCCTTCCTCCACAACATAGTATTGATAACCTGATTTACGCAGATGACGGGCAATATGCTGAGCAAAACAGCTGCCCGCAGTTGCGACCTTGGTTTCGGAACTTAAGCGCAGTTGAAACGTGCCAACTGGATCAACATTGCGCGACTCAATCTTTGCGACTGAGCGTTTCCAAAAAGCTTTGTCCGGAATATTTAAATAGGGATGGTTTAATTTTTTCATATTATTTTAAAATAAAATAAAAGTCTTTGTGGTTTCTTCTTTGGATAATTGAGTAATGATTAAAGCCATGATCATTTACACACCGTCCGAGCAGATCGGCCATACTATTCGGATTGTAAAAATGTGCATGAATTGAAACACCTTTTGCAATCAAATCATCTACTTCGCGACCTTTTTTTTTCATTGTTGCCCATCGGGCATAATGCCTTTTGGAGGGCGCAGAAATTCCAGCTCTAAATTCTTCTTCCAACTCGTCGATAGTAGAAGGTGTGGCCAGGTAGTCTTTTGTCCCCAACATATCAGGTACTACAGCAAGAATCGCACCATTTAATTTGAGCTTTTGTTTCCAACGGACAAAATGACCAATAGGATTGGCCAAGTGTTCAATAACATGACTAGAGAAAATAAAATCAAGGGAGTTATCATATTGAGGTAAATCCCACGCAGTCCCTATAGTATAATTTGAAAAATCAGCTGATTTGGCGCCATATTTTCCATTTTGATCATAGCTTTCTACCCATTTTTCCATTGGAGATTCTTCAACATACTCTACTTTTACAGAATCGGAAGGAAGAACTTGTGGTTTTGGGCCGGGGCCTAACTCAACGCCATTACCTACAGCATATCTTAATATATGACTGCGTTCGAGACGCTGATGGATTAATATATTCGCACATTCACCATGTTTCAATATAAAATGAAATGAAATACGAACATCACCAATTATTGAATCAGAATTATCTGGCCAAGGCAAGAAGACTGGCACCGGGATTGCAGTAAGCGCCACTATATTTGTCCGCTTTATTCTCCCTTGTTGAATCGATACAACCAGTTCACCTGAACCTGATAGACCTGATATCGCAGCAAACCAACCAATATCCGATGGCCTTGATCGCATGAAATAGTGAGATTCAATGTTTCCCAAAACCAACTGTGCAGTCTCGTCTCTTTGTATCCTGATTGCCCTCCAAGAGCTTTCCCACTCCAAACGAATAATTTCTAAGTCATGGCCGACACGAACCAAGTTCCTGTCTTTTCTGGTGATCAAATCAATTAAGTTCATAGGATTTTAATTAAACCTATTTTGGCCAATAGCTAATCAATTTTTCAAGTTGCGACAAAACCAGTTTCCCATATTTTATATTTGCATGCGTCGCATCGCTGCCATAATAATCAATCTTCAAAAATCCTGCGTCATCAATTGCACACTCTGGCGGTGGTAAAATTTCAATGTCATAGTCTTCACATATATCCCGCAGCGCCTTCATTTCAAGTTGCCAAAGTTTCAGTCTTATTTTAGGAGGGTTGATAGCATAATCTCCAATTACTTTATCCCTGTATCGACTGATCTTTGACTTGATATAGTCATTTTCACCCTTTGGCGGCGGTGTCATCAAATGTACCACTTTTGCTTTTGTGCCTTTTTTTAACTCTAGTATTCGTTTATTTTTTTTGCAAAAATCAATAAACATATCATATATTAAGTTGATTGGTATCAGGTCTTTTCCAGGGGCGCTGTGCTCGCTCTGATAATCATCCCAGAGGTAGAAAGGAATGTCGTGCTCTATCAATCCAAATATATTGTGGCCTGTACCTAGCAGGGAAATAACCAGCAAATCACTTTCGAGCAAGTCCGATGCTGTGGTTAATGCATCTTCGTACCTCAAATCGCCACGAATTGCACCATTTTTTTCCGATAACATCCAGTGAATTTCAAAATTCAAAGATGGCTCTAACAATTTGAAATCCTTATGAGCGTCTTTCAACGCTCTAGTATGCGAGTCCCCAAAAACAAATATGCGTTTCACGGATCATTCCCCCATCAAGCCACGCGATTTCAATTCAAAATTTGCTTGGTTGAGTTTATCTTCAGGCAGGACCTGCCGTTGTACCCAGCGAGCAAATCGTTGCATACCTGTCGCTAGATTTATTTCTGGTTGATAGCCAAGTATTTTTTGCAGCCTTTTGATATCTGCAAAATTATGGCGTATATCTCCCAGTCGATATTCCTTTGTCATGAGTAAATCAGGTGAAACTCCAAAAGACACGCTTAAATGGGCAGCAATTTCGGCAACTGATGTTTTGGTACCGACTCCGACATTAATTACCGCAGAAAGCGCACTCGGGGATTGAACGGCGGCCAGGAAGCTGTTCGCGACATCTTGAACATGGACGAAATCACGCGTCTCATGACCATCTTCAAAGATTGGCAGATGCTGGCCGCGACGGACGCGGGTGGAGAAGATCGACAAAATGCCTGTGTAGGGGTTGTTCAGTGATTGCCCTTCCCCATAGACATTTTGTAGACGCAAAATAGCATAATCTACACCCAGCGCGGAACAAGCCACGCGCACTAGATCCTCTTGTGCATACTTGGTGGCCGCATAGATTGAAGCAGGTTTGGCCGGGTCATCTTCATGGGTCGCTACCGGTTCAAGGTTGTCACCACAAGTCGGGCAGGAATGCTCCCAGCGGTGCTCTGAAAGTTGGGCCATATTGCGGCCATCCGGATAGTGGCGCTTTTGGTTATTACAACTTGGACAGTTATACGCGCCTTCGCCGTAAATGGAGCGACTGGATGCAAGGACGATGCGATTCACGCTGCGATGCCGGTCGTTTGCCAGTACATCGAGCAGCAAGGCGGTACCCCCCACGTTGACTGAGTTGTAGCGGGCAATCTCATACATGGACTGTCCGGTGCCGGTTTCGGCTGCCAGATGAACAACAGTTGTCACGCCTTGCAAAGCCTTACGGACCACCAATTCATCGGTCACTGAACCATGGATGAAGTCGACACCAGGACCGTTCAACCAATCCAAGCCGGTTGGAACCTGACCATGAATTTGAGGAGCCAAACAGTCCAGAATTCGAACGGTGTGCCTCGCTGCGAGCAAGTGTCTGGTCAGGTGAGAACCAATAAAACCTGCACCCCCGGTAATCAGAATTAGTGCCATCTAAATCCTATTGAACATTACTTACTTGAGCCACGAATTCATCGCTTAGATTGCCACAAGCTAAGGAATATCGAACGCTATGAGGAGACCCTGAATCTCAGGACTGATCCCTCTGCAAACAACGAAGCATATCATCACGCTCCCGATACCATTCCGGCGCATATTCAACATTGTAAAACTCTTTGAAAAAGGGGCCGCCCAAGGTGTAGTGCACAAAGGAGACATGTTCAACTTCAGATCCACAATCCACAAGATAATTCCAATCCAATGGAATATCCCCGATTTGACCTTCACTTTCCAGCCACTTGAACTGATGCAGTTCTAAACCAGTTGCGGAATTGACGTATTCAGGTGATAGAGCGCGGCACTTGGCATTGTTAAAAAGTATACAACTCGACCAGTTTTTCTTTTCATATTTTGTTTGAACTGTATTCAAAAACTTGGTTTTCTCACCAGGGTTCTGCTGATGCTTGGTACACATAACAGAATAGCGGTCATCGCGCAAATCCCATAACTTGGCAACATCATCCTGAGCAAGGAAGTCATTGTCAATGAACAACGACCAACCCTCATAGTCAGACAAATACGGCACCAAGAACCGCGAAAACGAGAATTCAGTTGACGCCAAGGGGTGACGCTCGCGGTTATATATACCTTTCAACTGCGACAGTATAATTGGGATTACCGCAACGGGTTTTGATGAGCGCATATGAATACTGTGTTGTAGAACATTATATAGCACAGGCAAATGAGAGTCGTAGCCAACAAATACGCGAATCATGATACAAAATCCTACGGTCAAACGATTAATTAACTAATTTCGTGCATGGCATGGGCACGAGCGAAGATTTCAAGGACCTGCGCACGCAGCGTTTCAATTGAATACTCATTGACAAGTTTTTCTTGTGCTAGAACAAGCTGTTGATAGCGCGCATCAGAATCTCTTATCAGCAGGTCAAGGGCATCAAACCATTCATCTTCAGTTTCTGCCAGTAGCCCGCAGCCCTTCGAACAACAATCATCGTACACTGTGCCCTTGGACGCTACAACTGCCGCGCCTACAGAAGTATATTCAACCCATTTGGTATTTGCCTTCATCATGTTGAAGTGTATAGGGTTTAACGGACAGATGCCTATATCCCATCGATACTCTGAAAATCGCTGCAAAAATTCAGTGTAGTTGTCAATTTTCGGTGCATGCCCTATGCGTTCACCAAATTCAGATAACTCCTCGGGGATTGAAATGGTTCCGAAGAATTCAAAACTGATACTCGTATGCTTTCGTAATATCCGAACTAACGCGCCGATAACTTGTGTCAGATTGTGTGCATGGTCAGCACTTGCCATGTAACCGATCTTATGAGCCGATCTGCACACGGCCTTATTAATAATTTCACCTGAACAATATATCGATCCTGAAATTATTGGCGCCTTAAAACCCAAAGACATTAAATTTTCCCTCAATCTAAGTGTTGAGGCATACACCAGATCGCAATGATTGAGCAAAAGACGTACGGACTCAAGGCGACTGAAGTCATTGTGATATTTGTACTTTACAGCACCAATCTCCTGCGGAATGCCCAGAAGGTCATCATCGATATGGTAGACGCAAGGAACATCGCTCTGCTTTGCCAAGTCCAACATCAGGTCGCTGTACGGACCGCTGTAGCGACAAAACACCAATAAGGTTGGCGCAAATTTTTCAAAGCGGTGCTTAATCCAAGCCACCGGAGATCGGAATCCCTCTTCACGCCATTCATTTTGCTTAAATTCATTTTCAAAAAGAAAATCCGTATTTATAACTTCATTTTTGACCAATCCAGCCAGTGGCTTGACAAAGCTGAGTTGCAATGTCGGGACATAGGCATTTGAAATAAATAGTATTCGCTCATTCTTTTGTTGGTTTTTCGGTTTATTAATGGTTTGTGGACAAGTCGCAGTTCTGATCTGGTCGTCTTTTGCGATATTTATCATAGACCAAACTTGGCTGCGTAATTTACTGGGGGTGTATTCGCGCCGCAACTTTTCTTGTGCATGACGGACCATCTCTGAGCGCGCCTCGGGATTGTGCGTCAGGTACTCCAGCGCCTCTAACCACTCTTGTTCTGTGGTAGCCAGAATGCCACAACCCTCGCTACAACTTTTGTCATACACCGTGCCCCGACTAGCTACAACTGCAGCCCCTACGGCGGTATATTCAACCCATTTGGTGTTGGCTTTGAGCATGTTAAACGGAATTGGCTCCAGGGGACAAATACCGATGTCCCACTGGTACTCGACAAATCGTTGAAGGAACTGTTCATAGCTGTCGATTTTAGGGGCCTGGGTTATCCGTGCCCCAAATTCTTCTAACACGTGTGGTACGGGAATGGTGCCAAATATTTCAAACGATACTTGAGGGTTGCGCCTGAGATAAGTCAGCACAGCAGGCAGCACCGTCGCCAAGTCGCCCTCGTGACCAATACCCATGTAGCCGATTTTTCTAACCGACCGACTCTCAGCGATAACTAAAGGGACAGCTGCGCAATAAATCGCACCTGCATATATGGGGGCCTTTCCGCCGTAAACCTGAATTTTCTGGCACAACGGCTCTGTTGAACAGTAGACCAGGCTGGCATGATCGAGCAGGTGGCGCATGGATGAGATACGCTCAGGCCTGTTGTGGAATTCCCATTTTTCGAGGGCAATCTCTTCCGGTATAGCAAGAAGATCGTCCTCCAGATGAAAAATCACTGGGACCATCTGTTCCGATAGATACTCCAGCATCCAAGCCGTATGCGGTCCAGCCCAGCGGCAAAAAATTGCCATCGTCGGGCGAAAGTCGTCGATTCGACTTTTCAGCCATTGGCGTGCCTCGCAGCCGATTTGACGATTTCCGGACTCAAATTCCGCATTCAAATGCAACTCTGAAACTATGTCAATCACCACTTCCCCGGTCACCATATCGGGAGTCAACGGTTTGAGAAACGATAACTGCAAGGTAGGGATGTAACCTGGGGCAAAGAATAACAACCGAGCCTTAGCCCGCGCCCGTAGGCTGCGAGGTTTATCCCGGCGTGCGGCTGCTTGCAAAACGCTTGAAAAAGCGTGAAAAACTTGTGATCTTTCGATCAGTAATTTGCACCTCTGCAAATAGGATTTTTGTTTTTCCAGATAGTGCGCCGGATTCGCAACGGCATCGAGCGCGAATCT
Organism: Comamonadaceae bacterium; assembly: GCA_947450895.1. Classification (GTDB taxonomy): domain Bacteria; phylum Pseudomonadota; class Gammaproteobacteria; order Burkholderiales; family Burkholderiaceae_C; genus Allorhodoferax. Next base: position 8,068 of record CANFWT010000006.1, on the reverse strand, counting down.
CGACCATTGCTCTATTGTCGAAATGTGCGTTAGTCCTTCATAGTTACCAAGATCCATCACGCTATCTTCATCGTGCCACACCGCCACCGGAATGCCCGCCAGCACCATGTCAATCAAAATCGACGAAGGCGCAGAAATGCCGTAGGCAAACTGCTTCAAGTCAACCTTATAGATTGGGCTGTTTTCGAGATCCACATTCGGTAGTAGCGGCACTTCGTTCTTGATGACATATTGCCCGCCAGGGTGAGGGCGTAGTGTGACCCGGCGGCCGTCCAGCACTAACTCTGCACAAAATTTTTCGAAGATTTCAAGAAATTTTGATTTGAAATCTCCGGCCACATTGAGGCGGGGGGAGTGCATGTTTTCACATACTAAACCTGCAGGTTCAGATACAGCTTGTGCTGCAGTAACAGCACTTCTTTTCTTGATTGGGGCCGAAAGCAATGAGGTCGGCCCGGTGACGCGGAGCTTATGTCGCTGCGAGGGCGCAACGGCAGTAAGTCGTTCCGGCGCGGACCATCCACAAATAATGTCTGCGGCAAAGGTGATATTGCTGCCGTGGGCCAAGTTCTGATCACGGCTCTGCAAAAAACCGACGCATTCAAACCCGTGCTGCAGCGTGATCTTGACGTAGTTGCTAGGCGCAACACGAAAGAGATCATGGACAGGCTTGTGGGCATCGAGATGCGATTCACTCGCAGCAACAAGAGCACCATGGCCATCTTGCAAGACTTGCATTGCCTGAAATTCGCTTTCAAAATCGTGGATCGGGGAATTTGTCAGTTTCGCGATTTCGTTTATTTCGTTTTGCCAGATCCCTGTCTTGTCTCGTTTACGAAAGTCAGTTGTGACGAGAAAACGAGAGTTCAGATTGAGTTTGTGTGCTGCTAAAAAGGCAAGCGGCCGGATGACGTTGATATCCTGCAGCAGATTGACGATGAAAGTAACTTGCCCGTTGTTCATTGGACAACCTCAACATCTTGTTTCAATGAGAGTGCCCAAGGTATCCGTTTGGACTGTTCGGATACGACGACGCCGATACCGGGGAAAATTCGGTGAAGAATTTCGGACACGTTTCCCATGATTACCGGATAGGCCGCTGCTTGGGCCGCAGGTGTTTTCAACTTAATGAGTGATAGCCCCAGTGCTTTAAAATCCGGGAAAACCTTTGAAACATCGATAACCAAATAGTCTGTTTTCAAAATCCTCGTCGAAAGTACGAACATAGGCAGAAGCCCTGGATCAATTAGATTTCGCTTCTTTTTGCTCACTAAAACTGAAAGCTCATCATTTTCGATATATTGAATACGGACATCGAAATTAAGGTCAAGCTTGCATAGCGGGCTAGCAACCGAAAGCATGTTTTGTTTCTGCGCAAACTTGTGTGTATCACCAAGGGTTTCATTACCATGAATTACCGCAAAGCTCTTGTTAATTTGCGCGGTCGGACGCTGCGGTCGCTGCAAGCCAGCTAGAAACTCCGTTAGCTTCATAACTTCTGTATCGACATCGGCAAAGTGCCGCGTTTGTTCGCAGAGCGACGGGACCGACTGGCCTCTCAGCAGCAATTCACCCCGGTTGATGTCAGAAATCAGTTGTCGTGGGCAACGATAAATGAACTTCTCAAGAGGTTGATAGAGATCGTAGCCTGACGAAAGCACTTGTGTACCAGATGTCAAGGCTGTGATGGCACGGTTAAGTGACTTGACTCGACTGAAACTTTGGGCATTGACAGGAAGAAAACTGATTAAGCTTCGCGCGAGCAAAGCCTGTTCACGTTCCACTGTCCACTCTTCAATCGTATAGGGGGTGGCGAGTTTGCGCAGCGACGCCAGGTTGTCGGCAGACATGGCGCGCTGATTAGTCACAATGGACAGATGGATATCGAATCCATGGCCACGTAGGCGATCCACATCGCTGCCATAAGCGGCCAAGTCGGCCAAGCCAACGGGGAAATTTGGGTTATCGCCCATGCCAAACCAAGCAATGTCGATACGACGCCCACGGTGTGCAATATCCAACTTAATTGCCAGTTTTTGGGCAAGTTTTTCTGCATCGAACGGCTCGGCAGGATCGTTCATGACATGGCTAGGCAAGTGGGGGGCATAGGCCTTAGCTACAGACTGCATGCCGTGAGTAGAGCAGAGGACGAAAGAGCAATAAGGTAACAAGGTGCGGAGCCAGTAACGCAAACGAACAAAGCGGCTATCTGTCAGTTGACTGAAATTGTCGTCAAATAGATCGACGCCGACATTGGCGCCAAGGCTTTGAAGCTGTTGTGCTGCAAGTATGGCTCTCGCGTCATAACATTTGCTAATTAAGTAGACGTCATGCTTTGGCGTGGACAGTGATGCCAGATCTTGAATCGGAATAAAGTCGAGCTCATGCCCTTGCACTTGCAATGCGGGTTTGATACGCTCATATCGGATGCGGACACCTGCTTGGACCTTCTGCTCCTCAGATAGGAGGATGATGCCAAGCCTCACGATGGCAGTACCTCTATGCAGACTGCGTTAGAGTTGCAGGTCAGATTTGCGGCAGGTTTCCAGCCAGCGCGGGATGAATTTAAGTTTGCTGTGACAGCATGCAGCTCTACAGTCACGTTGGGGATAAGCAAGTGCAACTTGTTCCTGGCGCACAGTTTGGCTGAGTACTCATGAAGTGCATTTTCATCTTCCGCTTCAATGCCTGCAAAACCGCCAGATTTCTTCCATTCTTTTGTCTTGATCATGAAGAGTGCATCGCCATGACTGGCAACGGGTAACGTGGTCCTGGGGATTGCTACGGCAAGATTTTCATTGTGCCATTCGGTTTCCGTCTTACTCTGACGCAGTACCGGGAATAAACTGCTGGAAAAAATCACAGTTTCTGGTTTTGATTTTGTTTCTATATTTCCGATTAGCAAAGCACTGGTCGTTGCCGTTTTGGGGATAGCCAAGGCCTGCGCGAGCGTTGCGAGGGTTCGCGGGTCATGCAAAACCAACGGTTGATTTATGAAAACCATGTATGCATCGTCCGGGTGCCGCTTAATCGCAGCGGTTGCACGTTGCACGCGCTGTTTGTAAAGTTCGGCTTCGCGTGCCGGCAGCAACAAATACCGTCCAGCATAGTTGCGTTTCAGGAGTTTATCGAACGTCTTTTGATCACCGGCAGACGGCAGAATAACAACGATCTGGCGAAGACTGATGACGCGCTGAAGCAAAAGCGAATCTAAAAACGCAGAAAATATTTCTGTAGGCAGGTCGACTGCGGTGACGACCACGTCGACTTCAGCCGGAGTTATTGTTTGAAGCGACGGCCCAGCAAAATCTGGCGCAATGGGCATAATCAGTTGCAGTGCGTTAGCTGCCACAGTTTCACTCATCAGAATGGCACTTACACCTAGGGAATTTTCAGGATTTTGCTTAGTGACGTCGTTCTTTCCTACCAGCACTAAAGGCACACGAATTGCATCATCCTGCGCAACAGCGAGTCCTGGATTCGCTGCCATGTCGGGCCAACGCAGCCGCCAACGTTGTGTCAAGGGTCCTTCCTGTACAAGTATGAACTGGCTGACGCCGCAAGTCTGTTCAAGCTCTCCCAAGGATCGGCTTATTGTTAACGCACGCAAAGAAGGAATGGCGTGGGGGGGGCAAAGCAGCACACGGCCCTCACGTTCGCGCGCTGACTGACTGCTGAACTTTTTTTCAGCCGAGCGCATTAATGGTGGCGTGCTGAAGACCTCTTGCCAGTATTCCGCCAGTGCCTGCGAAAGATCAGGCGGGCGCCAGGGCTTGATGCGCAGAGAAAAGATGCTCCACAACCACTCTTTGAAGTCGTTTGACAGGATGGCTTCAATCCCGATAGCTTCACGGATGTCGACCTGTAACTGCCCCATCGCCCAGCCATGTCGGAGGGCAAGCAAGTGCTCTTGCAAGAGTACCTGGGCAAGTGATTTCGGATCATTGCCAAGCGTGCCGACATAACACTCATGTTCGTGAATGCCCCCTGGCAATAACGAGGGATAGGGAATCAGGGCCGCATCCGTTAAGTATCCGTCAGGCGCTCCGAGTGTGAGTAACACAGGCAAATAAGGGTTTACCAGCACCAAGTCGGTCAGTTGCCAGTCTGCTCCTTGCAAAACATAGTCCCCGACTAGCACTAGCCCGCCGCCGACGACTGGATCGTACTGGTAAGCACGTAATACGTGGGTCAGGTTGAACGACGGCTCTTTTTCAATAGAAAGATGCAAATCCCGGGAGTTGGCATACCAGATCGCCGCAAGCGTAACATCCTTGGTAGCAAATGCGTGAACCAATGCAGAGGGATTGGAAGTGGGCGATGGTGGCCGCGTTAGATTTTCGCCAGTGATAATCCGCAAGCAATGCCAATCTTGAATTTGCGATATCTGCTCATACAACCGGACACACTCAGCAACGCGCGGCGGTATCGTGTTGTTGCCTTTTTCGGGATATCCGAGCACCATGCCGCCAAGGACTATGCGAGGAATATTGGAGCTGTTTTGCAGAGTTTCATGCGGCACCCAATCGGTCGGCAAGTCGATTTTGGTTGAGAGTGGGATAGATTCTTTGGTGATCTTGAGTAACCTTTGCTGTGCTAACCCCAGATTGAATTGAATCATGCTAGCAAGCTTGGTTTCCGCCTGTAATGCACGCCTGTATAGGTCAATCGCAGTAGCGTAGTTACCTAGGCGATGCTCCTGATTAGCCAGCATAAAGAGGGAAAACATACGACTAGGGAACAGACTGCGTAATGAAAGTTGAATCCGGCGAGATGGCTGTTGGAAGCGTTCCGGTCGGCGGAGCAGGCAGATCAAGTTGCCGGTATTGGTGGTTTACACGCGCTTGAGCCAGCAGTCGAGCTTCGCTCTCAGGAGAACCGACAGCGATAGCCCTTTGAAAATGCTTAATTGCACTGGTTTGCTCACCGGCAATGGCAGCGGCTCGTCCGAGACTATTATGCACCCCGGAAATCAGCACTTGGCTGATTAAGGTGTTGGTACAACCCCACTCCTTTGCGAGCGTAATATATTCGCGTGCCTCGAAGTCTGCACCCATTTGAAGGCGTCCAGCTGCAGCGAGTAACGCCAATTTCGCCCGCTGCGAATGGTTTTGGATCGCATCCCGCTGGAGATTCGCCAACTCATTCCAATCGCCAAAATACCATTGAGTGCGACTGCGTTCAAATAGCGCATCATCCAATATCATGGACGTTGGTGATTCGCGAAAAGGAACGTCCTCGACGCGAATAGTCTCTCCCGCTCCGACCGGGGATTTAGGTAGGCCACCCAATAATCCGAGGAGCCAATTTAGAATACTTATTAGTATTTTTATCATCTGCTAAGTCCTAACACGTAGTAACAGATCTTTAATCAGTTCTATTTGAGATTCAGCACGTAGCATTTCGTCTTCAATGAATTGTTGCCGGTGGTCGGTTGTCTGTTGCTCCAACCGGAGCAGCTCGTGCGTGGCTTGCAGTTCGGCAAGTGATTTAACTGCGCCTTGGAGGTCCATTTGTAATTTTCCGTTTGCGACAGATGCGGCCTCAAGCGCGGCCGCAGTTTTTGCCTTCTCTTCGGCCAAAGTGGCACAGCGTGCAATAGCGCTTAGCTTGGCTTCCGTCTCCGCTTGACACACCGCAGTCAATTTTTTGTTTTTTTGCAGCAGTTCGGTAAGTTGGGCTGATGCGACGTCTTTTTCGCTGGCTGCCTTATCGCGTTGCTTCAGCGCATCCGCCAGAGCTACCGCTTCAGCGACGCGTGTGATCGCAATGGTCTGTAGTTCTTGCGCCAACGTCTCGCACTCACTCAGAGCGGCGACTTTGGCTTTTTTTTCAGCGTCGCATCGCTGCAAGGCTTCCGATTTGTCATGCGCTTCAGCATCACGCGCGGCGGTCAGAACCTCTATTTTTTGCGACAGTGTTTCGTTTTGTGCTAAGGCTTGGCTTTTTGCTGCAGCTTCAGCGTCACGTTGCTTGAGGGCCGCCAACTTCGCCGCAGTTTCTGCATCGCGCGCTGCGGTGAGTGCATTCTTTTCTTGGGCCAACGCGTCGCGCTGCTTTATCGCTTCGGCCTTCGCCGTAGTTTCTGCATCGCGCGCTGCGCTCAATGCCGTCTTTTCTTGGGCCAACGCGTCGCGTTGCTTTATCGCTTCGGCCTTCGCCTGTGCTTCGGCGTCAAGCGCGGCGGTGATTGCATTCTTTTTCTGTGCTTGCGCGTCGCGTTGCTTAATCGCTTCGGCCTTGGCCTGCGCTTCGGCGTCACGGGCAGCAGCCAGCGCATTTCTCTCCTGTGCCAGCGCGTCTCGTTGAGCTATTGCCTCACCTATGGCATTGGCTTGCGCGTCGCGTTGCCGCAAAGCTTCGAATGTGGCTTGGGCTTCGGAGTCAAGCGAGGCTGCCAATACATTCTTTTCTTGCACCAGTGCGTCGAGTCGCTGCAATGCTTCGGCCTTGGAGCGCGCTTCGGCGTCACGCGCAGCGGCTAGAGCGTTCTTTTCTTGGGCAAGCGCATCACGCTGCTGCACGGCCTCTGCCTTGGCGTGCGCTTCGGCGTCACGCGCAACGGCCAGCGCGTTGTTTTCTTGGGCCAAGGCGTCGCGTTGGGCGAGCACTTGCGCTTTAGAGTGCGCTTCTGCATCGCGTGCTGCGGCAAGTGCGCTATTTTCTTGCGAGAGCGCTTCGCGTTGCTGCAAGGCTTCGGCTTTTGCCGCGGCTTCCGCGTCGCGCGCTGCGGCGAGTGCGTTCCTTTCCCTGACAAGCGCGTCACGTTGTTGAAAGGCTTCTGCCTTGGCGTGCGCCTCGGCGTCACGCGCAGCGGCAAGTGCGCTCTTTTCTTGGGAGAGCGCGTCGCGTTGCTGCAAGGCTTCAGCTTTTGCCGCGGCTTCAGCGTCGCGCGCCAGCACCAGCACATTTTTTTCTTTGGCCAACACGCTGCGCTGGGCCAGGGCTTCGGCTTTGGCGCTGGCCTCTGCGTCCAGGGCGGCGGCCAGTGCCTGCGCTTGGGCTACAAGCGCCTGGTGCTCTTGGGCTTGGGCGGCGGCAAGTTGCAACGCTTGTTGGCGGGCGGCGGCCAGGTCGTGATCCAGGTTGCGCAGATAAACGGCGTGCACTACCTCGGGGTGCTTCGATTCCAGTGTGGCGGCCAGGGTGTAGCCCAGGGCTGCCATGCGGTCGGTGGCTTCTTGCAGGGACTCTATGCCTTTGGGGGCAGTTTTGGCCTGGCGCAGCACAACCACGCGGGCTTGGGCCAGGGTGGCGCTGGCGCCGCGCCAAAACTCGGGGCCACAAAAAAAGTCCACCAGCAGCCATAGGTTGGGCGCTTGCAGCAGCGGGGCGTGTGCGGGCTCTGCCAGCAGGGCGTCCAGGCTGCGGGTGGGGGTTTCGGTGGCGTCCAGCGCTTTGAGCTGGGGCCAGAGTTTTTGCAGGGCTTTGGGGGGGGTGAGGCCCGATTCATCGGGGTTGGATGCGTGGTGCAGCTTCGCAGTTTGGCCGTCGGATCCGGCCACCAGGGCATCCACCACCCAGCGCTCGGAGCCTTGCGCAGCCCAGTCTGCCGCCCAGGCCATGCGCTGGGGCTGGGCGTCTAGCACCAGGCTGGCGGGCACAGGCCAGTGGCGCCAGCCGTGCAGCGGGCCCTGGCCCGTGCCGGCACCCAGGTGCACTACCCCGCCGGGGGCAAACAGGGCGCGTGCCGTGGCCAGTACGCTGTGGGTGATGGCGGTGCCCACATCGGCCAGGGCAGAAGCAGAAAGGAGCTTCATTTTTTACGGCCCCGGGCGGCGGCGGGCGCTGCGCGCTTGGACGCACGCACAGGCGGTGGTGGTGGCGTGGGCTTGGCCGCGCGGGTGCGCCGGGGGGTGGCAGCGGGCGCCAGCGGCAGGTCTTTGGCCACGGCTTTAGGCATGGCTTGCTGCACGCCGGTCACGTCCAGGCGCTGGCGCACAAAGCTGCGCAGGGTGTTGGCCAGCGCAAGCCAGTCGGTCTGGCGGCGGCTCAGGGGCACGTCGCCGGTTTGGATGTCGGCCAGCAAGGCGGGTAACTGGTCAGCCAGCAGCAGCACCAGGGCGCG
>CANFWT010000005.1 GCA_947450895.1 Comamonadaceae bacterium | reverse complement strand
TGGCCTGAGCACGGCCAACGCCAATGCATTGACCACCGGTCAACTGGTGGCCTTGACGACTGCAGACTTTGCAGCGCTGACCTCGGTCAACCTGCAAGCCTTGTCGACCAGCCAGACTGCAGCGCTGACTACCAACCAGGTAGTGGCCCTGACCACAGCGCAAGCTGCTGGCTTGAGCACGGCCAACGCCAACGCCCTGACCACCAGCCAGATCGTGGCCATGGAGACAGCCGACCTGGTGGCCCTGACGACTGCCAACCTGCAAGCCCTGTCAACCAGCCGGGTTGCAGCGCTGACCACAGACCAGATCGTGGCCCTCAAGACCGCCCAGGTGGTGGGACTGAGCACCGGCGAGATCGCCGCGCTCACTACCAACCAAATTGCTGCATTGACTACAGCCCAAGCAGCTGGCCTGAGCACCGCCAACGCCAACGCCTTGACCACCCTTCAACTGGTGGCCTTGACGACGGCCGACTTTGCAGCGCTGACCTCGGTCAACCTGCAAGCCCTGTCGACCAGCCAGATTGCAGCGCTGACCACCAACCAGGTAGTGGCCCTGACTACAGCGCAAGCTGCTGGCTTGAGCACGGCCAACGCCAACGCCCTAACCACCAGCCAGATCGTGGCCATGGAGACGGCTGACCTTGCTGCGCTGACCACGGCCAGCTTGAAAGCCTTGTCGACCAGCCGCGTTGCAGCGCTGACCACGAGCCAAGTTGTCGCCCTGACCACGGCCCAAGTGGTAGGACTAAGCACGGCACAGATTGCTGCGCTCACTACCAGCAATGTTGCAGCATTGCGCACGGCACAGCTTGCGCGGATGAGCACGGCCAACGTCAGCGCGCTGACCACCAGCCAGCTCGTAGCCATCACAACGGCCGATGTAGCGGTGCTGACTACTGCGAATTTGCGCGTGTTGTCGACAGCACAAGTTGCTGCGCTGACGACCAACCAAGTGGTGGCTATGACAGCCGCGCAGTTTGGCGGTTTGAGCACGGCCAATGTCAACGCGCTCACTACCAACCAGTTGGTGGCCCTGCAAACGTCCGACTTGGCCGCTCTGACGACGACCAACCTGCGGGTGCTGACAACCTCCAAATTGGCTGCCCTGACCACCAGCCAGGTTGCAGGGCTAACTACTGCGCAGGTGGTAGGCCTGACTACTGCACAAGTGGCGTCTCTGACGACCGACCAGGTGGTGGCTTTGACCAGCACGCAGGTTGCCGCATTGAGCACCGCCAATGCTTCTGCGCTGACGGTGAACCAGATGCTTGCACTCGAGACCCGCGATATCGCTGCGATGGCCACAGCTGCCTTGCGGGCACTGTCGACGGCTCAAGTGGCCGCCCTGACTACCACGCAAGTGGAAGCGCTGAGCACAAGCCAAGTAGCGGCGCTGTCCACCGCGCAAGTGGCGGCGATGGACTTCAGTACCCCAATCGTGCTGGACCTTAATGGCGATGGCGTCAAGACCCTGGGTATCGCCTCCGGCGTGAAATTTGACTTGTTGGCCAGCGGCGACGCGGTAAATACGGGCTGGGTCAGTGCCACCGACGGTTTGCTGGTCATGGACCGAAACCAAGATGGAACCATCAACGACGGATCAGAACTGTTTGGATCGTCAACGGTATTGGCTGACGGCAGCAAGGCCAGTAACGGCTATGTCGCATTGGCTGAACTCGACGGCAACCACGATGGAGTGATTAACAGCGCGGATGCGGGCTTTGCCGGCCTGCGGGTTTGGGTGGATGCAAATTCTGATGGCGTGAGCGGTACAGGCGAGATCAAGACCTTGGGCGAGCTGGGTATTACCCAGGTCAGTTTGCAAACCTCTGCCGGCGCTACCCTTGACAACGGTAACCTGGTGGGGCTGACCTCGAGCTACCAGACGGCCGATGGTGCCAACCACGCTGCGGCAGACGTTTGGTTTGCGGTGCAAACACCGCCGCAGGCCCAATCGGCTGCACCGGCCGCTGCCACAGGCCTTGGTGCCAAGGTGAGCGGATTGGCGCAAGCGATCGGTTCGTTTGACGCTGTTGGCGAAGCCACAACTGCGCCTGGCAGCACCTTGCCCAACGCGGCAAGTGCGGTACCAGCGCCTGTGCTCGCGGTGGCGAGCCTGGTAGACGTCCTGCGCCAGTTCGATGCCAACGGAAAACCGGTAGCTAGCGCCAGCGCTGGGCTGTATCCGCAGCAACTCGCTGGAGTGGCCGCGGGCCAGGTCGCGCAGCTCGCGGCTGTGGATTCGCATCCCAAACTCGCGCCCGCAAGCCACACTTTGGTGGCACCCTTTACCGTGTCAAAATGAGGTGAACCAACCCTAGATCCGGTGAAACATGAACCTTGGCGGCAAGCGCTATCAGTGGACCATTCAACAACCCAATAAACGCAAATTGTTGTTGGGTGGTCCGCAATGAAGCGCTTGTTGGTGGAGGGCTGGCGCGGGGTTAACCATTCCTTTGCCATGGTGAACCAGCACCAGCTGCTGGCACTGGCGCGTTTGGAAAAATTCGCTCTGTTTCACCACGACCTGCCGGTTACGTCGCCGAGCTGGACGACAAAAGACCACGCGGCGGGCTTTGACGCGAATAGCACTGCGTTTTTGTCTGGCCTGGCGGACCTTGCGGTGCAGGATGCGGATTTTGTCTTTCGCATAGGTGCCCCGTTCCGTGCGCCAGCCGAGACCTCCGCGATGACGATTTCATTCGCTGTGACTGAGTTTGGCTTGCAATCTGGTTTTTTTGCCAACGCAGCGCTGCCGCTTAGCCATTACACGCAAGGTGCAGACCTTGTGGTGACGCCTTCGCGATGGGCACGTGACCGATTGCTGGACTATGGATTTGCAGAAGGCCGTGTGCGTGTCTTGCCCCACGGAGTGGACGCCGAAGTCTTCAAGCCATTGCACGACGATGTGCGGCAGCAAAACCGGGCCAACCTGGGGATAGCGGCGGATACGGTTGTATTTCTGAATGTGGGCGCACCCACCTGGAACAAGGGCGTCGATATTTTGGTAGAGGCATTTGCCAGACTCCACCAGCAGCACCCCGACACCCGCCTCATTTTGAAAGACGGCAGTCACCTGTACGGGCTCTCCGTATCCAACACCCTGAGCACGCTTGCGGCACGCCATCCGGAGCTGATGACACCCTCGCTGCTGGCCTCTATTTCGGTGGTGTCCACCAATATGACGCAGGCTGAACTGTGCCAGTTGTACAACGTGTGCGACTGCTATGTTTCCCCCTACCGCGCCGAAGGTTTCAACCTGCCGGTGCTTGAAGCGCTGGCCTGTGGCAAACCGGTCATCGTCAGTTCCGGCGGAGCCACCGACGACTTTTGCCATGGTGCGGCCGTAAGCCGAATACCCACCAGTTTTCACCGTGGCCCCTTGGGGGATATGGCGTCTGCTTGCTGGGTTGAGCCTCATGCGCCGGCACTGCGCGAACTGATGCAGACCGCCTGCGCGCGTCGCACCGACCCGTCGAGCGTGAGCGAAGCTGCTGTGGCGCAAGCAAGGCTTTATTCATGGGATGCAGCGGCACTTGCGCTGGTAGACCTGTATGAAGGTGCGGACGCAGCCACGCCTTCATGGGCCAGGGTGGCCAGTGCTAGCGCCGCACGCACCATGCACATCTATTGCGACGGTGGGTTTGGAAACCGGTTTAACGGGTTGGTCTCCGGCCTGATTCTGGCCAAGGCATCTGGCCTGCGGCCCATCGTGGTGTGGCCACGCAATAACTGGTGTGGTGCCAGTTTTTCAGATTTGTTTGAAAACGAATTTGAAGTGATCGAGCGTGAATTGGCCAGCTATGTGCCCGAAAAAGATGAATTCCACTTCTTCATGACCGAAGACCATCTTGGGATGGGCGTTGAATATCGGTCACCACTGAATGCCGCGTCTGTGGACGACGCCACCGCGTACCTGAACGCCGCCCAATCTAATGTCCATTACCACACGCCGCTCATCCCCAGCTATTTGGATAAAAACCTGGTCCTCGAGCAAGTGCGTGCGATCACAATTCGAAGTGAAATTCGAAAAATCGCCGACGACTTCTTGGTTGAAAACCGGTTGAACGAGTTTTTTGGTATCCAAATCCGCAAGACAGATTTTGGCGCAAACGGCGCCGATGAAAAAAACCTGTACGAGTTGGTAAAAAACAGTGGCGAGCGGCGCTTTTTTGTCTGTTCAGACGACAAGGACGTAGAGGCGCAGTTTGCGGATATGGACAACGCGTGTGTATACCAAAAACGTGCCTATGTAGAAAAACTAACGGATGGCGGTTGGAACGAGATGACGGCCGATGCAAGCGGGCGTAACTATTACTGCAATGTCAACCGCAGCGCTGTCAGCGTCATTGACGCGGTCGTTGATCTTTTGCTACTTTCTTATTCGGATGTGATCACTACATCTGGTAGTACGTTCTTGCAAACCGCACTTTTGCTAAAGTCTAGTAGGTTGTAATACGCAGTAACATCTTTCATACGAGTCGAATTAATTCTATTATGGAGCTGAGTGATTTGATCGTACCTAGAAATAGTTGCCGATGTGCGGTTTTGATACCAACGCACAAAGTTGAATTTCATCCTATTGAAAAATATTGCATAAGTAAAACGATAAAGACGCTGTGCCGCTGGGATGTTTTTTTTATACTTCCTGAATCTTTATCGTCTAATCTTTCAATTTTTTTTCCAGAGGTTGAATCCATAAAATTTGCAGACAAAAACTTTCAAAATGTAGATCAATACAACAGATTTCGATTAAGTGCTGAATTGCATAAAAAGTTTATTCTTTACGATCGTATGCTAATTTGTGAGCCAGATGCGATCGTCATGAGCGATCACATCGATCGATGGTCTGCAGAGCCTATTGATTACGTGGGCGCACCATGGTTTAATTTATTAAGCATGAAGCCAAATTTCGAATCTAGACCTGATTTGAATGGTGTTGAGTATAAGCTGGACGTTGGAAATGGTGGGTTATGTATGGTTAACCCAAGATCCATTCTTCATATCTTAGATAAACATTCCGATTTGGTTAAAGAGTTTCTGCTCCGGTCCGGAGGGCAATTGAACAGTGACGCTTTTCTTGCTTTTCTCGGTGGAATCGATAGTGAATTCAAGCTGGCATCCCGTGCCGAGGCGGTTGAATTTTCTCTGGAACTTGATGCTAATCGTGCGTTGCTGGACTCAGGAAGACTGCCTATGGGGTTTCATGCGATGTACAAATATGATCCAAAATTGTGGCAATATATATTTCCGGATTCACCAGATCCGCGAGATATGCCGCAAGTTGCTTCGCCATTTGCCGGGTAGAATAAAATTCGTAAATTAAAAATTACAGGTCCTGTTTATGACGGATCCGGCTTAGGGCAGATTGCGCGTGATTTTTGCTTGGCTTTGTATCGGCTCGGCGTTTCTTTTCAGATAGAGGAAGTTTCTTTGCTGCCGCCAGGTGATGTGAGTGGCAGATATATTTTTGATCAGGCGCAGGATGAAATAGATATTAATTCTTGTCGTGAAGCAAGAATTGAAGGTCCTTATTCATGTTTGTACATTCTTCCACCTGATCGCATTATTTTGGATAGAGCGGCCGGTGAAAATTATATATGGACACTCTACGAGACTGACTCCGTACCGGTTGCTTGGCTTTCTCTTTTGAATGATGCCCGCGTCTCCGAAGTATGGGTCCCAACCGATTTTCATGTTCAGTCCTTTCGGAAAGCCGGCGTTCACTCTTGTATCCGGACAGTACCCTTTGGTTACGACGACAAAAAATATAATCTATCAGCAAGTCCTCTTTCTAACTTCGCAGATCGGGATCCTTTTTATTTTATCTTTATATCGGAATTTAAAAAACCGAAGGGTTGCGATCTACTGCTTAATAGTTTTTTCTCTGTTTTCAAGTACAGAGACGATGTGAAATTGATATTTAAGGCCTCGGCTGGATATAATAAGGATATCGAAAATTATATTTTGTCGTTGCGCGAGATGCATGGGGCTAGCAATGAGGTCTTTATGATCAGCGGACAGTTGCCAGAATCTGTAATGGTGTCCTTGTACGCATCTGGCGACTGCTTCGTTCATCCGAACAGGGGAGAGGGTTGGGGCCTTACGTTGATTCAATCCATGGCATGCGGCGTGCCAGTTATAACTTCAAATTATTCAGCGCAGAGCTTTTACTGCTCAGAAAAAAACAGTCTTCTTATTTCGGGCCAAGAGTGCGAAATTCTGGATGAGGCTTGGTTAAATGCGGTTCCCCAGCAACGAGGGCATAAATGGTTCGAACCCGATCAGCGGGTTTTAGAAGAGTTGCTTTTGTATGCTGTGAATAACAGAGGCGCGCTACGAGAGCTGGGTTTTCGCGCCGCCAAGGACATAAAAAATTTCACTTGGTCGGAAAGTGCAAAAAAAGCGAGTGAAATTATTTTTTCAAAAAAATAAGCAAGCTTTCATATCCAAGAAAACTAGTTTGGTTTTTTCGTTAAAAATTTCCTCCATTCATTCATGGTTTGAAGAGCATATAAGTCCGAGTTTTTTACAGACAATTGATTCGCCCAGTACGCTCGGAACAGTTTTGCCAAGTTGAATTTGTTATTTACAAATGATCCCAGCGCAGCCTCCAGTGTTGGCTTTGTTATTTCACTCCAGTCGTCGACAAGCAACACGGGTAAATCCTCGTAGAGCCTTGAGATTGCGTTGCGCTTGACGATGGGTATGCACCCCAGCGCGATGGCCTCCCAGGTCCGGTGGCAATCCATGCCAATGCCCTCGGGGCTGACCACGTACATAAACTCGCTTTGGCGCTGCCAGCTGCTGGTGCGCGGTACCGTGCCGGTTTCAAAAAAACACACCGATTTGTCAATTTTTGCGTAGCACTCTTCGCGATCACCCCAGCCGGCCACGGGCCGCCAGTTGCAATACGCGTTCATGTAACGCTCATTGAAGGATGGCGAAGCCGCCAGCGTATTGAGCAAGGTGTTTTCTTGCGCAATGGCAGACACGGCAGAGATGCCCCATGCGCCTGGGCGTTCCCACATGGTGTGGTAGTCCAAGCCAATAGGGAGGTAAGCAATTTTGGGGTGGCTTACGCTCAGGTTTTGGGCAAACCACGCCTCCAGCAGGGGGCTTTGCAGCATGTTGGCGACCGCAGGGTCCTCCAGTAGCGCTGCGCTGAGCGCTGTGTCGCCATCTCCGCTTACCAGCACAAACGGTGCATCGATTTTGGGGAAGAAATTGCACGCGAAATTGTGAATGGCGTCGGTGCAAACATAAATGCTGCGCCCATGGGCGTGGTTTATTAGCAAGTCTGCGTCAATATCGGCAGAGCTGGAGACTGGGTTTTTATTGTGGCTGTGGCAAGACCGCAGCAAGCCACGGCTTGAAACAATGCTGGTGAACTGTTCCATGCTTGCGAGCCGCCTATGCCATTTGTGCGAAATAGGCGATGGTTTTTTCTAGGCCCTGCCGCAACGCGATGCTTGGGGCCCACTGCAGTCGCTGTTTTGCCAGCGTCAAGTCCGGGCGCCGCTGACGGGGATCGTCAGCGGGAATGGGCAGGTGAACAATCTTGGATTGGCTGCCGGTCAAGGCCAATACTTCACTCGCCAGCTCTGCCATGGTAAATTCTTGGGGATTGCCGATATTCACGGGGCCCGGAAAATCGTCCGGCGAGTCCATCATCAGCATCATCGCGTCGAGTAAATCGTCTACATAGCAAAAGCTCCGCGTCTGCTGGCCGTCACCATACAGCGTAATATCTTCTCCACGCAGGGCTTGCATAATAAAGTTGCTCACTACCCGACCGTCGTTGGGGTGCATGCGGGGGCCATAGGTGTTGAATATTCGTACGACCTTGATGCGCAATTGGTGCTGGCGGTGGTAGTCAAAAAACAAGGTTTCTGCACACCGTTTTCCCTCGTCGTAGCAGCTCCTTATGCCAATCGGGTTGACGTGACCCCAATAGGACTCTGACTGAGGGTGCATTTCCGGGTCGCCATAAACTTCCGAGGTTGAGGCCTGCAAAACTTTGGCTTTGCAGCGCTTGGCTAAGCCCAGCATATTGATGGCGCCGTGCACACTGGTTTTAGTGGTTTGAACCGGGTCGTGCTGGTAGTGGATGGGGCTTGCGGGGCACGCCAGGTTGTAGATTTCATCGACTTCCACGTACAGCGGAAAAGTCACATCATGGCGCAGTAATTCAAAGTTAGGCTTACCCAGCAAATGCGCTACGTTGGCCTTACTTCCGGTGTAAAAGTTGTCTACGCACAGCACATCGTCACCACGGGCTACCAATCGGTCACATAAATGGCTCCCCAGAAAACCGGCGCCACCGGTTACCAGTACTTTTTTGGCTGTGCTTGAATAAGTAGTCATCACAATGGTCGCTTTGTAGTTCAGGGATTATGGGTAATGCACTGTGGGTTGATATACAGGCGGGCGCCAGACCGGGTCAAGGCCTGGTGGTAAGGCACGTGTTCGCAAATTTCTTCGTTGTCCAATAAGCCGACATAACGCCCATGGGGGACGCTGGCCATTTTATAAATGCCCATTCCTCCGAATGCGGACTCTACGCGCAGCCACCCTCGCAGATTGCCGGGTGCGAGCTGTTGGACTGCGGTGTGGACGTCTTTTCGCGCGCCAATGACGCTTGGGATTCGGTGTTTCATGCGCCAGACCAGATCGTCCGGCGCTATAGAGTGTTCGCGCAGTGCCCAGACGTCGTAATAAAGCGGCGCAGAAACAGGGAAAACAGCATCCCAAACGCTTTCAAAGCGGAAGTTGCTTAAAAACCCCGATGTGCTGAAGCGCGCGTCTACCAGGCCGTCAAGATCTATCCAGCAAACATAGTCGAAATCTGGATGCTGGGCCAGTGTGGCGTCCAAAAGCTTGTTACGCGCGTAAGCCAAGCGTTGTGTTCTTAGCGGCAATATTTTGTCTAGACCGGTTTCTGCGGTGAGTTCGCAGTGGCTGTTGTCTGCCAATTCGCTCCGAATGATTTCTAAGGTTCGGTCAACCGAGTCATTCTCATAGACCTTGATGCGGTAGTCCCCAAACAGCTCAGACAATTCGAATATCCTGTGCAAAGAGCCCTGAATGCGTTGCTCGCAGTTTCTTGCGGCGCCTAAAAAAACGATTCGTTTGGTCTTTAATAAATTGGCTAAAGCCTCGCCCTCCAACGGTTCAAGAAAGGCGATGCTCCCGGCAATGTCGGTGGCGGTGTCCGCAGCGATGGAAATTTCGAACTGGCTCCAGTTGTCGGGTCGTTCAAATTGAACGCAAGTCCATTCGCCTTGGGGTATGACTCTGCACGCGGGATAATCCCAGACCAGTGGATGGTCCACCTTGGCTGCACCCACTACCAGATCGACCACCCGTCCATGGGGACAGTAGATATTGATACTGCGAACGAACTGGAAATCAGGATTTTTTAAATAATACTTCACGCAGATGGCATCCTAAAATACTGACGAGTGCGGCCCCCTGCGCGTGAATTCGCGTTTTTGCCTGTCTCAGGCCGCAAGCAGCGCAGCACCTGGTGGTCATGGGAAATTATGCCCTGATTTATCGCCCGCTTTCGTCCTGTTGTTCCCTCTATACCGCGCAGGGGAGAGCCGCACGGTATATGCTATTTCAGGTGCCGCGATGTACATTGCTGGCAGTCGGGTTTTGACGTGCACAATAGCTTCTGGCTGGTGGCTATTTGTATGCCACGCGTCGGTTTGTTTCCTGAGACCACGAGGTATAGAAATTGTCTGTTTATGAGAAATTTGCCGAAGAGATTCTTTTGGCATGGCAGGGCAAGCTGGACTTTAGTGCCTTGATTGACGGCGCATCTCGCCTGGAGGCCAGTGGCGCGCGGCCGCTGGCGGCGGTGCTTTACCGCACATGGCTTTCGCGCAACCCCTCGCCCTACGCGCATATTGTCCAGTTCAACCTGGGCGCCACGCTGAGCAACGAGAACGATCTTGTGGGTGCGGAGGCGGCGTACCGCCAAGCCATCCACCTGGCACCCGGCTTTATCCAGCCAAGGCTGAATTTGGGTACCTTGCTGGAGCGGCTGGGCCAAGTGGAAGAAGCACTCGCCGAGTGGCGCTGGGTGGTGCAGCATGTCCCTTCTTCGTCGACAGACAACAAGCCGCTGCTGGTCATGGCCTTGAACCAGCTCGGGCGCGTGTTGGAAATGCGCAAGCAACTCGATGAGTCGTCCGCCATGTTGACCCAAAGTTTGGCGCTGGAGCCCGACCAACCGGACGTGCTTCACCATTGGATCTCGCTGCGACAAAAGCAATGCGCTTGGCCCACCTATGCGGAATTACCGGGGGTGAGCCAGCAAGCGATGCGCGACGCGACCTCGGCGCTTTCCATGCTGAGCATTTCGGACGATCCGGCCGACCAGCTGGCGGCGGCGCGCCGGTTTGTGAACAAGAAGGTGCTCGCTGGCGTGCCCGTATTGGCCAACGCGACGGGTTACGGGCACAAGAAGATTCGCATAGGCTATTGTTCTGGCGACTTTTGCCTGCATCCCGTGGCCTTGCTCACTGTCGAACTGTTTGAGTTGCACGACCGGGAGCGCTTTGAGGTGTACGGTTACTGCTGGAGTCCGGAAGATGGATCGCCTATGCGCCAGAGGGTGATCCGGTCCATGGACCACTTCACGCGCATCCACCATGTGAGCGACGAGGCGGCTGCACAGCAAATACGCGCCGACGAGATTGATATCTTGGTAGATTTGCAAGGCCAAACCGCAGGCGCGCGTGCCAATATATTGTCGTACCGACCGGCACCTGTGCAAATTACTTACCTGGGTTTGCCTGCAACCACCGGTTTGCCATCGATTGACTATGTCATCGCTGACAAGTTTTTGATTCCGGAGCAAGAGGCCATGCATTATTCTGAGCGCCCCTTGTACATGCCCGACATCTACCAGGTCAGCGACCGGCAGCGACCCGTGGGCTCCCAGCCCAGCCGCTCGGAATGTGGTTTGCCTGCCGATGGTTTTGTGTTCTGTTCCTTCAATAACAACTACAAATTTACGCCTGAAGTGTTTGACGTGTGGATGCGGATTTTGGCCCGCGTGCCCGGCAGCATCTTGTGGTTGCTGGGTGACAACGCGTGGTCCCGCCAGAACCTGCACCAGGAAGCCAGCGCGCGCGGCATTGATCCCGCGCGCCTGGTCTTCGCGCCGCGGGTTTCTCCGGAAAACTACCTTGCGCGTTACCAAACGGCGGATCTCTTTCTGGATAGTTTCCCTTTCAACGCCGGCACCACGGCCAACGACGCCCTCTGGATGGGCCTGCCGCTGCTGACCCTGTGCGGCCGTGCGTTTGCGGCCCGCATGGCAGGCGCTTTGCTGAGCGCAGCGGGACTTGCTTCACTCATTACTTTTAATCTGCACGACTACGAAGAAAAAGCAGTCTGGTTGGCCGAGCATCCGCAGGAACTTGCCAGCCTACGTGCACACTTGCGCGCCGCGCGCACGGACGGCGTTTTGTTTGATACACCCAGGTTTGTCCGTAACCTGGAGGAGCGCTTGCAGGCGCTGGTGGCGCAATAAGGCCGTGGAGCTGCGGCGCAACCGCTGCGAGCGGTGCGGCTCACGGTTGGCGGATAACCGACGATAGCCACTGGCATCCTTATTGCTGAAACATGGCTTGGATACCCCGCGATATCGCGGAACCGCCGTATGCAAGGATTGCCGAATGACCATGGAACAGTTAGCAGATCGTGCTCCAGCACAGCAGCAGGAACTCGTGGGCTACAAAGAGCGCTGGGAGCAGCTGTATATCCGGCTGGGTCAGCGTGAGGACTACAGGGGCAAACCCCAGCGCAAAATCGCTTTCATCTCCACCGAGCGCTCCGGGTCGTCCTTGCTGTGCGACGCCTTGGACCATACCGGGCAATTTGGCATTCCGGATGAGTACTTCTCCATGAAGTACATCGACACCTGGGCGCGGCTGAACAACATTGATCCGTCAAAAATTGAATTCGACCATTACCTTGATTTCTTGTACCGCAAAGCCACCGCAGCGAATGGCGTTTTTTCTGTCAAAGTGCATGCCTACCAGCACGCGCAGCTGAAGCAGCAAGGCGTGGATATCTTTGATTTTGATTTTGACCAGGTTTACAAAATTACCCGAAAGGACAAGGTCAGTCAGGCGTTTTCCTTCGCCAAGGCGGATTTAACCAAAGCTTGGCAGTCTGGCGACCAGCCGGTGGCCCAAGCCGACGTCAGTTTTATGCAGGTCTGCCATTATTTGCAAGTGCTGGCGGACTACGATGCTTACATGGCCATCCATACCGACCACCGTACCCACGAAACCATTGTGTACGAGGATTTTGTGGGCCCGCAGCAGTTGGAAATTTTCAATCGCATACTCGCCCACAATGGCTGCGCGCCGGTAGCGCACCTGCAGTCCACTCTGCGCCAGCAGTCCAAGCCTGAGGACCGTGCCCGCATCAGCGCTTTTGTGCATTGGATGGGTTTGTCGCCAGCGCAAGCGCCGGCACACACGGCGTAGACGCTCTGTTGCGTGGTGGGGGGCGCAGGGCGCCTTGCGCAGCCCGTCACAAGGCTGCCAATTTACTTACACCCGCACCACCATTCCCGTCATGTTGGACGCCAGCAGCTTGCAGGCCGTGAGCGCCACTTCAAAAGGATTAAGCAGCGTGTCGGCAGCTTCTCCTGTGAAATTGCTTCTGCGCATGGCGGTGTCGGTGCGTCCAGGCACCAGGCAGTTCACCCGCACGCCCGAGGCCGCCCATTCCTCAGCCAGGCCTTGGGTCAGGTTGACGATGGCGGCTTTGCTGGCGGAGTAGGGCGTGTAATGGGCCCGGCCGCGGGTGTACGACGAGGATGAAAAGTTCAGCAACATGCCGCCACTGCTGGCAAGCGCCGCGTGGCTGGCCTTGGCGATGTGGATGGCGCCCAGCAGGTTAACGCGGATCAGCTGCGCAATGTCTTCGATGGCCTGGGCCGCCAGGTCTTGCTTTGCCAGTTGGCCCACCGTGTTGACGACGTAGTCGATGCCGCCCATGGCGTCTTGCGCTTTGTCCAGCGCGGCCTGCACTTGGGCAAATTCCCCCACATCGCAACCGCTGCTGCGTGAGGCGATGCAAACGGTAGCCCCCGACTCCTGCAAGACTTGGTGCATGGCTTTTCCAATACCCGCGTTGCCGCCGAATACCAACACACGCTTGGCGCGCACATCGAGCCCCTGGGTTTGGGGCAGCCACTGGTTGGCCCGGATGCGAAACAGTTCATCGGCCAGGACCATGTCCAGGTCGTCGGTAATTTTGATGTTTTCACTGCTGCCTTTGACAATGCGCACCCGGCCCATGGGGTTGCATTCCATGTAGATGCCGCAGTCGTCGGTAAATTCCCCCAGGCGCACGTCGCCGATTTCCTGGTAGGCGCGCCACAGCGCGTTGTAGTGGAAACCTTGCGGCGTCTGACCGCGGTAAATGTGGTTGCGCTTGGGGATGGACTGGATAAAGCCGTCTCGCTCCACGATGATGGTGTCGGCGGTCGCAATGGCCACATCCACCGCCTCAAACTGTTGCAGCGCCTGCAGCACATCGTGCACGATTTGCGCGGACAAAAATGGACGGGCGGCGTCGTGGATGACCACGCTGTGGGGCGGGTCGCTGCGCAAATGCTGCATGGCCGCCCAAGTAGAGGCCTGGCGGCTAGAGCCGCCGATGACAAATTCGGCGCGTGGCTGATCGGCCAGCAGGCTTTTGGCCAATGCCACGGCGTCTGCCGGCACCACTACCACCATGCGTGCGGACGGGTCACAGGCGCTGAGGCTGCAAAAACTGTGCTCGAGCAAGGACTTTCCCGCCACCCGGATGAATTGCTTGGGTGTGTCCTGGTTGAGTCGCAGGCCCTGGCCACCCGCCAGGAGAACAAAAGCCAGTTGCTTAGGCATGGGTAATCGTTTCAAGTGGTGTGTCGGATGGCGCAGCATCCGGCGCCATGCCGAACCGGGCTAGCAAACGCTCGATGAGCGAAGGCTCCATGGGGTATTCAGCGCTTTGCCAGCGCCGCAGGATGGCGGCGATGCGCGCGACTTTGACTTTCTTGCCTTCCACCACAGAGCGCAGCATTTCTTGGCGCGCCACCACCATGTACACCGCGCCGCCAATGTCAACGGTGGTGGGGCATTCCAGGTGCGATATGAAGTGTGGGTCTGGCACTTGCCAGGGGCCAAAGTTCTCTTGCAGATTCAGGGCCATGTCGGCGGGTACCGCAAAGTCGATGTCGAGAAACCGCACGGTCTGCAGGGTAAACGGCGTGAAGGTGAAGTTTTGGGTGTAGCCAAAATTGCCATGCACCCCGGTAACAAGCCGCTCGCCTTGCGGGTGGTAGACAAAAATGTCAATGTTCATGCCCGTTGTGCGGTGCACGATAGGTACCTGGTAGGTGTCTTGTACGCGCAGAAAGTGGAACTTCACGTCGAACAGGCCGCTTCGGCTGAGCAAGCTAAGTACGTCAAAAATGTCTTGCGAGGCAAAAATGCCAACGTCAATGTCTTTGTCGTGGCTCAAAAATCCACGGTTTCTGGCATAGCCCAAGAGCGTGCCTGAGACCAAAAAAGGCGATACATCCACCTCAGACAGGGTGTTTTGCAGGTCGGTCAGCGCCAGTGCCGCAGCGTCTTGGTTAAAACTGGCCTTGTCGGCCTTTTCTCCCGCAGCGTCCGCATGCAAGAAGTTCTGGTTGATCCAGTCATTGCTTTGCGTGCACATGCGCGCCAGAACCTGGTCCATGTGCGCGATGGCCAATCCCGTCTCTCCCATGTGGCAGTGCCCGCGGGCGATCTGGTAGAGGGAAATAATGGACCGGTCCGAGGATGCCGGAATTTTTTCGTACCAAGCGATGGAATCCGCCGGATTGCCAGAAAAATGACAGTACTCGCCCGCCAACTGGGCTACACGCTCTGCCACGTCGGAAAATTTCTGGCGTTTGAGTTCTTCGTACACCGCCGTTTGCAGGGCAATCCAAGCCGCCCAGGGCAGGGTGTCCCCCTCCGTCACCGAGGCGGCGCGCTCTATCAAGGCCTTGGCGCACAGCAGCACGTAATCTGCGGCGCCTGCACGTTGCATGTGCTCGCGCATCAGCACCAAGCCGTTCTCCAGGGCGCCATGGTCCATGCACAGCTCCAAGGCGAGCAGCCACTCCTGGCCTGTGCCTTTGCGCTTTTGCGAATCCAGCCGGGGCGCAGCGATGGCCGCCTTGTGCGCCAGAGCGGCAATGGTTTGCCGCAGCACATGGCGCTTGGGCAGTTGGGCAATGCCTTCGGTGAGTGCGCCGCCAACAATCGACTGGTAAGCCTGCAGCACCATCTGCGCCCGAACCGGGTTGGCTGCGTTGTGGACCGCCAGGGTGCACAGAAAAATGACACTGGAGGCGTCCTTAACCCCCCGCGCGAAATCAATGAAATCATCTGAAATCAGAAATTCCAGGCCGTACTGGGCCACAAATTCATTGATCCGGTCGAAGTCTTGTCGTTGGACCATGGGACGCAATAGCGTCAGCGCCCTAACCAAGTGCTGTTGCGTCGCCATGCTCCCTGCTCCCCTCGTATTTCAATTCGCAAACCGCCGTCCCTGACTTCGTGCCAGCGGTGTGTGGTACGCCCTGTTTTTAAGCCGCAGCGCTGCAAACACCAGGCACGTGACCTGGCAGAGACAAGCACCCTGGCCGGGCAGCCCAGTGGGCTGCGCTAGCCAGTTACTTCAGCAGCGCCATCACGCCCTGCGCCTGCTGGTTGGCTTGCGCCAGCATGGCGGTTGAGGCCTGTTGCAAAATTTGCGTTTTGGCCAGCTGCGTGCTGGCCTGTGCGTAGTCGGTGTCCATGATGGAACTGCGGGACTGCGTGACGTTGGCAGAAATATTGGTCAAATTGTCTGCGGCGTAATTGAGCTGGTTAATGCCTGCGCCTATGGTCGCGCGCTGGGTATTGATGTAGTCCAGTGCAGTGTCGATCACCCCAATTGCGCTGGAGGCTGCCGACGCAGAGGTCACCACTTCAGAGCTGATACCAAGTCCGGTATTCGCCGCCGGGCTGCCTCCGGTGACCATTTTGTTGATGGTGACTTTGACCACTTGGCCCGAGCTTTGGCCCACCTGAAAGTAGTAGTTACCACCGGTTGCGTTCGCTCCCGCTGCGGTCACTCCGTTGCCAGAGGCTCCGCTGAGAACATGCGAGCCGTTCCAGGTGGTGTCGCTGGTGATGTTGGCGATCTGCGTCTTGAGCGCTGAAAACTCGGTGTTAAGGTAGGTGCGTTGGTCGGGGGAGTAGGTGCCGTTGCTGGCCTGCACCGCAAGCTCACGCATGCGCTGCAGCATGTTGGACTGCTCGACCATGGCGCCCTCGGCGGTCTGCATCATGTTGACCGCGTCGTTGGCGTTGCGCACGGCCTGGTTCAAGCCCCGGATTTGCGAGGTCATGGTTTGGCCGATGGCCAAACCTGCCGCATCGTCGGCCGCGGAGTTGATCCGTGTGCCGGTGGAGAGCTGTTGCATGGCAACGCTCATGGATTTAGCCGCTGTTTTGCTCGCGTTTTGCGAGTACAGGGCGCTCACGTTGGTATTGATCACTGACATTGCGGTTCTCCAGACAAAGAAAGGGTCGGCGCCAACACGCTGACGCTGATTTGCCGGAAAACCAAAGTGTCAAAAATTTGGTCAATAGTTTGCCGACAAGCTTTCTAAGCAATAGCTGTGCCAATACCTTTGTAGGCAGGCCCATCTGGGAACCGCTGCACATGCAGCAAGGCGAACCGCCACTAGGGCAGTTCGCCTGCGTCAAGCCGCTGTTGCAGGGCTTGGTGCTACGGACCCGTCAGGGGCCCGCACCACCCGGCACTTATTTCAGCAGGGCCAGCACGCTTTGGGGCTGCTGGTTGGCCTGGGCCAACATCGCCGTTGACGCCTGCTGGATGATCTGCGTTTTGGACAACTGGGTCGACGCTAGGGCGTAGTCCGTGTCCATGATGGAGCTGCGCGAGGCCGCCACATTGGACGAGATGTTCGTCATATTGTCCGCAGCGTAGGTCAGCTGGTTGATGCCCGCACCGATGGTTGCACGCTGGTTGTTGATCGTATCCAGGGCGCTGTCGATGGTGGTGATCGCCGAAGATGCGCTGCTAGCGGTACTCACGCCCAAACCGGTAATGCCCAGGCCCGTAGTGGTCATCGCTGTGATTGTCACGCCGATGGTCTGGCCTGAGGCTTGGCCGGACTGGAATTCGAACTTACCAGCCGTGCCGCTGATGCTGTTGGTGTTGGTGGCGTCCAGCAACTTCTGGCCGTTCCAGGTGGTTTCGGTGGCGATCTTGCCAATTTGTGTGGTCAGCGCGCTGAACTCGGTGTTGAGGTAGGTACGCTGTGCGCTGGAGTAGGTGCCGTTGCTTGCTTGCACGGCGAGTTCACGCATGCGCTGCAGCATGTTGGACTGCTCGACCATCGCGCCCTCAGCGGTTTGCATCATGTTCACGCCGTCGTTGGCGTTGCGCACAGCCTGGTTCAGGCCGCGGATCTGAGAAGTCATGGACTGACCGATGGCCAGGCCGGCGGCGTCGTCCTTGGCCGAGTTGATGCGGCTGCCGGTTGACAATTGCTGCATCGCGCTGCTCATGTCACGCGCATTGACCTTCATCGCGTTTTGAGAATAAAGAGCGCTCACATTGGTGCTGATAACTGACATAACAATTCTCCTGAAAATGAAGAGTGACTAACCTAAAAGTGATAAGCAGACAAAGAACTTGTTTTGCGTCTCTTTACCTACCGCGACAGAAAATGATCTCTGTTACCTAATGAATCGGATGCTGCAGAAAATTCTTTAGCTCTTTTTCCTGATTTATACGACCTGGTTGTACAAAATACCTTTGAGGTCGTCGATCTTGTGGGCCATGCGCAGCACATCTTCGGTAGGGATCTGGCGTACCACTTCCCCGGTGTTGATGTTGCTGACCTTGATGACCGGGCCGTTGATGGCCTCGTCAAATGAAAACCCCAAACCCTGTTTGGTGGAGGCCATTTGCTCGTTAAGCATGTTCACTGCCGCATGCAAATTTTGTTGGGCCTTGCTCGGATCAAACTGGATACCCGTGGGCTTGATGTCTGCCACTTTGGCAGCGACATTGACCTTGGGTTCCACTGATTTCCCGGCAGGCGCCATCGCAGCGGCAGCTTGTGCCGCACCGCTGCTTACTACGTTGCCAATTTCGGATGCCATCGTTTACCGTCCTTTCAGAAAGTGCATCTCTTTGGCGTGGTGCCCGGGCCGCAGGGTGCGAAACCGTTAGTGAGATTGCAGTGTCAGAAGAATCGGCAGCTCAGAGAAAAACTTGAGGGTTGGATACCGTGGGATGAGGGAAAGGTCAGCGCCGTTCGGGCTGCGGCGCGGCAAGCGCTACCCCGGGCGGGGCTTAGGCCTTGGTGTACATGGCCATCAGGCCAGCAAAGGTGCTGGTCAGGCCGGTTTGGGTGCTCTTGGTCTGGCCCACAATGCTGTCCATGGTGGCGAACTGCTTGGTGTAGCGCGTCAACAGCTGCGTCATGCGGTCTTCCAGCGCAGTCAGGTCGTCTTGGTATTTGCCAATGCGCGTGGTTGCATTGGCACTTTCTTTGGCCACGGTGCCGGTGCTGCTGAGCATGGTGGTGATGCTTTTGCTTGCGTCGCCGGCCAGACCCGAGCTGGCACTGTCGTAGGTGCTTTGGTTTTCTTGGTTGCCCGTCAGCAGGGTGACCGTGTTGGTGAAATCAAAGTTGAGCGCTACGTCGAGCTTGACGGAGTTGGTGGTGAGCTTGCCGTGGCTGTCAATTTCTACGCCGATATCACGCAGCGCACTCAAGGTGCCCGAAGCGCTGGCGGTAGAGGAGTCCTGCGTCACCAGGGTACGCAGTTGCGAGCGCAGGGTGTTCATGGTGGAGTTGCCCACCATGGTTCCGCCATAGGTTGCCAGTGTCGATTTGGGGTTGGTCAGCTCGTCAAACAGATCCATCGCATCGTTGTAGGCGGTCACCAGGGCCGTGATTTTGGTCTTGGCTGCGCTGGTGTCATTGCTCAGTGACAAAGTCGCATTACTGCTGTTGGTAGCCAGTAAATTCAGCGTCACACCCGGAATCGCGCTGCTCACCGTGTTGCTGCTGCTGCTGATGGCGATGCCATCCACCGTTAAGGATGCATTGCTTGCGGTTTGCAGTGCGGTGTCGAAGTTGATGCCGCTGCTGCTGCTGCTCACGCTGAATGCGTTGTACTTGCCCGATGTGCCAGTCAGCACCACTTTGTAAGGCGTACTGGCGTCGCCGGTATTGACCAGCTGCGCCGTTACGCCCGCGCCTGCGGTGTTGACCGCGGCCACAATGCCCGCGGGCGTGTCACTGCCCGCGGCGATGCTGATGGTGGACGTGGTTGCTGATTTGATGGTGGTGTCAAAATCAATCCCTGACGCGCTGCTCGTGATCGTGAAATCGTTGCCCGATCCCGCCGGCCCGGTCACCACCACTTTGTAGGGCGTGCTCGCGTCGCCCGTGTTAACCAGTTCGGCCGTGAGTCCCAGGTTGGCGTTGTTGATGGCATCCACCACGCCGGCGGGTGTGTCGTTGCCGGCGTCTACCGAAATTGTGTCCGCCCACGGAAAGCCGGTGCCGCCCAGGGTCAGCGTCATGGCGCTGCCGCTGTTGATGGACGTGGTGCTTGCCGCAAAGCCGGTGGTGCCGGTGCTACTTTGCGCCACCGCCACTGACAGAGTCATGGCGCTGCCGCTGTTGACTGAGGTGGTGGATGCAGCAAAGCCTACCGTGCCCGTGTTGCGCTGTGCGGCCGCCAGGCTGTTGACCAACACCGTATGGATACCGGGGTCTGCGCTGGAGGTAGCGGTGGCCGTGAACGCGCTGGTGTCCGAATTGGCAGCAGTGATGCTGCTGAAATCGGTTTTGTCTTTGAGGTCGTCAAACGCGGTTTGCAGCGTACTCAAGGAGTATTTGACGGCCGCAAAGCCCGAAACAATCGCCTCGTTTTTGGTGATGTTCTTGTTGATGGCCGACTCACGCGGCGCCTTTTCGGCTGCCACCAAGCTGCTGGCCAGGGATTTGGTGTCAATGCCCGAGCCCGCGCCCATCATGCCCACGATATTGGGCGTGGTACTGGCGGTCGTGCTCGCCGTCGACGTGGTTGACGTCGTCGGCGTCGTGGCCGTAGAGCTGGAGATGCTGGTAGTCATGGGGTCAATTCTTGGCAACTACCTGGGTATCGGCATGGGCGCGCATAACCTGAGCCCGCATTACCTCAGGTACGCAAACAAGGACATTTGCGAAATTTTTGAAAAGCTGGTTTGCGCCGCCTCCAGCGACAGCATTTGCTTTTGCATCGCAGTGATGGCGCTGGCCATGTCCAGGTCTTCGACGCCACTGAGGGCACTTTTGAGCGAGAGCTTGGTGTCGTCGAGCGAGGTGCCCTGCTGTTGCACCACTTTCATGTCGGTTCCGGCGTCGGCCTGGGCCAGTACCACGCCTTGCTGCAGCGCGTCCATTTCGGTTAGACCGCGTTGCATGTTGGCATTTTGGCCGTTTTGCACTGCCTGGGTCAGGTCGTCGATGGCTTGAAAAAAGCCCACGCCGGTTGCATCGCTGCCGCTGCCGCGCACCACGCGCACAAAAGCATTGGTGCCGGGGCGGTTCATCGGCACCGTGCGGTGTTCTCCCACGGCCACGTTCATTCGCGTCTGGTCCCCTTGGTAAGAGACCACCCCGCCTACGTCCGCAAAGGCCGGCGTATGCACTTTGGTGCCTGAAAAAATATAGGCGCCATTGGTGTCCGTGGTGTTGGCCAGACTGAGCAACTGACCACGCAGGCCCTTCATTTCAGTGGCAATTGCGGCACGCCCGGTCGCGCCCGCTGTGGGGTTGTTGGCCTGGATGGCGAGTTCTTTGATGCGCACCAGGATGTCACTCGCGCTCGACAGCGTGGTGGTTTCGGTATCGAGCCGCGCCTGCACTGCAGTGAGGGTGTTGGAGTAGCTTTCTTGCTTGCCGATCAAGGACTTCAAACGCGTGATTACCGCCGCCTGGTCCGGTGCGTCACTGGGATTGAGCACCTGTTTTTGCGCAGAAATCTGTGCCTGCGATTTGGCCAAGTCATTTTGAATGCCGCTCATTTGCGTGCTGGCACGGTCAAATAGCAGGCTGGTGGATATTTGCATGGACTGGCCTCGGGTTATCGGATTTGCAGCACGCTGTCAAACAATTGGCTGGCGGTTTGCAGCGCCTTGGCGGCAGCTTGGTAGGCCTGCTGGTAGCGGATCAGGTCGCCGGCTTCTTTGTCCAGACTCACGCCCGAGATGGTGTCGCGTGACTGCACCGCCTGGTCGTGCACCACGGTCAATGCCGTTTGTGAAATAGTGGCCTGGCGTGCAATATTGCCCATTTCGTTGACGTGGTCGATGTAAGCGTTGGAAAACGTCTTGTTGCCCACGACGGCCTTGCTTTCCAGTGCATTCATGGCCAGCATGTTGGCGTTGCTGCCCACACCGTCTTTGTTGCCGTCCATGGCAAATTGGTCCCCTTGCTTCGGGGGCGAGGTAAACGAGAGCTCCAGCCCTTGGTAGCTGATGCCAGGGCTGAGCTGCTTGGGGTCAAACTGGCGTTCTGCCAGCACTGTGCCGGTGGCTGTGTCGGTGATTCGGTAGCTTTGGTCGGTGAGAAACTGTACCGACATGGGGTTGGTCCGCAGCGCTTGTTTTGCGTCAATGGCCGAGCCACTGTAGCTGGCCGATACCGTGGCCGTCCCGGCGCCCGTGACGAACACCAGCAAATCGTCCTTGGCTGCACCGTTGATGAAGGCGCCGGTGCGAAAGCCCAGCTGGGCCAAATCGGCGGGCGTGCCCGCGCTGCCAAAACCCAGTTGGATCGGTTTGGTGATCGCGTCGCCATTGGCGTCGGTGAGCGCTTGGGTCAGGCTGACCTGGCCGCGGTAGGTGCCGCTGGCTACGCCCAAGGCATTGTCTGCGCCCACCAAGCTGCCGATGGTGATGTCTTCCCCCTCATGGCCCAGGGCGTTGGTGATGGTCAGCTCCCCCCGCGCGGATACCAACGCGGCAAATGTGCGGGGCGATGTTTGGTTGATGGCGTTGGCCAAGCCGGCCTGGTTGCTCACCCCCGTGAGGTCGATGCGGCTGCCGTTGATGACCAAACTGGCGGTGCGCAGCCTGAGCTGACCCTCGGCCACCGGAATGGCGTTGGACGCACTGGCGGTGACACCGGTCTGGGCGGAGGCGGTGTTCAGCCATGCCGCCACGGCCCCCGCACTGGTGACCGGACCCGCAAGCGGGCCCAGCGCGACGCCGTCAACGGTAATGGCGTGGTCGGCAATGCCCGAGGTCAAGCCCTGGATGCTCTTGCCCTGCAGCACCGCCGGAAAGGGCTTGGAGCCACTGACTTCATCCTTGCTGTTGTACACCGGCTGGAGTTGGACCTGGGCTTGTGCGCCGTAAAACACGGTCATGCCCTTGTAGTTCAGGCTGGTGCCTGCGCCAAACTGGACACCGCCGCTGCTTGAAGCTGCTAGCGCGCCATTGGCGCTGTTGCCTGCACCCGTGGACGTGATGACGAGTTTGGAGGGATCGGCGGGGTCTTGTGCCAAGTCGGTGATGCCGGCCGCTTTCGCCTGGGTACCCGAAAGAATGGCCGCCTTGCTGGCCACAATCAGGGCCGCTGTCTGTGCGGGCGTTTTGCCTGCCATGCTGCCTGTAATGCCCACGCCCAAAAAACTTTGCGCGCCGGTCGACGTTCCGGTGAGTTGAACGGATTGCTTCGCCGCATTGGCGTTGAGGTAGGCATCGCTGTACGTGGCGCCTGCGGCAAACCCATTGTCCACGCCCATCATCGAACCGAGCAGGGTGGTATTACCCGCCATGGACTGGCCCACCAGCTGGCGACCGTCGCGCGTTATCACCTGCAACTGCTGGCCCGGCTGCAGCGTGTCGAGGTAAATGCCAATGTCCTGCATGCCTTGGGCAATCGTGGCCACCGGCGTGACGGGCACGCTGTTGGACACGGTGATGGCCCGCGCCGCGCTCGGGTTGTCGTTGTTCACCAGCACGCTTGCCAGTGCCGCAGGTCCTTTGAGCGCGGCTGCGCTGGCGGTGTTGTAAACCAGGCTTGCATCCGTACCGCTGGCGTTGTTGGCGCCTTTGGTGGTGCGAAATTGCGCTGCCGCGGCCACCAGCAAGGGGTCGTCAAAAGCCACTTGGAGGCCGGCGGCGGTACTGGATGCACCCGTGTCGAAGCTAAAAAGGGCCTGGCCTGGATTGCCGTAGGCGTCTACCCCCTGGGTATGCACGGTATTGCTCTCGTTGGCAAAGGTGGTGGCCAGGTTGTCCAGGGCGCTGCGCGAACTCACCAGTACCTGGTCGCGAAACGCCATCAGCCCTGCCAGGGTGCCGCTGGTCACACCATTCAATGCGGTTGCCTTGCCATAGGGGTCCAGGCTCAGCGTGATCTTTCCGTTGGCGGCGCTGTCGTCGGCGCCAATGGGGTAGGTCGTGGTGCCGCTGACCACAACGTCTTGGTTGACCGTGGGGCCCAGGCTAACGGTCACTTGGCCGTTGGCGCTGAACGACGTGTTCACATGGGCAAATTGGGACAGCTGCTTGAGCAGCAAGTCGCGCTGGTCCAGCAGATCGGGAGGCTGCTTGGCCTCGGTCATCTGTTTGGTGAGCTGTCCGTTGACCACGCCGAGCTGCTTGGTCAGCGTATTCATCTGCGTCACCGTGTTGTCCACGGCGCTTTTTGTCTCGTTGTCGATCAGGTCCAGTTGCTCGGACAACTGGCCAAAGCGCTGCGCCACACTTTGCGCCTCACGCACAAAACTGCTGCGCAGCACGGTGGACGAGGTATCCGCCGATAGCGCACGCGCGGAGGTGAAAAATTGGTCAATGGCGGTGTTCAGACCCATGGTTTGGCTGCCCATGACGTCAACCACCCGGTTGGCGTAGTTGACCATCGGGCCCTGGCTGGCCAGGTCGCTGTTGGTGTTGCGCAGGTTGGATTCCACAAACGCGTCGTACTGGCGCTTAACCGTGTCCACCACCACGCCCGAACCCAGAAACAAGCCGCCGGATTTGGTCACCGGCAATGCGGCCAGGTTCACGTCCTGGCGTGAATAGCCGTCGGTGGCTACGTTGGCAATGTTGTTGCTAACGGTGGACAGCGCGTTTTGGTAGGCCGAAACCGCGTTACCGGCAATGCCTGCGATGTCGCTCATGGCGTCTCTCCGTCATGCGCAGTGCCCGTTGCATGCAACGGCACCAGGCGAGGCGACAGCGCCATCGGCCCGCCCATGCGCGGCAACGCCGACAGGGTGGGGGGCGGCGCTTGCAGGGACATGGCTTGCGGTGCTGGCGCTTTGAGCGACATGCCCTTGGCCCCGCGTGCCTCAAGCATGGCGGCGGTGCTGGGCTGGGGTGCGCCGGGGTCTGGCATGTGCTTGACCAGCATGTCGGCGATGCCCAACGTGTTGCGCTTGGCCATGGACACCGAGACTTCCTTGTCAAACATGCCTTCAAACGTCTCTTTTCCGGCCGATTCGACGAGGTCACTCTTGGGCGTGGCGTCACGCATGCTTTTCATCATCATCTGCAAAAACATGGCCTCAAACTGCTGCGCGGTTTCGCGCGTGGCCGATTTGGCATCCGTGCGTGCCTGGCCCTTGAGCTTGCCCAAGCCGCCAAAGTCCATGTAAGACCCGGTCACGCCGGGGCCGCTGGCTGCGGGAGGGGGAGTGCTGGGGGTGGTTTCCATGGCAGCTTTGGGGTGTGTGTAGGGGCTTTGCGCGGCGCTTAAATCACCAGCAACTCGGCGCGCAGGCTGCCTGAGCTTTTGAGCGCTTCCAAAATCGCAATCAACGCCGAAGGAGTGGCACCCACCTGGTTGACCGCGTCGACAATCTGGCGCAAGTCCACCCCAGGCTGGAACAAGAACATGGGTTTGTTGGGCTCGCTCACCTTGATGTCGGCGTTTTGGATCTCTTTGGTCGTGCCATTGGACAGGGCGCCGGGCTGCGACACTTCATTGGTCATGGCCACCGAGACGCTGATGGTGCCGTGGGTAACCGCAGCGGCAGTGACACGCACGTTGCGGCTAATCACCACCGTGCCCGTGCGTGCATTCACCACCACGCGCGCGGCGGGTTCGCCGGGTTGAACTTCCATGTTCTCAATCATGCTCATGAAAGAAACCCGCTGGCTGCTGTCCATGGGCGCGCGCACGGCGATGGACACGCTGTCGAGCGCGCTGGCGATTTCGCCGCCAAATTTCTCGTTGATCGCCCGGATGATGGTCGACGCCGTGGTGAAGTCGCCGTCGCGCAGGTTGAGCAGCACGCTGTCGGCCTTGTCGAAGGAGTTTTCCACTGTCTTTTCGACCGTGGCGCCACTGGGCACGCGTGCGGCGGTGGTCACCCCGGAGCTGACTTTAGAGCCCGCTGCGCCGGCGTCGATGCCAGTGGCCGTCAGCGATCCTTGGGCCAGCGCATAAATTTGACCATCCACGCCGCGCAGGCTGGTTAGCAGCAGTGTGCCGCCGCGCAAATTGGTGGCCTTGCCGATGGCCGATACATTGATATCAATGCGCTGTCCCGGTTTGGCCATGCCGGGCAGGTCGGCGGTGATCATCACCGCAGCGACGTTTTTGAGGTCAATCTTGCCGCCGCTGGTGGCAGCCTCAAAGTCGCTCAATGGGTTTTCCTGGTTCACGCCCATGCGGTTGAGCAGGGTCTTCATGCTTTGCGTGGTAAAGGAGAGGTCTGAGCCGTCCCCTGTGCCTTGCAGGCCCACCACCAGGCCGTAGCCGATCAACTGGTTGCCGCGCATTGCGGCCATGGTCGTCAGGTCTTTGATGCGGTCAGCGCGCGCTGCAGAAAACGGCAGGGCCCACAGCAAGACCAGCAGCGCCAAGGTGCGAAAGATGTTTTTCATGTCGGCGTGCTTTCAGCCTCAGAACGGCCACAGTTTGAGCAGGCCGCTTGTGCCCCAGCCGGCGCGCGTGGCGGCAGCCATGTCGCCGGTGCCGCGGTAGGTGATTTGGGCGTTGGCCAGGCGGCGCGACTGCACCGTGTTGTTGGGTGCGATGTCGTCGGGTCGTACGACGCCGGCGACCTGGATAATTTCCGCGCCCTCGGTCAGCGCGACCTGCTTTTCACCGCGCAAGACCAGATTGCCATTGTTCATGACCTCTACCACGGACACGGCGATCGAGCCGGTCAGGGTGGCGGTTTGGTCCGCTACGCCGCTACCTTCGCTTTTGATAGTGCCGCCCAAGAGGTTGGCACCCGACAGCAGGCCGCCGCCCATGGCCGGAGGTACCACGTCATTGACCGAGGTGCGCTTGACCACACCGGTTTGCGTGCGCCCCGCCTGTGTGGATTCATTGAGCAATACCGTAATCACGTCGCCGACCTGGAAGGCCCGGCCACGGCCAAAAAAGGCTTCGCTTTGCGGCCCGTTGTAAATAGCACCGGTGGCCATTTGGGGTGTCGTTTGGGCTACCGGGTACACCGGGCGAAAACCTTCTGAATGGGTCAGCGGTTCGCGCGGCAGCACCGAGCAGGCGCCTAGCGCTAGTGCAGCCAGAGCGGTCAAAAGGTGTTTCATACGGCCTGCCGCTTACATGTTCTGGTTGATGTACTTCAGCATGCCGTCGACCGCAGAGATGGCCTTGGAGTTGATCTCGTAGGCGCGCTGCGTTTCGATCATGTTGACCATTTCTTCAACCACATTGACGTTGGACGCTTCCAGCGTGCCTTGCATCAAGGTGCCTGCACCCGCGGTGCCAGGCGGCACGACTTGGGGCACGCCGCTGGCTGGGGTTTGCAGCATCAGGTTTTGGCCAGCCGCTTGCAGGCCTGCCGGGTTGAGAAAGCGAGCGATCAGCACTTGGCCCAGCACCTGCTGGCCCGCACCGCCTTGCAGCTCGACCGACACCGTGCCGTCCCGGCCTATCGTGACGCTCGCAGCGGTGGGGGGAATGGTGATGGCCGGTTGCAGTGGGGCGCCGTTGGATGTCACCAGCTGTCCGGTTGCCGACACCTTGAAGTTGCCGTCTCGCGTGTAGGCGGTGGTACCGTCGGCCTGCAAAATCTGGAAGTGCCCGTCGCCCGCGATCGCTAGATCCAGCGGGTTTTGGCTATTGATCATATTGCCCTGGGCGTTGAGCTTTTCGGTGGCTACCACGCGCACACCGGTACCCAGCATCAA
The DNA here is from genome assembly GCA_947450895.1 of Comamonadaceae bacterium. Lineage (GTDB taxonomy): Bacteria > Pseudomonadota > Gammaproteobacteria > Burkholderiales > Burkholderiaceae_C > Allorhodoferax. The sequence goes on along the minus strand of CANFWT010000005.1, from coordinate 50,589 downwards.
ACCCGTTGGCGCCTGGGTGGCCGCACCCGTTTGGCCGCCAGCCTGGCGTACGTTTTGGTACAGCAGGTCTTCAAACACTGCGCGGTCGCGCTTAAAGCCCGTGGTGTTCACGTTGGCCAAGTTGTTGGAGATGACGTTCATGCGCGTTTGCTGCGCGTCGAGGCCGGTTTTGGCCACCCACATTGATGCGTCCATTGACTGCTCCAGGGAATGTTTAAGTTACAAGGCTATAAGCAAGGCGCGTGCCTGGAAAAACCGTCAGCTGGCTTTCATCATGGTTGCACCTGATTCGTCACAAGTCTTGCTTTCTTTAATCAGGTTGACTTGCTGCTCGAACGAGCGGCTTTGGTCCATGAGCTTGACCATGATCGACAAAGAGTTCACGTTGCTTCCCTCGAGCGCTCCGGCGGTCAGGCTCGGCGTCTGCGGCCCCGGGGTGATGTCGCTGCCAGGCGCGGCGGCCGCGACTTGGAACAAACCGTCCTCCCGCCTCTGCAGCGGCGTCTGGCTGGCGTCGCGCAAGAACAGGTTGCCAATCAGCAAGGGCGCAACGTTGGCGGCTTGCGCGGGGTCGGTGCCGAACACCGAACCGTCGGAGCGAATGGTCACGCGCACGCCTGGTGGCACGGTGATGGCTCCTCCGGCCTGGCTGCGTACCAGGATGCCCGAGCCGTTTTCCAGTGCGCCATTGGCATTGACCCGCAGATCGCCGCGCCGGGTGAAGGCCAGATTGCCATCGGCCGCGGTCACGCCAAGCACGGTGCTGCCGCTGAGCGAAATGTCCAGGTCATTGCCCGTGGCCACGACCGGGCCGGGCTTTAGGCTGATGTAGTCTTCGGAATAGGTTTGCGGCTGAAAGCGCGATTTCATGCCCGAGCCATCGACTGCCACGGCGCGCATAGCGGCTTCGAAGCTGCGTTTGAAACCGGTAGTGGTGACGTTGGCAAGCTCATTGACGGACATTTGCCGCCCCAGCGTTTGCTCGTTCATTGCCACCGCGGCGTTAAAGGCCATGCGATCCATAGTTTGCGCTCCTTAGACTGGCGTTGGCTTAGGTTTAAGAGCGCAGGTTGATGATGGCCGAGGTCATCGTCGAGCTGGTTTCAATGGCTTTGGCGTTGGCCTGGAAGTTACGCTGCGCGGTGATCAGGTCCACCAGCTCCTGCGTCAAGTCCACGTTAGCGCGCTCTGTGGCGCCGGCGCGCAGGGTGCCGAAGCCGGCCGATCCGGCGTTGCCCAGGTTGGCCTTGCCCGAGGCTGCGGTGGCCAAAAAGGTCGAGTCGCCCATCTGGCGCAGGCCCACCGGGCTGGAGAAGTTGGCCAGCAAAATCTTGGCCAGCGATTTGGTAGTGCCGTTGGAAAATGAAGCGCTCACCAAGCCGTCGTTGCCAATGGTCACCCCGACCAGGTCGCCTTCGGGCGCGCCGTCTTGTGACTGCGACAAGACCGCAAAGGGCGAGGTGTACTGGGTGGACGCCGAGTAGTTGACATTGATCGTCAAAACGCCCTTACCACCTGCGAGGTAGACGGGCTCCAACTGCGTACCTTGCACGGGCGACACCAGTTTACCGGCCGTACTGAAGGTCAGCTCACCTTTGGTCAGGTACACCGGAGACCAGGTGGGCAGCTTGACAAAGCCGTCGCCGCTGGTGGTTTCCAGGCCCTGGCTGTCGATGTACTTGGGCTGGGAGACGCCCGAGACCACGTCCTTGTGCTGGGTGGGTTTGATCCAGGTGGAGTCACTGCCGCGCGCGGCCTCTACCTGGTCCAAGCCCCAGTCGGCGCTGCCCGAAATTTTGACGAAAGAGTTGGAACCCTGGGTGCCGCTGGTAAAGGTGAAGCGCTTGTTCAGCGGGTCATAGCCCACCTTGGCGCCGTTGACCGTCAGCGGTTCGCCGGTTTCGCTGTTGGCGCCCATCGCGTTGATGCCGCGCTCCAGGGCGGCCTTGAAAGAGTCGAGCGAATAGTCCGAGCGCGGGGGAATCACCACCGTGCCTTTGACGCCGTCCACCGTCACCACAAAGGAGTTGTTGGTGGCATCCACCGAGAAGTTGCTGGAGAGGTTTTTGAGCGGTGTGGTACCCACGGCCACGGCGGGTGTGGATGCGATACCACGCAGCGCCACATCCGAGGTGGCCACTGTGTTGACTGTGGAATTGGCTGCGCCGTCGTCTGGTGCCAGACCAAACATGGTCGCACCCAGCGAATTGGCCGCTACACCGGTGATGGAAATGCTCGATTGGTCACCCGTGGTACCGGACTGTGTGGTGAATATTTTGTTGACCGAGTCATAGCTCATCTTCATGCCGTAGCGCTGCTCGTTGGCCAGGCGAATTGGCAAGCCGTTGGGAATCACTTTGGCATCGTAGTGGCCTTTGCCATCGGTGGCAGAGATGTTCAAACTCACCGCCGTGGGTGCAAGCTGGAACAAATCGTTTTTCAGCACGCCAGGCAGGGTGTTGAGCTTGATGGCTTGTGCACCATCGGTGAAAGTGAAGCTCGAGGTCACGTAGTCGTAGCCCACTTTGATGGTGTTTTTGGACGGCGGAACCGCGTTCGCATCCACTGTGTTGTTGTCGAGCTGGGTCTGGATGGCGGCCACCATTTGCTCGGTCGTAATTTGCTTGGGGTTTGCTGGCAAGCCGTCTTGGCCTGGCACCAGGTTGATGTTGATCGGGTGTTCCGTGATGACCGGGATCGCGTCATTGGAGGTGGTGGTAAGCCGGCTGCTGGTGATCTGAAAACCCCGGGTGTTGGGGTCGGTCAGGTCGAAATAGCACTCATCGCCAAACTTTTTGTTCAGCTGGTTGGTGACTTCGGTGGCCATCTCGGTGCCATTGATCAGCGTATGGGTGTCGGCCAGGTAGCTCAGGTCAATGTTGACGGGGTTCTTGGTGCCGTCCACGTCAATTTGGAAGATGTGGCTCAGGTCTGACTTGGTTTTGTCGTAGTAGCTGATCGCTTGCGCTGCGGCCTTCGCGGCAGTCGTGGCCGCAGCGATCTGGGCCTCAGTGGCACTGCTGCCCAGTGCGGTGACAGCGGCGGCAACTGCCTTGGCGGTGGCGTTGGCGTTGTTGGTGGCGTCTGCCGTGGCTTGCGCCTTTTGGGCGTCAGTGGCGGTGGAGGGCAGGGCGGCCAAGGCCGCATCGACGGCGGTTTTGATGTCTGCATCGGTGGCAGTCTTGGTGGCGTCTGTGGGCAGCGTTTTTGCCCTGACTGCTGCGGTGGCGGACGCGGTGGCCGCGGTAATTTGGGCTACCGAAGGGCTCGCTCCCAAAGCCGCAACGGCTGCCGCAACGCCGTCATTCACCGCCTGGGCATTGGCCAGTTCATTTTTCTTCTGAAAGTCGACACCGTTGCTGAAGTCCAGCTGGGTCACTGCGGTACCGGTAATGCCGGCAGGCACCGAGTTGCGCTTGTCCGTCAAATCGTTGAGTGAAAACAGCTGGGTTTTGGCGGTGGTCAGTTCGTCCTTGACCTGGCTGTAGGGCGCGGTCTGGCCGTATTGGTTCACATAGAGCTTGGCGCCGTTGGCGTCCGTGGCTTGTTGCAAGGACGCGTTGACCGCGTCTTCGCCCACGAACACATGGGTTTGCCAGGTATTGGTGGGGTTGGTGGAGTCGGCGTTTTTGGTTTTGACGTAGTAGACGGTGGCCAAGTAGCCGTTACCGCCGGCGTCGTACACCGTAAACGCGGTGCTTTTGTTGTAGGTGGCGGGGTTGGCACGGTTGAAGGTGTCGGTGATGACGCTGGCGTCAGCAGGAAAGTTCAGGCCCAGCGTCACTTCCGAAGTTTGCTTGGCTTCGCCGCTGGTTTTTTGCGGAATGGTCAGCACCACGCGGTCGTTCACATTGGCGCTACCGGTCGAGTCCACCGTCGCTGCCATCAGGCGCTGGCCGGCGGAGTTGACCACGTTGTACTGTTCGTTGAGCAAGAACGAGCCGTTGCGGGTGTACGTCTCTTGCAGGCCGTCGGCCGAGCGCATGGGAAAAAAGCCGTCGCCGGTGATGGCCAGGTCCAGTGCGTTGGACGAGAACGAAATATTGCCCTGGCTGAATTCCTGACTGACCTGTTTGAGCGACACGCCCTGGCCCACGGTGCTGGAGGCTTTTTGCAGCGGTGAGGTGGCGAAGATGTCACCGAAGTCGGCGCGCGAGCGCTTGAAGCCGGTGGTGCCCACGTTGGCAATATTGTTGGCCGTGACGCCCAGCTGTGCTGTGGCAGCGTTCAGACCGGTCAGCGAGGTATAGAAGGACATGGTGGTTTACTCCGGGGGGTTGCGTTGTATGCGGGCGCGAAAGGGGTTTAAAAATCAATCAGCCGTAGACTTTGGTCACGTCCGACAGCTTGATGGTTTTGCCGCCAGTGACTTGCAGCAGCATGGTTTTGTCAGCTTGTTGGCTCACACCCAAGACCGTGGCCATGGTGCTCACGGTTGCGGTGATGTTTTTGCCCTGGCTCACTGCGGTGGCGACGAAGCGGTAGTTGCCGTCGGGCAGGGCATTGCCCGCGTCGTCCTTGCCACCCCATGCGAAGGGCATGTCCCCGGCGGTCTGCGCGCCAGCCATCTGGGTGCTGACCAAAACGCCCTTGGCGTCATAGACCTGCAGCTTGACGCCGTCTGCACCATTGGGCAAGGCAATCGTGGCCTGCACCGGCTGGGCATTGCTGAGAATGGCCGGGCCGTCTGGTACCGACACCTTGGCCCCAATCAGACCCGCGCTGGTGGTGAGCTGGGTGTTGGACATGGTGGTGGTGAAATTCGCCATGCTCTTGGCCATATTGGTCGTGGCCTCGAGCTGCGAGAACTGCGCCAACTGCGCCACAAAGGCTTCGTTCTTTACGGGATCAGTGGGGTCCTGGTTTTTGAGCTGGGTGGTGAAAAGGGTCAAAAAGTCGCTTTGTCCCATGCTCGACTGACCGGTCGTGGAGGTCAGTGCCGCTTGTGCTGCGCCAGCCGTGGTTTTGATCGTGCTGGGCACCGCCGTTGCCCAGGCGGTATTGGTGAGCGCGGACGATTGGAGCAAGTCGAGGTTGGCCATAGGGGCTTTCTGTGCGGGTTAGGGGTGGCTTTAGCTTTTGATGATGTCGAGCGTGCGCATCATCAGTTGGCGCGCGGTGTTGACGACTTCAACGTTGTTTTGGTAAGACCGCGCCGCGGCCATCATGTCGACCATTTCCGACATCTCATTCACATTGGAGAGGTAGATGTAGCCGTCTTTGTCGGCCAGCGGGTTGCCGGGGTCGGACATGCGCGAGATCGACTTGGGGTCGTCCGAGATGGTCGACACTTTGACGCCGCCCTTGTTATTGAGGTCGTTGCCCTTGGTCTGGGCGTCCATGATGGTCTGGAAGGTGACGCGTTTGCCACGAAACGCGTCCTTGTCCGAGCTCGCGACGGTGCCGGCATTGGCCATGTTGGACGCCGTGGTGTTCATGCGCACGGTTTGCGCATTCAGGGCCGAACCGGCGATGCCGAAAATATTGTCCAAGGCCATGGTGATTAGTCTCCGCGCAGTGCTTTGCGAATCCCGCTGATGCGGTTTTCAAGAATGCTTAAGGTGGTCTGGTAGTCGGCCGCGTACTGGCCGAATTTGGCTTGCTCGACTGGCAGTTCCACGGTGTTGCCGTCAAAGGCCACGTTGAAAGGCGTGCGGTATTTCAGTCCGCTGCCGTTGGTGAGTTCACCCATCGGGATGTGGGCCGCGTCGGTGGTGCGCATGGTGGTGTCTTGGGTGTCTTTGAGCACCTGGCGAAAGTCGATGTCCTGCGCTTTGAAGTTCGGTGTGTCCGCATTGGCGATATTGCGTGACAGCACCTCCATGCGCTGGCTGCGCATGCCAAGGGCCTTCTCGTGCAGGCTAAAAGCGTTGTCAATGATGTTCATGCGGACTCCATTGCGGGTGGTTGAACTGCCGGTTTGCCGACACAAAGGACGGAAAATCCATGCTTGGGTAGCCATGCAGCAACTTGTATGCCATGTCCAATTTGCCGCTATTGCGCTGTGGTGTTGCGCTGCGTGCCTGCGGCGTTGCCGCAGGAGCCTGGCACGGCAATGGCCGCAGCGGCAAATGTTTGCCGCAATGCGCAGCCGCTCGGTGTTCTGCCGGCTCAGGGTAGGGTGTTTTCCACGTACTGCTGCACGCGTTGGGCTTGCACTCGCAGCCCTGCGGGCAGCATCTGTCCCAGGCGTGCGGCGGCGTTTTCCAGCAGGCCTTGGCGTATGGACTGGCGCGTAATGGGTGCCGCGCCGTCGTTGCCCACATGCAGCGCGCGCGCCTGCTGGCCCTGGATATTGAGCGGCGCGTCTTTTTGGCCCTGCGCCCGCGACGCGGGGTTGAGCACCGACAGATACAAGTCCTCCAGGCCGGCTGGCCCCTGGCTCTTGAGGCCGACGTCGTCAAAATACTTGTCCACCAGGTTGAGTTGCTGGTTCACGCTCAGATCCAAAATTGCACGCGGGTTGGACGCATAGCCGGCCGAGGCCGCACCGCGTGCCGGACCGTCGCAAAACTGAATGATGCCGTGACAGCGCTGGTTGCTCGCGCGGGGGTTCATGCCGTCACTCTCCATCAGTGTCATGCGGGCAAAGTCGTCAGGTGCAAAGCGGTGGTTTTCCGCCATTTGCAGAATTTTGGAATACACGCTGGCTTTGTCAGACGCCGGAATAAAACCTTTGGCCACCGCGCGATCCAGCGTTTTTTCCAGCACCGGATGGGCGACTCTGGCCTGTGATAGGACCGCGCCCACACCCGGCGTCGCCATCGCTGCCGCAGCGGCCAGCGGCCTGGGTGGCTGCGAATGCGGTTCGTGTGCCACAGGCGCAGTGCGGGGTGCTGCGCCGGCCTGCAGGCTGCGCAAATCCGCTTGGAGGGACGACAAGCCCACCGCCTGCCCTGGGTACACCAGATCGGGATTGCTGATTCCGTTGGCGCTGGCGAGTTGCTGGGCCAGTCGCAGCTCTTGCATGCTGCTGAGTTGAACGCTCCGCTGTTGCGCTTGCTGGCGTACCACGCCGATCAGGGTGTCGCCATGGCCAATCGTGTGGGAAGCCACTGCAGGCGCTGCGGCCATGGCGGGCGGGTGAGCCGGTGGGACTGGCCCCTGTGCCTGCTGGAGCAGTTGGGCAAACGGTTTGCCGCTGGGCTTGGCCGGCGCGGGCGCGACCGGGCCACCGCTGGCTAAGAGCGGGATGGTGGCCTTGGTCTGGGCTGCGTCGCGGGTCCACATGGTGATGATGAAACCTGAAAATGAGGTGGTTTGGGGTACTGTCAGGGCCGGCCTCGTTGCGGCGCGCACCATGGCATTGTTCTTGCGCTAAAGATTCCGGGTTGTAGGTCCTGTCATTTTTTCAACACTTAAGAGCTTTCATGCAATTGCTGTGCCACTTGAACCAAGTACTTCGCTGTCGTGCAGCGGGGTTTGTCCATGCGCTGGGCGTGCGCGTGGCCTTGCTGCTTGGGGCCTGGTGTTGCCTGGGCAGTGGCGTTCAGGCACAAAGCCCGATGCCGACGGACAAACTGTTGGCGGAGGTGGGGCAGTGGGTCCAGCAGTCCCAGCAGCTCAGCGCCGAGCAATTCAGTTTCGCCCCCTTGGACAGCCGGGTGCAACTGCAAAACTGCGACCGTGCCCTGGTGATGGACGCGCCCTTTGCCTCCCGCGAGACCGTGCGCGTGCGCTGTTTGGGCAACCCCACCTGGCAGCTCTACCTGCGCGTGCTGCTCAAGCCCGGTGTAGCGCCGGGCCTGGTCCCTGCTGCCGTGCCCCAAAGCGCGGCCGCAGGCACCAGTGCCCCAGCAGGCGCCATGCGCCGCGTTGTGGTGGCCAACCAGGTGTTGCGCGCGGGCAGCATCGTCAGCGCGTCGCAGGTGCACGAGGTAGACATGCCGGCCCAGGGCCTGGATTACCAAGTTCTTGGCGCGGTCAAAGATGCGGAAAACGCAGAGATGGTGCGCGAGGTGCAACCGGGTGTGCCCCTGCGCAGCTACGATGTACGCCGCGCGGTCATGGTCAAACAAGGGCAGACAGTGCTTCTGACAGTGGGCCAGGGCAGTGGCTTTAGCATCACTGCGCGGGTCGAGGCGCTGCAAGATGGCAAAATAGGTGACCAAATTCGCTTAAAAAATCCGGAGTCGGGCCGATTCATGAGTGGCGTGGTAACGGGCCCCAACGCTGCACGCGGTTTGTAGAAAAATATTTAACAATGTCCTCAAGTTTTCTTTTGGGGTGCCGATTCCGTAGGTAATAAACCTTTTGACCGACTGAAGTTTGCAAAGTGAGCCCATCATGACTGACGCTATCAACCCTTATTCCCGGCAGCTACCTGCGGAGAACCTGCGCAAGTCCATGGAAAAAGCGGGTAAGTTGGCCGCCCTGGCGCCATCTTCGGTGGGTGCAGGTGCGCCAGCAGAAACCGAAATTGCCGCCAACAAGGCTGCTGCCGTGGCCAAGGGTGCCGATGTGACAGGCTTTAGCGCCATTAACGCGCGCCTCAAGCAAGAGCCGGACTTTGACCGCGCCAAGGTGGCGTCCATCAAGCAGGCCATCGAGAGCGGCCAGTATCCCCTCAACCCCCGGCGCATTGCCGAGAGTTTTGTGGCCCTTGAGCAATTGATCAGCCACTGATCGGCGCAGGAGAGTATTTGCTTTGACCGATCCTGCACCATTTGCCACCGAACTTGCCAGGCAGCTCGAGCAGATGCTGGAGCAGGAGTTCGACGCTTTGCGCAAGCAGGACATTGATCAATTTGAGCAGCTGCAACCGGTCAAAACCGAGCTGATCGCTGAAATCACCCGTTTGGCACCCGCGGCTGCCGACATCCAGGCCCTGCCCGAATGGCAAGATTTCCGTGCCACCATGCTGGCGTGCCGCGATGCACATCGCCGCAATGCGGTGCTGATGGAGCGCAAGCTCGAGGCGATTCGCGGCACCTTGCAAAGCCTGCGGGTCGACGGAGCGGCAAGCTCAGTTGAAGTCTATGACCGCTTGGGCCATATTTCCCGTTTTTCGCGCCACTCAGGCTACAGCGACGCCTAAAGCGTGCCGACCTGTTCGGCGGCGGCCTGCTCCGCAGCCGCTTTTTCGTCGCCCGGGCGCATGCCCTTGAGCCAGTACACCCAAGACAAAATAACCGCCACCGCAGTGAAGAGTTCGGGCGGCACTTCCTGGTCCACGTCGAGCCGGCTCAGCAAGGCCAGCAGTTTGGGGTCTTCCGTCACATACACGCCGTGTGCGCGGGCCTGGGCAATCATTTCCAGCGCAAGTTCGTCTTCGGCCTTGGCGGTAACCATGGGTGCGGCGTGGCTGCCGTACTCGAGCGCGATGGCTTGGCGGCGCGCGCTCATACCCGAAAGTCCAACACCACGCCGGGCAGTGCCTGCGCCTGCACCGCCGCCGGACCCTGCGGCCGCTCCCCTGGATGGGCCTGGAAACTGCGCATCGACAAACCAACTTCGCGCAGGTTTTGCCGCAGTGCATCGCTGCCTTGCCGTGCCAGCGTGACCACCGACTCGCGCAACGCCCACATGGAGAGGTCCAGGTCAGACTCGCCGTGGAGATCGGCCTTGAGCCAGAGCTCGCCGTAGTCCTGGCTTTTGGAGTGGGCGCTCACGGTGTAGACCGACTCCTGCCCCGGCTCTTGGGGCTGGCGCTCAAAGCGCAGTTCGACCGGTGCCTGGTTGAAAAAGGGCAGGACCACCGACAAGGCCAAGCCACCATTGCCCTGGGCCTGCACCGCACCGAGCTGCGCCGCGTCCAGGTCGCCCAAGGCGCGCTTGAGCTGTTGCACCTCGCCGCTGTCTTCGTCACTGGCCTCTTTCACGGCTTTGAGCAGCTGGTGCAAGAGCTGCTTGGGGTCTAGCGGCGCAGGGTTGCGGATGCGGCTGATGCTGGTTTCCGAGCCCATGGCGCTGAACACGGCCAGCCGGATGGCCTGCGGCGTAAGCGCTTCGGCGTTCAGGCGCATGGCCTGCCATTGGGCTTGTAGTTGGGCCTGTAGCTGGGCGCTTACCGGATTTTGCAGCGCGGCTTGCTGGGTTGGCGCGCCCGATATTTTGGCCAGCACCGCGTCGAGGCCCTCGCCGGGCTCGAACAGCTGGCGCAGGTCGGGCATGCCCGGCTCCCGGTACAGCAGACTGCCCAGGCGTGAAAACACACCGGCAAATCCGGCAAAAGGTGCGCCCGCAGCGGCGCCGGCGCCGGCCATGCCGGCTAGCGCAATGGCGGTGATTGCACTGGCGGCCGGTGGTGCAAGGGCTGGCGCAGTTTGCGGGGCTGGCTTGGGTGCGCTGATTTCTGGCGCGTAGGGCGTGGCCATGGTGGCGGTGGTTGCACCCGAGGGATTGGCCAGCGGAAAGGGGGCGCGTGCGGCCGGGCCCATCAACTGCAAGGTCACGCTGCCATCGGCATGGGATTGCACCTGGAAACTCAGGCGCTGGCCGACTTCCCAGCCATTGGCGCGCGGCACGCCGATTTGTCGGCCGCGCAGCATCAGCGCCATTTGATCGCCTTGGGACTGTACCGTGGCCTGCACGATCTGGCCGTCTTTGAGATCCAGCGCTCGCGCGGTGACCGCCTCAACCAGGGGGACCGACGCCGGACCTTGAACGAACAGCGGACTGGGCCGGGGTGGTGCCGTACTTTCGGCGACTGCAATCACGGGAATTGCACCCAGCGCCGGCGCTCTTCAATGGTGGAGGGCTTGAATCGGGCCACCGGCGGCGCGGTGTCTGCCGGTGGCGCAGCGCTGCCGAGGTATTGGCGCAGCAGCACGTCATGGTTGGGGACCACCAGCGCTGTGTTTTTGCGCAGCACCGGTACTTTGCCCGGCTTGATAGCATCGGGGTTGAGGTCGATGAAAGCCTGGCGCAGCAGCTCGATCTTGAGCGGGCTCTCAGGCAGCGTATGGAGGATGACCTGGTCCAGCGTCTCTTTTGCTTTGGGCATGTAGCTGCGCAGCGGCGCTGGCGCGGTGGCTGCGGTCGCAGGACTTTCGGCCGCACGCACGTGCGCGGACCACAGCCACAGGCAAGCTGCTGCGAGCACGATTGCTGCGGACCGGCAAAGCAGCGTTCCTGGGTTGGGTCGAGGCGTGGCTTGCATGGCAGGGTTCCAGAGATACCGCATAGGTGCGGGGCGCTTTAGCGGTTTGCCTCGGCCGACCAGGCGGTCCAGGTGGTTTGGATATTTTGCTTGTCACCTGCCAGTGGGCGCAGCTGGGCGTAATGTTCTCCCACCGCCTGCACTCGGGCGAGCACCGTTTGGGCAGCGACGCCCGGTTCGAGCGCGCGCTGGACCAGATTGCGGTCCCGCGCGATCACCCATTCGTCGCCCACCCGCACACCGGCGGCAGCGCCGGCATTGATGCGTACTTGCGGTCCGCCCGCTTGCGTAACGTCGGCCATCACCGCCAAGCAGCCCAGCTGGCGCTGCATTTCCTGGCTCCAGGTCTGTATTTGCTGTGCCAATTGCGCGCGCGCACCGGGGCTGAGGCTGGGGCGGCCCCAGTTGTCCTCCCGCGCGCCCAAACTGAGCGTGGCGCTGGATTGGAACGTGGGTTTGCTTTGCCCTCTACCGGTCAAAACAATGCGGGCCTGCACGCTTGGACCTGCGGGCTCAGGCGCGGCAGGGGCAGCCGCCGGAGCTTGCGAGCGTCCCGCATGCCCTTGGGGCGTAGCAACTGCGGGAGTGGGCGCGGCCACTACCGGGTCGATCTGCAAACTGAGCTCCCAGGGTAGGTGGTCCACACTGGAGCCCAGCAGGGTTTTCTCGTAGCTTGAGCGGGCGCTCGCACGCGGGCGCTCCACCAGCCGCCAAAGCGCGTTGGAGGCGCCGGCTTGCTGAAACTGCGCCAAGGCATTGGCTTGCAGCTCCTCGATCAACGGCGCGGAGTCGGCGCCCCATGGGCTCTCGCCAGACAGGCTCCAGGCCAGCACATGCTGTAGGCGCCCACCCGTAGCCGGCTTGCAGGCGGGTTTGGTTGCCGAGCTCGCGGGGGCCGCGGCCACCGTGTCTGCGTTTTGCCACTGCAATCGGGCCATCGGGTCCCCTTGGGCGTCTGCGCTGTAACCCAGCACCCGCACGCCCCGCACTTGCATGCCGGTGCGAAACGAGCTGCTCTCCTGCAGAGAGCCGTTGGCGTCAATCCATTGGGTGGTGGAGACTTGGGTGGGCCCCTCCAGCGCGGCTTGCACCAGGCCCTTGCGAATGGCCGCCAGCCTGTCCTCAGGCGACAAGGTTTGTCCCCACGCTGCGCCAGCGCTGCCAGACAGCAGCATGCCTGCCAGGGCCAGCCGCAGCCAAAACGTCGAGGTGCTCATTGCATGCATGGTGCCAAACCTGCGGTGGTGCGTGTGGGCTTATCGGTTCTTGGAGGCCAACTGGCCCAGGTACAGCATGCGCAGGTCCTGCACGGTGGCCTTGTCCAAGGTCAGCGTGGTCTCGTAGGTGTCGTCGCCCGAGGGCGTGATGCTCACCAGGGTGGCACCGTAAATCACACCCTCGACCCGGCTTCGGAAGGTGTCGCTTTGGACCACCATGTCGGCCACCGTGGCGGTGGCGTCCATCCGGATGCCGTACACCTGCTCGGTGAGCGAGCGGTAGGCGTCGAGTTTGGCGGCGCGAATGGCCATGAGCCGCTGCTGGGCAGGCGTGCGGTGGTTTTGCACGCTGATGACGGCGTAGCCAGTGGCCGTCAGTGCTTCACGTTTTTCTACCAGTGGCAGGCTGCTAAGGGGGATTTCAAGCGCAGTCGCGGTAGCGGGCGCTGGCGTCGCCGGGGTTGTGGTCGCTGCGGTGGGCAGCGCCTGGCAAGCGCTGAGCAAGGCCCCAGCCAAGGCCAGGGTGAGAGGGAGCAGGGGCTTCATAGCGGAATCCTTAGAGCTAGTCCCCAGAGATATCGGCACCGCGCGGAAAACCTTGAGTGCCAAACGCTGCCCGGGTGCAAGGGCGTCCGCCTTTTGGGCCTCAGGCTGCGCGGCGCAGGTCTGGCGCTTCGCTGTTTTGGGGGTGCACCACGGCTGTGGGCGCCAGCATAGGCCGATCTGCCGGCGCTTGGCCTGCCGCCGCCTGGTACCAGTGGAGCGCAAGTGCAAAGTCTTGCGCTGTACCTTGGGCATTGGCATACATGGAGCCCAGGTTGAATTGCGCACCACTGTCGCCCAGTGCGGCAGCCTGCAAATAGCAGTGCAGCGCCTGCGCGGCGTCTTGGGCAAGGTCTTCGCCCCGCCAATATTTGCGCCCGAGTTGGTACCAGGCGCTGGCCTCGCCCTGGGCCGCTGCCTGGTGCAGCAAGGCCAAGGCCCTGTGGGGGTCGGCGCTACAGCCCTCGCCACGGACCAGCATCGCGGCGAGTTGCAGCATCGCGGGACCATGGCCCAAGGCGCTTGCGCTCTCAAAGCAGGCCCATGCTTGCTCCGGGGAATGCGCCAGCGCCAGTCCTTGGTGGTGCATTTGGCCCAGGTTGAACTGAGCCACGGCGTCGCCTTGGGCGGCGGCCGCGCGCAAGTCATCCAGTGCTTTGTGGCGGCGTGCGGACAGGTCGGCGACGGGCTCCTCGGACAAGAGGTCTTGCAAGGCAAGCACCGCGGCGTTATTTTGCGCGGCTGCGATGCCTGCCTCCGCGGCACGCGCATAGCACTGCGCGGCCAATACCAAGTCGGGCTCAGCGCCCAAGCCCAGGGCATGCAGCAGCCCCAGATTGAACGCGGCGCTTGCATCCCCTTGCTCGGCAGCCTGTGTGTAAACCTGGCGCTGGCGCGCATAGTCCGGTGTGGTTTGCAGACCCTGGGCCTGGAGCAGTTGTACCTGGTACTGTGCAGCGGGGTGGTCTTGTGCAGCGGCTTTTTGCAGCCAGGTCAAAGCACTCTGGGCCTGGGTGGGTCCTGCGTCGCGCAACAACATGCCTGCGGCGTACTGCGCTAGCGCGTCGCCCTGCTCGGCGGCGAGCAGGTAGTGCTGCAAAGCGGCGTCAAAGTCCTGTGCAACACCTTGGCCCAGGGCGTGCATAACGCCCAAATTGTGGTGGGCCCGGGCATTGCCCAATTCCGCGCTGGCTTGGTAGTAAAAAAGTGCGTCGCGGCTGGGTGCCGCGTGGCTCTCCGGCAGTGCCACTGGTCGGGGCGGACTTGCCGTAGCGCGCAGGGGGTCTTGCCCGCATCCCAGGTTGAACAAGGCATCGCTGATGCCTTGTTCAGCCGCGCTGTGCAACCAGGCCAACGCTTGCGCCGGGTCCTGCGAAACAGGGGCAGGCCAGTGGGCGGCCATGGCGGCATTGAACTGGGCCAGTGCATTGCCTTGTTCGGCCGCCAGTACAAACCAGTGCTGGGCCCGCGCCGGGTCGGCGGGGCCGCCGTGCCCTTGCAGCTGCATCAGGCCCAGGTTGTACTGGGCCAGCGCGTCGCCCTGGTCGGCGGCGAGTTGGTACCACTGGCGTGCCAGCGTGTAATCCTTGGATACGCCGATGCCACGGTAGTACATGACACCCAGATTGCACTGCGCCTGGGCGTGGCCCTGGTCGGCAGCGTGGTTGAACCACTGTCGGGCCTGGGCGTTGTTTTGTGCCACCCCTTGACCTGCGCTGTACATGGCGCCGAGCTGAAACTGCGCGCTGGCCAGTCCCCGGTCGGCGGCCATTTGGTACCACTGCAAGGCTTCAGCGTAATCTTGGGGCACGCCAAAGCCGTTGGCGCTGAGGGTGCCGAGGTTGAACTGCGCCGGCGCGTGGCCCAGCGCAGCGGCAGTGCGGTAATGGAGCAGCGCTTGCTCAAAGTTTGCCCCGGCGCCCTCTGTCTGGCAATACCAGACGCCCAGGTTGAAGTGGGCGTCTCCATGCCCTTGGTCGGCGGCCAGGCCAAAGTAATGCAGTGCCGCTTCCAGGTCGGGCGCGCCGCCCAGCCCTTGGGACAGCAGCAGGCCCAGGTTGTACTGGGCCGGCGCGTCGCCTTGTTCGGCGGCCAGTTGGTACCACTTGCGGGCCAATGCGGCGTCGTAGTCGGCATGGGCCGGGTTGGCGAGCAACAGGCCCAAATGAAACTGCGCGTAGGTGTGTCCCTGCGCGGCAGCGGACTCAAACCACTTGCGCGCTTGCACGGGATCAGGCGTGACGCCCTCGCCGTTGGCGTACATACACGCCAGGTTGAACTGCGCTGTGGCGTGGCCTTGTACGGCGGCGCGCTCGAACCACAAGGCGGCCTGCGCCTGGTCCTGCGCAACGCCCTGTCCATTCGCAAACATAAAGGCCAGGTTGGTTTGTACGTCGGGCAGGCCTTGCTCGGCCGCTTTTCCGTACCAATGCAGCGCCTGTGCGTAGTCTTGTTCTACACCTTGGCCATTGGCGTACATAAAGCCCAGGTTGTACTGGGCTGCTGCATAGTCCTGGGCGGCGGCCAGGCGGTACCACTTCAGGGCCTCGGCATAGTCAAGCGCGACGCCTTGGCCGTTGGCATACATGAAGCCCAGGTTGTTTTGCGCCGCCGCGTAGTCCAGCGACGCCAGCGGCCGCGAGATGCGCAGCGCATTGGCGTAGTCGCCCCGGCGGTAGGCGGCGTCGGCGTCGGCCAGCAGGTTGTTCAAAACGCGCCCATCATTGCTGCGGTTCTTGCAACTGACCCAGCGCGTGGTGGCGTACCGGATGCGCTTGGTGCTCTACGGCGTAGAGTTTTTGCCCATGCGGCACGTGCGCTTGGTGGGCGACGATGGGCGCGGTGTGCGAGAGCAGCGAGCGCATCGGAGCGCGCTCGCCGTGGGCCGCAGCCTCCAGGTGCTGGGCGCCGCTAGGCCGGTGTTTTACATCGTTCATGGGAGGGTCCTCTTGCGCACGGGCGGGTTTGCACTGGGTGCTAAGGTCTGATTTTTGACGATTTTCAGAGTATTTTTACTTTATGCAATCTATATGCCAATATTAATGCTTGCAGCATGCCGGTCTTGGCCAGTCCGGGAACCGGCCTCAAAGGGGGGCCATCTCCGACAACAACCCCCGTACTTCGCTCGACGAAAGGCTGCGCACGCCAAAGTCTTGGTGCTCGGCCACCAGCGCAAGGAACCAGCGTTCAGCAAAAGCCTTGAACAGCGCAGCGTCCCAGGGTATGGCGCGCTGGCCGCTCAGTGTGGCCCAATTCCACCGCGGCGCGTGGGCCGCTATCGAGTCGGTAGACCAGGGCAGGTGGGGGTTGGCGCTAAGGCGCTCCCAGTCCCAGGGATAGTCGGCGCGCTGCAGCAGCGCGGTGCTCCATGGCAGGTGTGCGCTGCTGCTCAGCCCCGCCCAGTCCCAGTCTGCAGCAAATCGATCGATCAGTGCCAAGCTCCAAGGCAGGCCTGGATTCCAGCTGAGCGCGTCCCAGTCCCACAGGCCGTGGTGCCGCTCTAGCAACCCGATCGACCATGGCAGGGCCGGGTTGGCACTGAGTGCGTCCCAGTCCCAGCGCTCTTGGGGCACGGAGGTGAGCAGGGCTTCGGTCCAGGCGACGCCCGTGTTTTTGCTCAAAGTTCGGTAGTCCCAGCGCGCGGCCCAGGCTTGCACCAGGGGCGTGTCCAGGGCAAGTTGGGGGTTGGCGCTGAGCGAGGTCCAGTCCCAGCGGTCGGCGTAACGGGCGATCAGCGCGGCGCTCCAGGGCCAGTGGGCGGCGCTGCCCAGGGCCTTCCAGTCCCAGCGCTCCAGGTGGGCATCGATCAATTCGCTGCTGTAGCGCAGGCAGGGGTTGCCGCTGAGCCAGGACCAGTGCCAGTGCGTCGCGAAGGTGCTGACCAGCTGCACATCGAGCGCAAGCGAGACATTGGCGCTCAGACCGGTCCAGTCCCAGCGCTCCGTGTAGGCCGAAAGCAGCTCCGCGGTCCAGGGCAGGCCGGTATTCCAGCTCAGCGCAGTCCAGTCCCACCGGTGGGCGTTGGCGTGGATGAAGGCGGCTGTCCAGGGGAGATCGATGTTGGCGCTGAGCACGGCCCAGTCCCAGCGGTAGGCGTTGGCCGCGAGCAATGCGGTGCTCCAGGGCAGGGCGGCATTGGCGCTCAGCGCGCGCCAGTTCCAGCGCTCGGCATATTGTTCGAGCAGTTGTGCGTCCCAGGGCAAGCTGGGGTTTTTGCTCAAGGCGTCCCAGTCCCAGGCATGCGCGTGGCCAGCGATGAGTTCAGCGGTCCAGGCCAGGGCACGACTGCCGCTCAGTCGCTTCCAGTCCCACAGTGCGTCAAAAGGGTCCAATTCCGTACCCGAGAGTGGGTAGTGGCTTTGCAAGCATCCCAAAAGCAGCGCGGGCTGTGCGCGAAAAAAGGCCAGGGTTTGCGCCTCCTGAATCAGCGCTAGCGCACCGGCGGCAGCATCCAGGCGCTGCTGCGTGACCAGCGTCAGAGGCTGCTGTGCCAAGTCTTGCACCGACAGCGCGCTCATGCGGCACCTTGCGGTTTGGCGCCATCCGCGGGGGACAGGGCGGGGGCCGGGTCTTGGCCCGCCACGTCACCACCCAGCGCGTGGGCATAGCGCTGCAGCTCGGCTTGCAGGTAATTGGCCTGCTGGGCAAACCAAACGTTCCAGTTGCTTTGGGTGCTGAGGGTTTGCCAGGTTGCGCTGCGCACCATGCCGCGCCGTTCGCGCTGGTGTTGTTCCAGCCGGTCTTTGAGCGCCGCCACCACCTGGGCTGGGCTGCGCTTGCGCCGTCCGTCGCCCAGTCCCCGGGACGGCACGTCTGCGGGTGCCGTTTGCAGCGCGTGCGCCAGGGCCTGCAAGGCGGCGAAATCGTTGTTTTCATAGCTGGCTTGCAGACGTTGGAACAGTGCCTGGGCCTCTGATTTTTCGTCATCCTCCACGCGGTCAGGGTGCAGGCGCATGGCCAGCTTGCGATAGAGGCGCTTCATCTCGGCCTGCGCTGCCGGCTCTAGGGCCGGCGCAGGTGCG
Organism: Comamonadaceae bacterium; assembly: GCA_947450895.1. Taxonomy (GTDB): domain Bacteria; phylum Pseudomonadota; class Gammaproteobacteria; order Burkholderiales; family Burkholderiaceae_C; genus Allorhodoferax. The sequence continues at coordinate 32,707 of CANFWT010000005.1, read as the reverse complement.
GGTTTGCCGTCCTGTGCCTGCGTGTACTGGTCATAGCGTTCCTGGGCTTGCTCGGCCTGTGTGCGGTCGGCGTCGCTGCCCGTTCGTGCATGCAATTGCTGCAGGTGGCGTCGCTTGGCGTCCAGACAGTCGCGCAGCAGTGGGCCAATGGCCGCATCTTGCGCCTGGTCAAAGGCATTGATGGTGCGGTGCATCTCCGCCAATTCCGCTTGCAAAGCCAGCGCATGCGCTTGCAGCAGGTCGGTTTGCCAGGCTGGCGCCCATTGTTCGGGGTCGTCAAAGGTGCTCAGCGCGGTCCCCTTTGCAGCGCCTTCCCCGGCGCCTGCGCTTGCGTTTGGTGCCACTACCGCTGCGCCATGGGCGGTGACCAAGGCGCTGAGCCCGCGCGCGCACTCGGCGGCCAGCGCAGGCTTGTCTTGGAGCAGCACGCCCGAACCCTCTTCCCCAAGCACCGGCCCCAGGCTCGCCAGGTCGCCACTCAAGACCACGGTCCCATCGACCAGACAGACCGAGGTGTGCAGGTGCGGCGCACCGGCGGGTAGCCAATGCAGGCTCGCCCCCAAGGCCTGCAGGCGTTCCCATGCAATGCCGGGTGCACGGTCCTGGTCGGCGGCCGAAGCAACCAAGGTCAGCGCCAGGCCCCGGCGCTTGCAAGCGAGCAACAGGTCGAACACGGGCCGGGTGCACGGTGCCGCCAGAGCGCACACCACTTGCTGGCGGGCGTTGCCAAGCTGCCGGGCAAGCACGGCGTAGGCGTCAGAAAAATGGAGCGACTCGGTCAGTTCGTTCATGGAAAGGGCTAGGGCGGCACGGTGCGTGGGGCTGCGGCCTGGTCCGCTGGGTGCCACACGCCGGTGCCTTAGTCAATGTCCTGAAAGTGGTTTTTTTGGCATGCGCGCGCCATTTCCTGGGCTTGGGCGATCTGGGCTGGCGTCATCTGCAGGGCCACGTGGTCGCGGCCCTTGGCGGCTTCAGCCTGACCACCAGCGGCCCCCAGGTTGAACCACATGTGGGCGCGCACATAGTCTTGCAGAACGCCTGCGCCGTGGGCGTACAGCCAGCCCAGCGCGGCGTGCGCGTCAGGATGGCCTTGTGCCGCTGCCAAGCGGTAGCAGGCCAAGGCCTGCGCATACTGGGGCTGCGGGCTGGACTGGTGCATGGCCCCCAGGTCGTACTGGGCTTGGGCGTCACCCTGGTCCGCTGCAAGCTGCAGCCATTGCATGGCCACTTCGGCGCTGGCGATGGTGCCCTGTCCGTTGGCGATCATTACCCCCAGGTTGTACTGCGCCAGCGGGTCGCCCTGGTCAGCCGCGAGCTGGTACCAGGCCAGCGCTACCGCTTCGTCTCTTTCAATGTCCTGGCCGGTGGCGTACATCAAGCCCAGGTTGTACTGCGCCGCGGCGTCGCCTTGCTGCGCTGCCGCTAAGTACCACTGCAGCGCTTTTTGGCTGTCCTTGGGCACGCCTTGGCCCAGGCTGTACATCACCCCCAGGTTGTACTGGGCTGCAGGGTCGCCCGCTTGTGCGGCGCGTTCGTACCACTGCACGGCACGCGCCGGGTCCAGCGCTGCGCCCTGGCCGCTGGAGAACATGAAGCCCAGATTGAACTGCGCATGGACGTAGCCTTGCTCCGCTGCCAGGGTGTACCAGTGCTGTGCTTGCGCAGTGTCGCGGGCCACGCCATGGCCGTTGGCGTACATCACGCCCAGGCCGTATTGGGCTGCGGGGTCGCCGCTGGCAGCGCCGGTCTGGTAACACGCCAAGGCTTGCCCGTAGTCTTGGGCCACGCCCTGGCCATTGGCATACATCACCCCGAGGTTGCGCTGGGCGGTGGTGTCGCCCTGGGCCGCTGCGGCGCCATACCAGTGGAGTGCCTGCGCATAGTCGACATCGCCACCTTGCCCGTTGGCGTACAGCGTGGCCAGATTGGACTGGGCATACGCCAAACCTTGGGCGGCGGCGGCGCCGTACCATTTTCGGGCCTGTACGAAGTCTTGCGCTACGCCCTGCCCGTGGGCATACATGACTGCCAGGTTGGACTGCGCTTGAGCAGCGCCAGCGTCGGCTGCCTGGGCGTACAACTGGAACGCCCGCGCAAAGTCCTGCGCCACACCCTGGCCGTTGGCGTACATCAGGCCCAAATTGTTGAGCGCTGCGCGTTGGAGGTCGGGGGCGGTTTCGGTCACAAGCTCGGGGTTTGGTTTGGCACCACAAGGGCTGGCGCCAGACAGACATACGGGTCCCGCAGATTATGCCGTTCGGACCTGGACCTGCTGCGGCGAGGCAACGAAAACACGGTCCCTGGTACCAGCGACCCCCCATAATGTGCAAAACAGTGGTGTACTGTCCAAAAAATGACAGTTTTTGTGTTCATAATGGGGTGGACAGTCCCGATCGACCTGCCTGCGCACCCGCCTGGCAGCCCACCCCCCGCGTTTTGCGTGTAGCCTGGCCCCTAATTCAATCTGACGAAACTGCATTCCATGTCCCGAGCCCCGCTGAGATTCATAGGTGAGAGCGACGCCATCCGCGCCATCCGGGACTTGTTGCCGGTGGTTGCGGCGTCGAGCTCGACCGTATTGATCACCGGCGAAAGCGGCACCGGCAAAGAAATCGTGGCCCGCTCATTGCACGACCTGTCGCACCGCGCGGGTGCGAATTTTGTACCGATCAACTGCGCCGCCATACCCAAAGACCTGATTGAGAGCGAACTCTTTGGCCACCGCAAGGGTGCGTTCACCGGCGCGGTGACGGACCGGGTGGGACGTTTTGAGCTGGCCCAGAATGGCTCGATTTTTCTGGACGAAATAGGCGACCTCCCGCTGGAACTGCAAGTCAAGCTCCTGCGCGTGCTGCAAGAGCGCGTCGTGGACCCGGTGGGCAGCACCAAACCGGTGGCCGTGGATGTGCGGGTCATCGCCGCTACCCACCGCGACCTGGAGGCGGAAATTGCAGCCGGACGCTTTCGGGAAGACTTGTACTACCGCCTCAACGTGCTTCCCTTAAACACGCCGCCTTTGCGCGAGCGGTCTTCGGACGTGCCGCTGCTGCTGGAATTTTTTGCCAAACAACACGCCGCTGTGGGTGAAAAACCCATCACCTTTGCGCCTGACTTCGCCTATGCCTTGCAGGCCTATCCCTGGCCCGGCAATGTGCGGGAGCTGTCTAATTTGATTGACCGGTTCAGCACCCTTTTTGCGGGCCAGTGCCTGCAGCTCAAGACCTTCTCCTCCAGCCTGCTGCCCAAGGGCCTGGCCGCGTTCAAGACCCTGGCCGATGCCGGGGAATTGCCGGTGATAGACCCGTCCATGCAATCGACGGCTTCGGCGTGGGTAGATTCACCGGGCACCGGCGGCATGTTTGATGACGCAGCCGACGAGGCGCAGGGGGAGGACGCGCCCAACGCGGTGGAGCAGATGACCTTCATGTCGCAAGGCCTGCCGGTCCTACCGCCCGAGGGTTTGTCACTGAAGCACCGGCTGGCTGAAATTGAACGTGACTTGATTTCTCAGGCACTAAGCCGCACCAACGGCAATGTGTCGCAAACCGCGCGCATCCTCAATGTGCAGCGGACTACGCTGATAGAAAAAATCCAGAAATTTGGCCTGCGCGAGGGCTAAACCTCAGCGCGCGTCGTGGCGGTCCGCACTCCGCCCTGCCAAGCCTGCAGCAGCGCTGGTTTAGGGCGTGTCACCCGATTTACCCTGTGGCTGCGCGCGCGGGTATTGCACCAAGGTCTCTTTGGGTTTGGGCGGCGGAGCAGCGGGTGCGGGCGGTGCCACGACCACGGGCTTGCTGGCGGCCTCGGCCGCTTTTTGCTGGCGCAAGGCCGCTTCGATTTCGTGGCGAACCACAGCCGGGTCGGGCCGCGGCGCTGGCGCCGTGCGCACCTGCGAGGACAGGGCATTTAAGGCAGCGGACTGGCTTTGCAGTTTGGCGTCAAGCGCTTGGATAAGTTTGGCCAGGTCAGGGCCTTTGGTGTCAGCGGGTTTGGAGGCGGCTTGGGCGACAGCCTGATTGGCCATGACGATCTCGTCCAAACGGGCGTCGAGTTTCATCTGACCGCCAATGATGGAGTCTTGCCTGGACGCAATATCCCGCAATGTTTCACCGGCGCCAGTGATGAGCTCCATGGACTCGTCCATGGAAACGATGCGCTTGCCCACGGCCAGCAGCATGGCGTCGGCTTGCGCAATCCGTGACTGCAGGCGGTAGGACATGATTCCAAACAGGGCCATCGAGGTCAGCATAAGCGCACCGAAAGTGGCCAGCACCACGATGCCATGAAGGCGTTGCGTGCTGTGGGAGGCGATCAGGCTTGCCGAAGCTCCGTGCATATCGGTTGCTGCTTTGGCCGCCATGCCTGCGGCGCGGTTGGCCAGTTCAGCCGAGTCGAGCATGGCCGATCGCATGGCCAGCATGTCCTCGTCGTCGTCTTCGGTAAAGGTTTCTGGCGCCGGCGGCTCTTCTGCGGGATGTGCATCCGCCTCCGCGGCGGTGCTTGGTGCCTGCGTTAGTGGCGCGATCTGCGGCTCAATGCGCGCATCGGCCCCGGCCTCTGGGGCTGCCGGGGGCGCAGCAGTGCCAGAAATCGCGTCGATGGCCATGGCCTCGGCAGCGGTGAGTTGGGCGGTTGGTTCGGTCATGTCGGGTACCCGGTTGGCAATGGGAGTTACTGGTTCTGGCCTTGCATGAGGTTCTCCAGCACCTGGAGTTGCTCACGCACGACGTCGTTTTGAATCTTCAGTTGTATGAGCCGCGCTGGAAAGTCCATCACCTGGCCCTCGGTGTCGTAGGCCGCATGGTTGTGCGCACCTTGGTCGATCGACATGGCCTTGGCAGGGACGCCCTGCGCGGCGGGAGCGATTGCGGGGCGCGCCCGCTCTATGGCATCACTGCGTGCAAGCTTGACTATGTTCTCACCGGCGACAGCATCGGCCTGCAACAAAATATGGTGCGGGTCCACCACGATGTCCTGGTCCGCAGCGAATTGGTCTGGCTCGGTGCGCCGAATGTCGGTGCCGGCGCTGCCAGACTTGCTTTTTGCGACATGGCTGCCTTCGGGCATTTCGACCACATGGGGCACGCCACTGGGAATGAATTGGGGTTCGCTCATGGGGACAGGGTGCTGCGTCGGGGGGCGTCTTGCGTGCCACCGTCCGGCGCGAAGTGGTCTTTCATCGAACGGGCGGAGCGAATTTGCGGGTCTTTGGGTACGCCGGGGCTGGTGGCAAAACTGTTGGCCTCTGCCAGCGAGGCAAACGGCCCGGACACCACGGTGAATTGCACGGCCGGTTGTCCGGTCAGGTAGGTCGCCACAATGCGGGCCCTGCGCAAGTTGGTATGCGATTGCAGCCACTGAGTGGCTTCGCCGTACGTTGGAACAATGGTGTGCTGAACCATGAACGTTCCTGCAGGCATTTGCCGGACCCATGCCTGCCCCACCTGCGCTTGCGATGGTGAGGCGATGATTTCCTCGACCTCGTTGACGGGGGATGGGCTGGCGCTGCGGTTGGGTGCAGGGGCCGGCTCATTGGTTTTGGACGGCCCGGGGTTGACCGCCGTGCCCAAAGCGTTCCCCGGCGCCGCCGCGGCCACTGCCGGCGTGCCGGGCGGGGCACTGGTCCCTGCGCCAGCGGGTATTTCCACCACTGGGCCGGATGGGGTGCTGGCCACCGGTGCGGGGGGCGCAGCGGCTTCCACGGCCTTGCGGGTGCCGATGCCCAAGAACTCTGAGGCCTGGTGACTGCCGTACAAGGCCAAGACCGCCAGGGCGCAGACGCCCAGCAAGCCCGCGCCCACGCCCAGCCACAGCAGGCGCTTGCCGCGGCCCTTGGTGGATTTTTTATCGGTGGCGGCCAGCGCAGGCGCAGCCTGCGGGACGGGTGCTGCAGCAACCGGAACGTCCAGCGCAGGCTCCGTTTGGGCTGGAGTAGCGGGTACTTCCCGGGTGCTGGAGGGCGTGGACGGTGCGGTCCACGGCTGAATTTTCTTTAACAATGCGCTGACCGCGCCCTCGCGCCCCTGGGCCCGTGCCTGCTCCAGCAGCACTTGGGATTGCTCTGGGCTGGGCGGCTCGATTTCCCAGTTCAAAATGCGCCGGCCAAAGGAGGCCAGCAGCCGCTGCTTTTTACTTGCCGTGGTCAGCAGCATGACGACGCGGATATTGGCTGCCGGGAAATGCTGTACCAGGCGCGCTAGCAACTGAATTTCATGGTCTGGCAGTGCGGAGGCGTCGTGCACGATCCAGATTTTGGGCTGCGCCGCTGGGGCCTTGTTGCCCATGGCCTCTTCAATCGAGTAGGTTCGCAGCACTTCGTTAAAGCGCGTGATCAGTGCGTCAGCGCTGGCCGGGAAATACACTTCCAGCCCGATATGCGGCGCCGCTTCGCGCAAGCGGGCCACCAGCAGCTTGCCGTAGTGGTCAAGAATGGCCTCGTGTCCACTGACCAAGGAGAGGCTCATGTTGTCGTCGACCAAGGCGGCGACATAGCCTTCGAGGCGCATGCGATCAGCTACCCGGAAAAACAAGGGTTGCAGCCCCACCAGGGACTCTTCTCCGTACGAGTGGAAGTCGGTCATGCGGCGGCCTGGGGCGAGAGTTGTTTGCCGTCGGCGTCAAACAACATGGTGGCAGGGATTTTCGGGCTAGGACGCGCCATTGGCTCGACCCCTGGCTGTACCTGCGCTAAGCTAAATACATAGGCGATCACCTGCGCGACGGCAAAGTACAGGGCCTCAGGAATGGGCTGGTCGAGTTCGGTGGTGAAGTACAAAGCGCGGGCCAGCTCGGGTGCCTGGAAAATTTCGATGTGGTTGGTCTTGGCTTCTTCGCGGATGCGGGCGGCCACAAAGTCGGCGCCCTTGGCCAGCAAAATCGGCGCGCCGTCGGCCGTGGGGTCGTAAGACAAGGCGATGGCGAAATGCTCCGGGTTGGTGATGATGACGTCGGCGTCCTTGACCTTTTGCATCATCCGCACGGTGGCCACTTCGCGCTGGCGGCGGCGAATTTGGGCTTTGACTTCGGGGCGGCCTTCCATGTCCTTGTGCTCGTCGCGAATTTCTTGTTTGGACATGCGCATGCGCTTCATGAAGGAGTAGCGCTGGTAGGGCGCGTCAATCATGGCAATGAGCACCAGGCTCAGCGTCAACCACAGCACCGACTCCGAAATCAGCGAACCCGCCATGGCCAGCGCGGGCTCCAGTCCCATACCGCCGAGCGACAACAGAGCGGCAAAATGCCGGTCCAGCAGCATCAACAGCACCACTGCGATGAGTGTGAACTTGAGAATCGACTTGAGCAGCTCAACCACGGCGTGGCCACCGAACATGCGCTGGATGCCTGCGATGGGGTCGAGCTTGGACAGTTTTGGCAGGATCGCGTCCCACGAAAACAAAAATCCGCCCGTGGCACCCGAGGCCAGAATCGCCACCACCATGGTCACCAGCATCAGAGGCAGCACCAGCAAAAAACCGTGGCTGGCCTGGGTGGCAAAGGCCTGTGGCAGCAGCGCCGGCGTGTCGAGGAACTTGCGGTCCAGGGTAAATCCAGCGGCGAAGTAGACCGACAACTGGTGAAACCAGACGCCGCCCAGCGACATCAGCATCAGCACCGCGCCAATCATCACGCCCGCCGCAGGCAACTCTTGCGAGCGCGCGACCTGGCCCTCTTCGCGGGCGCGCTTGAGGCGCCTGGCGGTCGGTTCTTCGGTGCGTTCTGCGCTGTCGTCGGACATGGTGTGTCAGCGCCTTATTGCAGGCCAAACTGGCCGCGAATTTCCACAAAGCCCTGCAGCCAGAGCCACTGCATGCGCGCGCCCATGCTGGGCAGGGCCACCATCAAAATGCCAAAACCGGCCACGATCATGACCGGCAGACCCAGAGAAAAAATGTTCAGGCTGGGCGCGGCGCGCGTGGCCACGCCCAGGCCAATGTTGATAAACAGCATGGTCACCATCACCGGCAGCGCCAAGAGCAATCCACCCAGAAAGATCATCGAACTCCATTGCACAAAGTGCGCCCAGGCTCCTGCGGTGACCAGGCCCTTGCCAATAGGCAGGCTGGCAAAGCTGTCAATGACCAGCCCCAACAGCATGGCGTGGCCGCCCATGCCTACAAAGATCAGGGTCGACAAAATCAGCAGAAACTGCGCCAGGACCGGCACATTGCCGAGGTTGGGGTCCATCAGGTTGGCCATGGACAAGCCAATGGCGGTGGAGACCGATTGGCCAGCCAGCAAAATCGCCGAGGTGATCACCTGCAAACTCAGGCCCATCACCAGGCCGATGCTGATTTGATTGAAGATTTCCACAATGCCCGCGGGCGACACCGGGTCAATCACCGGCCAGGTGAACACCGGGTAGACCATCCAGGTGATGGCCACCGCCAGCAAAACGCGCATGCGCACATTGAGTGAGCGCAGCGAAAAGATCGGCGCTGACATCAGCAGCGCCGAGATGCGCAACATGGGCCACAAGAACGTGTAAAAACGTTCGATGATGTCGTTGGCCAGAAGGTTCATGCGCGCAAGTGCTCGGCGGCGTGTTCAGGCAAACAAGGTCGGGATGCGCTGGAACAGGCCGCGCGTGTAGTCCACCAGCGTGGCCAATTGCCAGCCGCCCACAATGGCCAGCGTAATGGCCAGTGCGGCGAGTTTGGGGATGAAGCTCAGGGTGGATTCATTGATCGAGGTGGCGGCCTGGATGATGCCGATGAATAAACCCACCGCCAAAGACACGCCCAAGAGCGGGGCTGAGATCAAGACAATCATCCACAAGGCCTGGTGTCCGAGGTCAACAACGGCGGCAATGTCCATTTTTTTCTTCCTTAAGGGGTGGTCAGCGTTAATGCACAAAGCTCGCTGCCAGCGAACCCATGATCAGGCTCCAACCGTCCACCAGCACAAAGAGCATCAGCTTGAAGGGCATGGAAATCATCATGGGCGAGAGCATGGCCATGCCCATGGACATCAGTACGCTGGCCACGATCAGGTCAATGACGACAAAGGGGATGTAAATCAGAAAGCCGATGGTGAAAGCGCTTTTGAGCTCGGACGTGATGAAGGCCGGCACCAGCGTGGTAAACGGCACTTGCGTCGCATCGGTCACATCGGCCTTGCGTGCCATTTGCATGAACAGGCCAATGTCGTCTTCGCGGGTTTGCTTGAGCATGAAGCCGCGCAGAGGTGCCTCGGCAGCGGCCAGTGCCTTGTCAAACTTCATGCCGTTTTCCATGTACGGCACCACTGCATTGGCGTAAATGTCCGTCAGCACCGGCGACATGATGAACAGCGTCAAAAACAGCGCGATGCCGACCAGCACGTTGTTGGGAGGGGTTTGCCCCGTGCCCAGCGCCTGGCGCAGGATGGACATAACGATGATGATGCGTACAAACGAGGTCATCATCAGCAAGAGCGAGGGCAGCAGGCTGATGGTTGTCATCAGCGCCAGCAATTGCAAGGACAGGCTGTACTGCGAGTCTTTGCCGGTGCCGGTCACATTGACCATGGGAATGCCCTGCGCCCAGCCCATGGCGGGTACCAACAGCAGTGCGGCAGCGCAGGCGGCCCAGATCCATTTAGTTTTCACGCGGCGCATCCTCCGTGGGGGCAGGGGCGTCCCAGCTGCCCAAAGCAGTGAATTGGGTGGCGGTCATGCCCACCAGCACCTGGTGCGCACCCACACGCACCAGTGCCATTTTTTGCCGAGGTCCGACGCTGATGGTTTCCAGCACCTCCAGGCGTGCAGGGCCCTTGTATTTGACCTGCAGGCTTTTCATGCGTTTGAGCATCCAAAACAGAGCACCCAGCAGCCCCAGCACCAGCACCATGCTGGCACCAACGCGCAGCCAATCAATACCGCTTGCGGCTGGTCCCATGGATGTATTACAGGTGTTTCATCCGCTCGGAAGCGGGAACGACGCGCGTCAGTCGGATGCCATAGCGCTCATTGACCAGTACCACTTCGCCTTGGGCCACCACGGTGTTGTTGATGAGAAGGTCAAGTGGTTCTCCGGCAATGCGGTCGAGTTCCACTACGCTGCCCTGGGTCAGGCGCATCAGGTCTTTGATTTTGATCATGGCCCGTCCTACTTCGATGCTCATGGTCACGCTGATGTTTTGCAGCACTTCGGGATTGATTTGATTTTCCGGGTCTGCGGGGCCGGGGAGCATTTTTGCGTCAGGTGTGTCGCTCATGGCGTAATTCCTAGGGTGTTTAGTGGTTGCCGGGAACGACGGCGCGCTCTATTTGCACGGCGGTCTGGGCGCCCAGGGTTCCCACCTGAACATCAAAGGCGGGGATGCCGTTAGGTTGCAGCACTGCAAATTCTGGTTTTTTAAAATACAAGATATCCCCGGGTTTCATGGTTTCAACCACCCGCAACGTTGTGTTGACCTGGCCAAGGATAACGCTTGCCTCAAGGCACGCGCTGCCAACCGACTCCTCCAGATTTTCACGCCAGATGCGGTCCGAATCCTCGTTGCCGTCACCGGACTGCACGCGGCTGCGCAGCAGCTCGCGCACCGGTTTGAGCGAGGCGTAGGGGTGCAAAATGTCAATAAAACCCATGTTTTGGGTGGCGGTTTCGGTTTCAAAACGGCTCAGGATGACGAGGTCATTTTCATCGGCAATCTGGGCAAATTGCGGGTTGATCTCGGAACTGACGAATTCGAAGTCCAGCGGCATTACCGGTCCCCAGGCCTCTTTGAGGTTTCGAAACGTCACATCCAGAATCATGTTGATGATGCGGGTCTCCATAGGCGTGAACATGCGCCCGGGCGAAAGCTGGCCAATAGCGCCCTTGCCGAAGCCGCCAAAAAAACTGTCGAGGGAACTGAACACGATGGTGGGGTCAATGACCACCATGGAGTAACCCCGCAAGGGGTTCATCCGAATCACATTCACCGACAGCGGGGCGCGCAATTCGCGGATGTAATCACCAAACTTGATGATTTGCACCTTCATCGGGTTGATCCGCGGGCTGCTGCGCAACACTTCCAGCAGTCCGGGGCGGAACAGGCGGATAAAGCGCTCGTTGATCATGTCAATCGCCGTGACGTTGACGCCCAGGCTGCTGTCTTCGCTGGCAATATCGTGCTTGCGCACGCGTGCTGCCGTGTTAAAGCCGGTGTCAACCGCGATAGAGCCATCGCTGACGCCTTCGGCCAGGGCCGACAGCTCGTCTGCGGATAAGAGGTTATCTGCCATAGTGCGCCAGGGAGATCGGACTGCCTGCCATCATTGCACAATGAACGAGGTGAAATAGATTTCCTCGACGCCGCCAAAGTCTTCGTATTTCTCGAGCAAGGTGTTCATCGCGTCGCGGATTTTGATCGCCAAATCCTTGCGGAAGTCTGGCTTGACCAGATCGGCCTCCGTGGTCATGCGCATCGAGTCCATCACCACCGAGCGCAGCGCGAATTCGTGCTTTTTCACGTTTTCGACCACGCGCTCGTCGTAGCGGGTCATCAGGGCGATTTGCACCGACATGACTTTGCGCGAGCCCATCAGGTTGACCAGAAACTCGCGCTCGAGTTGGCTGTAGGTGTATTCAAAACGGGGGCTGTCAGGCGATTTTTTGTTGAGCTTGGGAGGGCCGCCGGCGTCCTTGCCACCTTCGGCCTTCTTCTCACCATGGCCGCCTTCGGCCTTTTTCTCGCCAGCCGGGGCGCCATGCCCACCTTCGGCCGGCTTCTCGCCATGGCCTTCGGCCGGTGCCGCACCTTCGGCAATCGCCTGGTCAGCGGTGGGGGCCGGTTTGTTGAAAAATCCCGTGATGAAAAGGGTTCCGACCATGGTCCCGGCAATCAGGACCACCAGCGCCACCACCGCCAAGATGATCTTGACGATGGGCTTTTTGGGCTTTTCTTCGACTTCCGGGGTTGCTGCTTCAGCCATGGGACACCTTTGTTTAGCGGTTCAATTTCAACTATTCTTACCTGTGGCTCACGCCAGCACATTCAGGCCGTCGGACGCGGCGGGCGCAACACCGCTGGCGGAGCGCACTGCGCTTGGCAAGCCACGTTGCCGGCCCGGTGTCGAGTTTCCGCCAGATTGGCGATTTTGCTCTCCGTTCACCGTAACTGAAGCAACTGTCATGCCAGCATCTGCCAAGGTGCTGCGCAGCTTATGGCTGCCTTGGACCATCAGTTCGCGCGTGACCGCATTGTCGGTGCTAAATAAAGCGTCCAGGCCGCCCGCGTGCATGTCCAGCTCCACCTTGATGTTGCCCAATGCGGCCGGTTGCATGCGCAGCTGCATCTTCCACTGCCCGCGCTCAATCTGGGCGATGAGGCGCTGGGCGGCGGCCTGGCCCATTTGGTCAGCGATTTGCTGGAACTGTTGTGCTCGGTGATCGGCTTGCGCCTGGGCGTTGCCGGTGTTGCTGTCGGCGTTGCTGCCGCTGCCGGCACCGGCCACGGCTTGGGGCGCAGCGCTGGGTGCCGGCAGTGGAATTTCTTTCCCACCGGCAGTGGCCGTTTCGCTGGCCGACGCTGCCAGCCCAAGGTCATAGTCCGGCGGTACTTCAAGTGCCAGGGCTTCGCTGGGCGTGGTCGCCAGTTCCTTGGAAAGCGGCCCGGCTGCCAGCAGCGCAGCCCATGTCGACGCTTTGCCCGTGCCAGACATCTGCGCCAGGCGCTTGGTGATCTCGGGCGCTGGCATGGCAAGGGTCAGGCGTACCGCCTCTTGCGGCGTGGCGGTGGCCACGGGTGCATCGGCATCCACAGATGCCGTACTGGCGGTTCCGACCCATGCTTGCCCGGTCATGGGCATCAAGCCGGAAGGCAATTCCGTCGTTGCAGCGATGCTTGCCGGTGCAATGGTCGGCGCCATGGCGCTTGCGCGAAGTTGGGGGGACGCCAGCAGTTCTTGCACCGAAAGTCCTCCAGGTACGGTAGGCGCCACGGTCGGTGCCGACGGCAAGTGGAGCGCGGGGCTGGTGGGCGTGCCCGGTGGGTTTAACGGCGCCACGGTTGCCAAAGGCGCTGGGGGCACCATCGCCGGCGTTGACGTCGCGGCAGGCTGGGCGCTGATGATGTTGATCTGCACGCCCGCTGCGGCCCAGTCAGAGGTGCCAGGACTCCCCATCGCAACTTCGGCTTCGGCGCTTTGGGGGGCGGTGATGTCGGCCGCTGCCAACACCTCTGGCACCAAAGCGGACGTTGTAATTGGGGTGCTGCAGGCGCCAAACAGCGCTTGCACTGCCGATTCATCGAGCCCCTGCGCGCGGGCGAACTGGGCCAAGCTGGCCATGTCAGGCAGCGGAGCGTCGCTGGTGATGACGGTGAGCTTGTCACTCAGGGGCACTTCCTGCAAGCCTGCGGTCGGTGTGCCCAGGGCGGCAAGGTGTTGCCGTTGGAATTTGAGGCTGTGACCGCTCAAAACGTCCGCAAAAGCGGGCGCGTCGGCAGCGCGTACGGCGCTGGGCTGGGCCGTGCTGGTCTCGCTCGCGGGGGGGGAGACGCTGCGCGTGTTCAAAAAACTAAGAGGGGATTCCATTGAAATGCCGTTCTGGTGAAGGCCACACGCGGTGGCGGTAGGCCACAGCAATGCAAGAACCATGACAGGAAAGGCCTTGCCGCCGCTGGCCACCGCCGTGGCGCCCTGCGCTGTCGGAAATCGGTGGCATGGAGATTGCGTTCAAGGCCTGCATGCCAGTGTATTTTCGCCCCAATCCCGACGTAAGGTCCTGAATTTCCTGAAATTTTGCCCATGAGCACGATGACCCTGTCGAACATTCGACAAAACCTCGCCAAGTTCAACTTCAACGACCTGAGCATCCCTGCGCTGGTCTTGTTGATCATGGGCATGCTCGTGATTCCTTTGCACCCGATGTTGCTGGACATGCTGTTCACCTTCAACATTGCGTCGAGCGTGCTGATCATCATGATCGCGATCAAGATTCGCAAACCGCTCGAATTCTCCGCTTTCCCCTCGGTGCTCCTGTTTGCCACCATGCTGCGCCTGGCGCTCAACGTGGCGTCCACCCGCGTGATTTTGGTCAACGGCCACGAGGGCCACGAGGCGGCTGGCAAGGTCGTGGCGGCTTTTGGCGAGTTTGTCATCGGCGGCAACTACGTGGTGGGCTTCATTATTTTTGCGATTTTGATGATCGTGAACTTCTTCGTGGTGACCAAGGGTGCGGGCCGCGTCTCTGAAGTGAACGCCCGCTTTACCTTGGATGCGATGCCCGGCAAGCAAATGGCGATTGACGCCGACCTCAACGCCGGTGTGATTGACCAGGAAACCGCCAAAACCCGCCGCGCCGAGCTGGCGCAAGAGTCCGACTTTTTCGGCTCCATGGACGGTGCGTCCAAGTTCGTCAGCGGCGACGCCATTGCGGGCCTGATGATTTTGATCATCAACCTGGTCGGCGGCTTGGCCATTGGCATTGGCCAGCATGGCTTGTCCTTGAGCGACGCCGGACGCATTTATTCCCTGCTGACGATTGGCGACGGCTTGGTCGCGCAAATCCCGTCTTTGTTGCTCTCGCTGGCCACCGCTATCGTGGTCACTCGGGTCACGACGACCGAATCCATGGCCGAGCAGGCCGGCGCCCAGTTAGGCAACCCGACCGCCCTGTTTGTTACCTCGTCCATCATGGCCATCCTGGGGCTGGTTCCCGGCATGCCGCACTTGGTGTTTATTGCCTTGTCGGGCGGCGCGGCCGCACTGGGCTTTTATGTGCTTCGCCGTTCGGCTGCAGGCGTGGATACGCCCGAGCAAATCGCGGCGGCCGCGGCCATGCCCGACCAGCCGAAGGAGCTGGACTGGGAAGACCTCGACCAGGTCGATCTGGTGGGACTGGAAATTGGCTACGGCCTGATTCCGCTGGTCAACGCCGATACCGGTGGCCAGCTGATGACGCGCGTCAAAGGGGTGCGCAAGAAATTGTCGGCGGAGTTGGGCTTTTTGATCCAGCCGGTGCGTATCCGTGACGCCCTGAGCATCGACCCCGACAGTTACCACATCGTTCTCAAAGGCGTGATCCGGGGCCGGGGCAAAGTCAAAGTCGGCCGCGAAATGGCGATCAATCCCGGCCAGGTCTACGGCCCGCTGGAAGGCACGCCCACGCAAGAGCCTGCCTTTGGTCTGGAAGCGGTGTGGATTGAACCCTCACAGCGCGACCACGCCCGCGCCCTGGGCTACACCGTGGTGGATGCCGCTACCGCGGTGGCCACCCACCTGAACAAGGTGTTGCGTGACAACGCGTCCGACCTGCTCAGCCACGACGAAGTGCAGCAATTGCTGGACAAGCTGACCGCCAAGTCGCCCAAGCTGGTCGAAGACCTGGTGCCTGCCAAACTGTCCCTGGGTGTGTTGACCCGCACCCTGCAAAGCCTGCTGGGCGACGGCGTCTCGATCCGTGACATGCGCACTATTGTTGAAACCTTGTCCGAAGTTGCCGCCCGCACCCAGGACCCGGAGCAGCTGACCTCGTTGGTGCGTCCGCGCCTGGGCCGCATGATTGTTCAAGGTCTGGTCGACGACAAAGAAACGCTTTCTGTGATGACGCTGGACCCCGGCCTGGAGCAGCTGCTTCACAACGTGTTGCAGCAGCAAGGTCAGGGGCAAAACATGGTCATCGAGCCTGGACTGGCCGAGCGGCTGTTTAGCGCGCTGCGTGACGGCACCAAGTCGGTGGAGGACCAGGGCCACAACGCGGTGCTGGTGGTGTCGCCCGCCATTCGCCCCTGGTTGTCCAAGTCGGTACGCCACCGCGTCAGTGAGCTGGTGATTTTGTCGTACGGTGAGATTCCGGACGACCAGGCGGTCAAAGTGATCCACACCGTGCATGCCGAAACCAAACCCAATGAGCTTCGCCGCTAGGGCGCAGCCCCAGCGTCCACGCCTACACACTCCACCTCATTCTTAAACGAAGACTGCCATGGAACTCAAACGCATCCTTGCCAACGACACCAAGAGCGCCACCGAGCGAGCCATGGCGCTTTATGGGCGCAACGTCTTGGTGATTTCCAACCACACGGTGGGCGGTCAAACCGAACTCGTGGTTGCCTTGGACATTGAAGAACAGTCGCTGGACTCCACCGTCGCACCGTCCCAGCATGCGCAGTCTGCGCAGCGTTCAGAAGCCTCTGCCGCGGCGTTTTCAGATCACTTCGCGCAAGCCCAGAACGTAGGAAAAGCGCTCCAGCCCGCCCGTACGGAAAGCAGTCTGGCCAAAATGGACGACGAACGCGACTACCTGCGCAGCCGCGAAATCATGGACCTGATTCGCGACGAAATCGCCAGCCTGCGCCGTGAAATCAGTCTGAGCCAAAAGACCACGGGCTGGCAAGCCAGCCTGAACCTGTCGGCCGAGGTCGAAGACCTGATGGCATCGTTTACCCAGGCGGGCATGCCCACAGGCTTGCGAACCTTGTTGCTCGACACCGTGAAAGACATGCGCAGCGAGCATGAAGCACTGGCCGCTGTGCGGGACCAGCTCGAAAACATCGCACGGCGCCCCAGCCTGGCGACCCCACAAACCGGTGTGCACCTGCTTGCCGGACCTTCTGGGTCTGGCAAGACCCTGATGGTGGTGCGCCTGGCGAGCCAGGCCGCCGCCCAAATGGGCGCCGACAAGGTGGCTATCGTGAGCTACCAGGATGACCGCACGGGTGCCTGGGCGCACACCCAGGCCTTGGCCGCGCAGTCCGGTGTGGAATGTTTCCGCGCCGACACACCCGCGGCCTTGGCCGCCGTGGTGAGCCGTCTGAGCGACCGCAGCCTCGTGCTGATTGATTCTTCTGGCAGCCAGATGGCGGCGCGCATTACCGAAGTGCAGACGGCGCTGCCGGCCTGCGAAACCCACGCCGTTGTCGCCGCCGACGCTTCGTCAGCGACCTTGCGCCGGGTGTTGCGTACCTCAGGCATTCGTTGGAACAGCCTGATGGTGAGTAAATTGGACGAGTCGGTGCAGCCGTGGCCTTTGGTCGAGTTTCTCTGCGATAATTTTTTGTCGCTTTCCGCCGCCAGCGATGGAGCCCATGTCAGTGCGCTCAGGCGTGACCTGAGCACAAGCGCCCTGGTGGACATGGCGGTTGCCCAGCTGTCCCGTGCGCCGGAGGTGATTGCGCCCATTCAGGTGGCGAAACCGACGCCGATCAAGCTTCAGCCTCCGTCGCCTCGGCTTTCTGCGCCTGCAAGCCCCCGGGGCTTGCGTGGGCCCTTCAATTGAGCAACTTGTAAAGACACAATGAAACAGTCAGTTAGAACCGAAGTCATTGGCATTGCCAGTGGAAAAGGGGGGGTCGGGAAAACAACAGTTGCCGTAAATTTGGCGATTTCCCTGAGCATGATGGGCCACCGCGTCATGCTTTTTGACGCCGATCTGGGCTTGGCCAATTCGCAAATTGCGCTGGGCTGCGCCTGCCCTTTCAATTTGAGCCATTTCATGAGCGGGCAAAAGACGCTGCAAGAAATCACCGTCACTTCGCGCCATGGCGTGATGTTGGTGCCTGGTGCCTCGGGGGTAAAAGAGCTCGCTGCGCTGACCCGGGTCCAGGCTTCCCGCATCGTGCAGGCCTTCAGCGCGCTCGAAGACGATATTGATTACCTGATTGTGGACATGGCGGCCGGTATTTCACCGTCGGTGTTGGCCTTTATGGGTGCCTGCCAGCGCCGTTTTATTGTGGTGCGCGACGATCCGTCCTCGATTGCCGATGCCTACGGCACCATCAAAGTATTGATCCAAGACTACGACCTGAACGAAATTTACGTCATCCCCAACGCAGTGGGCAGCCAGGCCGATGGGCAAAACCTCTTTCGCCGCATCAACCAAGTGTGTGCGCAGTTTCTGAATTTCACGACCCATTACCTGGGTTCGATCGAAAATGACGAAATGATTCTGGCGGCACACAAAAAATACGAGCCGGTCATGGAGTTTGCGCCCCGCAGCAACAGCGCGCGGGACTTTAAACGGCTGGCCAAATCGGTAACCCAGCTTTCACCCATCTCCAACTTCTCCGGCGGCATGCAGTTTTTTGTCGAACGCTTGGTCCGCTACCAGGCCTGACTTTCATGGCTGTGTCTACCCGCCTGTACGAAGATGCGCATGACGCCAGCGAAGCGCTGGTGCTCGCGCATCTGGGCATGGTCAAGCGGGTGGCATTGCACCTGAAAGTGCGCATTCCGCCTTTTATGGAACTCGACGAGTTGATCCAAGTGGGCATGATTGGCCTGCTGGAGGCCGCACGGGCCTACAACCCCACCAAGGGCATCGAGTTCGAGAGTTTCGCCCTGAGCCGGGTTCGCGGTGCGATTTTGGACGAGGTACGCCAACTGTCCTACCTGCCGCGCTCGGCCGTGGCCTTCAATAAATCAGAAAACCAGGCGACCAACGCCTTGGCCAGTGAGCTGGGGCGAGCACCCACCGAGTCCGAGCTGGCCGACCACCTCGGCGACGATCTGGAAATGTTTCAAAAGCGCCGCGGCAACGCCAAACGATTTGAAACCTTGTCCATGGAGGTCATGACCGATGAGGTGATGGGAATTGCCGACGATCGCATGCGCCAGCCCGATGCCATCGTCGAACACCAGCAGTTCATGCAAGCGGTGACCAACGCCATCGCAGATTTGCCCGAGCGCGACCAGTTGCTAATGTCTTTGTACTATGTCGAGGAGCTCAATCTCAAAGAGATTGGCGAAATTCTGGGAGTGACCGAGTCGCGTATCAGCCAGTTGATCACCGCAGTGGTCAAGAAATTGCGCCTGAGCTTGAAGATCGAGGTGGCCGACAAATCGACCACCGCCAAGGCGCGTCGCGGTACTTAGCCTCAAAGTGGCAACAGCCCTCAAGTTTTCCGCCAAGGCACCGATACCTAAGGGGTACGCAAACCCCGTAGGAGAAACCGATATGCGACTTCAGTTCAAGGCCATGGAATCATATGGTTCGGACAATCTGGCATCCCAGGCCTCGGTGGCCAACAACGTGGCATTGATCCAGATGCTGTTTGATGGCTTGGTCGACAGCCTGGTGGCAGCCCAGGGCCATTTGGCCCACGGTGCGATCCAGGAAAAAGGAAAGTGTGTCGCGCGCGCCAGCCGCATCGTGATCGGCTTACAAGGATCGCTTGATTTTGCCAAGGGTGGCGAACTGGCACAAAACTTGAATGACCTCTACAACTACGTCACCCGCCGTCTGATTTTCGCCAATGCCCACAATGACATGGCGGTATTGCAGGAAATCCACGGTTTGATGACGGAAATTCGCAGTGCGTGGCAGGAAGTGCCGGGTCTTTTGCCCAGCCAAGCCAGCACGCAGCGCCACTAGAGCGCCATTGGGGGCTGCGCCGTGGGGCAGCCTGTGGAAATTTTGACGCATTCGCCCCTGGGGCGGTGTTTACCAGGTGGATTGGCTAGAGCCTAGCCGTCCACTGTCCTTGTTTGGGAACGACTATGTTTGGCATCATCGGAATCGTGTTTTTGAATGTCTGCGTCTTCGGCAGCTTTCTGGTGGGCGGAGGCAATTTACATCCGTTTATCCACGCGGCGCCCATTGAAGGCTGGTGTATTTTGGGCTCGGCCATTGGCGGCATGCTGATTGGCAACAGTCCTGACGTGGTCAAAGCGGTGTTGGCTGGCATTGGCCGGTGCTTCAAGGGCTCTAAGTACCACAAGGACGACTACCTGAACACGATTTTCTGCGTCTCCAAGGTGATGAAAACCTTGAAAGCCGAAGGCGCTGTGGCCCTGGAAGCGCACATCGAAACCCCCGAATCCAGCGCGATTTTCAGCGAATACCCCAAGCTGCTGGCCGACCATGCGCTGTTGCACCTGATCACCGACACGGTGCGCTTAATGGTGGTGTCCCAGGGAACATTGAGTCCTATGGCCGTGGAAGAGGTGATGGACAGCGCGATCAAAACCCACCACCACGACGAACTCAAGGCCTCAGACGCCATTGGCACGCTGGCTGGCGCCTTGCCGGCACTGGGAATCGTTTCTTGCGTGATGGGCGTGGTGAAAACCATGGATGCTATTGACCAGCCACCGGCCATCCTGGGCGGTTTGGTGGGTGCGGCCCTGGTGGGTACGTTTATCGGCGTGTTTTTGGCCTACGGATTTTTCGAGCCCTTTGCCAAGCGTCTGGCCCAAATCATTGAGGACGAAGCCTGCATGTACGGCGTGGTCAAGCAAATCATCATCGGCACCATGCACGGCCACCCGATGCCGCTGATTTTGGAGGCCGCCCGCGTGTGCATCAGCCACCACAACCAACCCAGCTTCGCGGAAGTGTTCGACGGTTTGCGAGGTAAATAAGCATGGCCACAGAGGCTGCACCGGCCACCGACGAGGAACAAAAGGCCGCCGAGGCCGCTGCCGCTGCGGCGGCGGCGGCGGCGCCGACCGACGTAGAAGCGCCGCCAGAAGAAGCGGCGCTGGCGCCCATCATTGTCAAAAAGATCGCCGCAGGACACGGCGGCGCCCATGGCGGCGCTTGGAAAATCGCGCTGGCGGACATGATGACGGCCATGATGGCCTTCTTTTTGCTGATGTGGATTTTGGGTGCCACCAATGACTCGCAGCGAAAAAGTGTGGCCGACTACTTCAAGCCCGCTTCGCAAAGCCAGATCACCATGGGGGCGCTGGCGGGCTCTAACGGCATTTTGGGCGGACGCTCCATCATCGACCCGGACGGATTCCCCTACACCGCCAAACAGACCGCCGCCATGGAGCGCCTGACACCCCGATCCGAAGGCGGTCCTACCGAAAACGACCCTTCGCCCAACAGCGAAAACGCGCGTGACAATGACGCCAAGACGCAAAAACAGGCCGAAGGCCAGGGCGGCGACCAGTCGTCGGACAAGGCCAACTTTGACCAGTTAGAAAAAGAGGTTAAAGAGCAGCTCGCCGCCAACCCCGCGCTCGACCAGGTAAAAAACCAGGTGCAGTTTGTACGCGACAAAGAAGGCTTGCGCATTGAAGTCATCGACAAGGCCGATTTCTCGATGTTTCCGCTGGGCACCACCAAGCTGCAGCCCAAGGCGCAGGCACTCTTGGGCGAAATCGCAAAGTCACTCGAGGCCATGCCCAACAAGATCAGCGTGCGGGGCCACACTGACAGCGTGGGTTTTGCCAACAAGGACGGAAAAAACAACTGGTCCTTGTCCGCCGACCGCGCCGAGACAACCCGCGCGGCCTTGGAAAAGAACGGCATCAAGCCGGAGCGCTTTGTGCAAATTGAAGGCGTGGCAGACACCGCGCCCTACAACCCCAACGATCCGAAAGACCCGCGCAACCGGCGCATCAGCATCACGGTCAAGTTCAAAGAAGGCCAGTGATCCGCTGGGCGGTTGCGGGTGCTTTATTCGCAGTCCTGAAACTCGCGTTTGATGCAGGTCTTGGCCAAGCGCTTGGCCGTGGCCAGTTCGCTGTCGGTGATTTCCTGGGCTGATTTGGCCAGTTCGGCGCCCGCCTTGGGGTGGCCGCCTTCGGCGGCGATGGCGAACCACATCGCCGCGCGCCGGTGATCACGGGTGAAGCCCTGGCCGTTGGCGTACATGCTGCCGAGTTTGAACTGTGCTTTGGTCTCCCCTTGGGCCGCTGCCAAGCGCAGCCACTTGATCGCCTGGGGGTAGTCCTGTGGCACACCCTGGCCAAAGGCGTACATGATGCCCAACAGGGACTGCGCTTCCCGGTTGCCCGATTGCGCTACACCGCGCCACTTGGCCACGGCCGCCGCATAGTCTTTGCGCTGGTAGTCGGCGTAGCCATCTTCCCAGGCCCCAGCGTGGGCGCTGGTGGCGAGCGCGAGCAGTGCCGCGCCGGTGGCTTGTATCCAAGTTCGCATTCAGGTCCCTTTTAATTGCGTTGGCTGCCCAAGTTCAAGGCTTCGGCCATGGGTGGCGCGGTGTCTCCAGCCCATGGCGCGGACGGATTATCCAGCGAGGCGCGGTAGAGCGCCTGAAGTCGTGGCAGCCGCTGCAGCATGTCCACCCATTCCAGGTCAAACGGCAGGCCCATCCATTCGCCGGCCTGCTTGAGCGCATCAACACACTGTTTGACAGACGCACGGTGGTTGTCCACCAGCGTCAATTCTTGGGGCGTCAGCGCATCGCGCGGGTTGGCGCCCAAGTCCGTTTCCAGCGCCTGGAGCTCTTGCTGACAGCGGGAGCGTTCGGCACGCAACATGCTGCTGGCCCGCTCGGCACGGGCTTGAATCTGCAGTTTTTCCACTTCGCGGCGCATATGGGCCAGGTTTTGCAGGGTCAGGTAGTAAAAAATGCCCGCCCCCAACAGGGCGGCCAGGAAAAAAATGGTGAAAAGAATCAGGGTGGTGCTCATGGTGGTGCTCGCTTCACAGGCCAGTACGGTGGGCGTTTGGGCAAACCGCAGGTTTGCGGCGCGCCAATTCCCTGACAGCATCGGCACTTCCAGGAAATAGTGAAGTCCATTCTTCACTGCGCTTGGTGATTCAACCCGCACCCAGCCAGAGGCGCTGTTGTACCCAGCGCCCGGGCCCGTTTTCCCGCTAGGCCCCGCGGCCACCCTGCGCGCGCCTGTCCGTGGCTGGCCAGGACAGACTGCGCCAAGCGTTTTTGAGGGCCTTGGCTGACATTGCAGCCGCTGGGCCCGCATAGCGCATGCGTTCAAGCTCCATCAGCCAGTGGCCCAAAGGCAAGGCGGCGTCGCCCCAGCGGTCTTGTGCGTGTTGTGCCATTTGTCGCGGCGTGGCGCCTGGCGGCAAGGCCAGGCCCATCCCACGCAAGCGCTTGTGCGCCCGCCAAAGCAGGGCGTGCCAGGGGTCACGCCGACGGTGCGGCCGCACAGCGCCCAAGGTACCCACCAGCGCGGCCGCTGCAGTCACACCAGCCAGCAGGTACGCCAGATCTTCCCAGCTCGGTGATGCGAAGCCCAGGCTTTTGAGTACCTCCATTTGCGTTCCTTGGCCGTAGCTGAGGATCCATTGGTTCCAGCGGTTATTGGCCGCCTCCCAGGCCGCCCTGGCGGAGCTCCAAAGGCCTATGTCCACGCTGCCTAGCAGCTGGTTTACCGGGCCGCGCTGCGCGCCCAGCCGCGTGGGCTCCTCAACCCGCCAGGGGGAGACGGCTGCCGTGGGATCTACCCGTAACCACCCCAGGCCCGCCTGCCAGACCTCTGCCCAGGCGTGGGCGTCGCTCTGGCGCACCGTCCAGTAGCCATCGATAACATTGCGCTGCGCGCCCTGGTAGCCGGTGACCAAGCGTGCAGGCACACCCAGTGCGCGCATCACCACCACGTAGGCCGAGGCAATGTGTTCGCAAAACCCGGCTTTGCGCTCGAACCAAAATTCGTCGGCCGTGTGTTCTCCATACAGACCGGGTTGCAGGGTGTAGCGATACGCGCCACTGCCCAAATGCTCAAGCACGGCCGCGCTGAGTGCGCGTGTATCGGCAGCGGCCAGCGCGGGTTGCGCGCGCAACTGCGCGGCCCATGCCCGGGTGCGCGGGTTCAGCCCCGGCGGCAGCACGGTGTAGGCGGCCAGTTCGGCTTGCCACTGCCGCGGCCCGTATTGAAACTGCAGGTAGCTTTGCGCCTCGTAGCGCCGCAGGGACCCGGCATTGGAGTCACCTTTCCACTGCAAATCGGCCGTGGGTTTGGCCCGAAGGTTCGGCGCCTGCGGTGCTGTGGGTGTGGCGTCCAGTACCAGTAACCAGGGGTGTGCGCTGGGTTCTAGCGTCACCTCGTAGCGCAGCGGTACCCCCTGGGTGCGCAGACCTTCCGGTGCGGTCCCCGCCTGGGCTGGTGCGCTGTCGCGCGCCGACCATTGGCGCCCGTCAAATTGGGCCAGGACCGGGCCTCTGAAATACAGTGGACTGCCCGCTGGCGGCTGCGCATCCAAAAAGCGCAGGCGCAATGCAATGGTTTCGTCGAGCGCCACGTCGGCCATGCTGCCTACCGAGACCGAAGGTGAAAGGCCGCTGCGCGCCTGCGGCGTCTCCTGGCCCACACCCCAGAGAGGCGCTACGCGAGGAAACAGCACAAACAATACGGCCATCAGGGGCAGCCCCAAGGCGCCCAGGCGCCCCGCGGTCTGGGCTGCCACCCGCAAGGGCGCGGGACTTCCCGGGACGTGGGCGTGAACCAGAGCGGTGAGCAATCCCAGCATCGCCACGAGCATGTACGCCGCAGTCCACAGGGACTGCGAGCTGAAAAACTGCGTGAGCACCGCGAAAAAACCCAGAAAAAAGACCACGAATGCGTCTCGGCGTGCCCGCATCTCCAGTGTCTTAAGTGCCAACAAAATCACCACCAGCATCACGCCTGCTTCGCGCCCCAGCAGTGTTTTGTGGGTGAGCGCAGTAGCGGCTACCGCTAGGGCCAGCAAGGCAACCAGCCACCAGCGTCCCGGCAACGGCAGGCCACCCAGGGCCAGGTGGCTGCGCCAGACCAAGATCAGCGTTGTGAGACCGCCGCACCATAGTGGCAGTTGCAAGCTATGGGGCAGCAACACCCAAGCCACCACCAGCAGCACAAACAAGGTGTCACGCGTGTCCCGCGGCAAGGCACGCAGCGCTTCTAGGGGCTTTATCCTTAGCACAGAGCCAGCGCCTCCAGGCACTGGTGCAGGTGCGCCGCGCCGCTGGAAGGCCCAATGAGCTGGCCTGGCAGGCCCAGGCTGTATGGCGCCCCTTGCCGATCTGCGGTGCATACCCAAGCGCACAGGCGCGAAAGGCGGGCCTCTTTGTCGGCCAGCCCAGTCTGTGCGTAATCGAGGTGCAATTCCGCACACTGGCGCACCAGGGTCTCGTGGCTCAGCAGTGCACCAGACCCCGTTGCCAGCGCGCTGGCGGACTTTTTCCAGTTCACGTGCTTGAGCGGGTCCCCTCTGCGGTAAGCGCGTACGCCATCCCATGGGCCTTCGGTCAAGGTCTTGTCGGAGGCGTTACCAAGCGTGCCCTGGCTTGGCCCATGCGCTGGCAGCGCCGGTTCGGGGCTTTCTGGACGCGGGTAGACCAGCACCTTGCTAGCGGGTTGCCACACGGTCCAGACCCGGAAGGCACCCATGGGGAAACGGGTTTCTGCGGTGAGCCGCGGTAGTGCCACCCAACCCCTGTGCGGTGCGCGCCAGGCGAGCTGCAGCGCGCAACTTGCGCGCGCTGGGACTTCACCCCAACTCCACGCGGCGGTTCCCAGCACGGCCATGCCCACGCCGTAGCGTGGTGCGGTGTCGGCGTTGTGAAGTTGCACCGTCAGGGCAGCCGTGCCGTCTAGAAAACGGGGCGGTGGAACCTGCAGTTGCAGCTGCAGGCCACGCAGCGTAGCGTGCCCCACGTGCATTCCCACGAGTGCGCAGCCTGAGAGCAAAAATGTCAAGGCATAGCCCAGATTGAGCTGGAAATTGATCGAAGCCAGCAGCAATACCAGCAGGGTGGCCGACAGCAGCAGGCCCGGCGCTGTGGGCAGGATATAGACGTTGCGGTGGGTCAGTTGCACGGCGTCACTTGGCCGCAGACGCGACTGCCACCAACGGTTCAGGCGCGCGCGCATCCATGGCTGCGGCCTCATGGCAGCGGCACTGCCCCCACCATGGCCTGCACCTGGCTCAGCGCCGTGCGTCCTGCACTGGCCAGCGGCACCAAGCGGTGGGCGATGGTTTGCCCGATCACATCCCGGACATCATCGGGCGCCACGTAGTCGCGCCCTTGCAGCAGCGCGTGGGCCTGCGCCACTCGCAGTAAGGCGATGCCGGCGCGCGGACTCAAACCTTGAACAAACCATTGGCCCGAGCGGGTGGCTTGCACCAAGTCCTGAACATAGTCCAGCAAGGCGTCAGACGCGTGCACGGAGGGCACCGCCGCTTGCAACTGCGCCAGTTGGCTGGCATTGAGGGCGGGGCGTAAATCGCGCAGTTTTTCGCGCCGGTCGTCGCCCGCGAGCAACTGGCGTTCGGCCGCCCGGTCAGGGTAGCCCAGAGAAATACGCATCAAAAACCGGTCGAGCTGGGATTCGGGCAAGGGGTGGGTGCCCAGTTGGTCATGCGGGTTTTGCGTGGCGATGACGAAGAAAGGTCGGGGCAGCGAGCGGGTCTGGCCGTCGACGGTCACCTGGTTTTCCTCCATAGCCTCCAGCAGCGCGCTTTGGGTCTTGGGGCTGGCGCGGTTGATCTCGTCGGCCAGCAGGACCTGGGTGAATATGGGTCCGGGGTGGAAGACAAAACCGTCTTGGTCACGGGTGTAGACCGAAACGCCCGAGAGATCGCTGGGCATCAGGTCCGAGGTGAACTGGACCCGCGCAAACTCCAGCCCCAAGGTCTTGGCCAAGGCTTGGGCCAGTGTGGTTTTGCCCACGCCCGGTACGTCCTCAATCAGCAGATTGCCGCCGGCAAGCAGGCAGGACAGGCAATCTTGCACTTGCTGGGGTTTTCCCACAATTACGCCATTTAATTGTGACAAAATCGGTTTTATTGTGATTTGTATGTTCATTATGAAATGGACAATTTAAAACCTGATTCTAGGGCCTCGCGCAGGCTGTGAAGGCACAATAGCCCCATGCTGATTCATCCCCAAATTGACCCGGTGGCCTTGCAACTCGGCCCGGTCGCTGTTCACTGGTACGGAATTACATACCTGGTGGCATTTGCCTTGTTCCTGGCGCTGGGTCGCATGCGCTTGCGCCATCCGTCGTTTTCGAGCGGCCAGGCGCAGACGCCCTGGACTTACCGCGACCTAGAAGACGTGCTGTTCCTGGGCGTCATGGGGGTGGTTCTGGGGGGGCGACTGGGGTATTGCCTGTTTTACAAACCGCTGTACTACGCCCAGCATCCGCTGGAGATTCTGGCGGTATGGCAAGGTGGCATGAGTTTTCACGGCGGCATGCTGGGAGTGATTGCGTCCATGGTCTGGTTCGCCTATTCGCGCCGCAGACCGTTTTGGCAGGTGGCCGATTTGGTGGCACCTTGCGTGCCCACGGGGCTGGCCTCAGGGCGGGTGGGCAACTTTATCAACGGGGAACTGTGGGGGCGCGTGGCCGACCCGGACTTGCCTTGGGGTATGGTGTTCCGCGGGGCAGGGACCGCGCCACGCCATCCGTCTCAAATTTACCAATTTTTGCTGGAGGGCGTGCTGCTGTTTGTGCTGTTGTGGTGGTATGCCTCCAGCGGGCCACGGCAAGGCCGCGTGGCCGCAGCATTTTTGTTCGGTTATGGCGTGTTGCGTTTCACGGCCGAGTTTTTTCGCGAGCCCGACGCCCATTTGGGGCTCTTGTCCCTGGGCATGAGCATGGGCCAGTGGCTGTGTGTGCCCATGGTACTGGGGGGCGCCGCGCTGTGGGTATGGGCTGGACGCAATCCGGTTACGGGGCGCGCGTGAATCCTCAAGCCCTTATGCCGGTCAGCGCTGTCTATTCTTTGTGCACACCATCAGATGGTGCGGTACATCTTCCACAAAGGTTTGTTTTGTGACGCAGTGCGTACTTATCGTGGATGACGCGCAGGTCAACCTGCTTTTGTTTGGCACCCTGGTCAAGCGCCTGGCGGATACCCAGGCCCACGGTTTCAGTGATCCGTTGCTGGCGCTGGAGTTTGCCCGAAACAACCGGGTCGACTTGGTTGTGCTCGACTTCATGATGCCGCAGATGAACGGCCTGGAATTTATCAGCGAATTTCGGCGCATTGAAGGCGCCCAGACCACGCCCGTGCTGATGGTCACCGCCAACGAAGAGCGCGATATCCGCTACCAGGCGCTGGAGTCCGGGGCGGACGATTTTTTGTCCAAACCGGTCGACCCTTTGGAATTTTCCGCGCGTGCAAAAAACATGCTCAAACTCAGCGATGCCACGCGAAAGTTGACCGATAGGGCGGCCTGGTTGGCCCACAGCGTGCAGCAAGCCACGCTGGAAATCCGTGCGCGAGAGTGCGAGACCGTGATGTACTTGGCCAAGGCGGCGGAGTACCGCGACGCCGATACCGGCATGCACATCATGCGCATGACCCATTACTCCTGCCTGATAGCGCGCGAGTTGAAGTTGTCGGCGCAAGACCAGGAACTGTTGCTCAACGCGGCGGCGATGCACGATATCGGCAAGGTCGGTATTCCTGACCGTGTGCTGCTCAAGCCCGGAAAGCTCGACGCCGAGGAATTGCGGGTGATGCAGCAGCACGCGCGCTTGGGCTATGAATTGCTCAAGAACAGCAGTTCGCCGTTGCTGCAGGCGGGCGCAGCGATTGCACTGGGCCACCATGAAAAATTTGATGGAACCGGCTACCCGCAAGGCCTCAAGGGCGAGGAGATCCCGATTTTCAGCCGCATCGTTGCCGTCGCCGATGTGTTCGACGCTCTGTGTTCCCACCGACCGTATAAGAAAGCGTGGTCCGTGGAGCAAGCCGCCGAGCATTTGCGGGATGGTCGGGGTCGCCATTTCGATCCCCGTTGCGTGGATGCGTTTTTGGCCGCATGGCCGCAGGTGCTGGCCATTCGCGCGCGGTTCCAAGACGACCCACACAGCGTCCCCCAGGCACTTGACCCCGCGGGCTGAGGCCCGCAGCCGTGCGCTAACGCACTACCAGTACGGCGGTGCTGGCATGGGTCAGCACTTGCTGGGTTTCGCTGCCCAGAAGCAAGCGGGTGATGCCCCGGCGCCCATGGGAGGCCATGACAATCAGGTCGCAGCCATGCTTTTTGGCAGCGGCAATCACGGCGTTGGAGACCACGTCGGAGCGGCTGGTGAGCGCCTGCGTTTTGACGCCTTTGGCCAGGGCGGTCTGTGCAATGGCGTCCACGTTGGCCTTGGCGTTGTTGGCCCAAAGCGTTTCGATGCGCTGGATTTCGGCGCCGTCGATGGCGATGCCACCTTCAAAGTAGCTGATAGGGTAAGGGGGCACCACCTGCAGCGCTACCAGCTCGGCTTTACAAGCCGCCGCCAGGTCGATGGCGCTGGCCACGGCTTTTTTAGACAACTCCGAGCCGTCGGTGGCCACCAAAATGCGTGCATACATAAAAAAACCCTTTCATGGTGATTGGCAGGTACCTGCGCTGACTAGGCTAGCAGCGAAGATTTTTCCGCTTTTGACATGGATCAACACACGGTTGCGGTGCTGGTGCACACTTGCGGCGCTTGCCATGTTCCCTGCCTCCACCGCACCTTGCGTGCATGCATTGCCCTCATGCCTCCTGCCGCACACTTAGAACTTCTCGATGAACCCCAGGAATGGAGTGCATTTAGCCGCCTGCTGGACGCAGCATCTGGTGTGTGGGAGTCACAGGTGGTGGTGGGTGGCATGCACTGTGCGGCGTGCTCGGTGACGGTGGAAGATGCCTTGCGCCGGGTTCCTGGCGTGCAGGCGGCAGCAGTGAGCATGGGCGGTCAGCGCGCCACGGTACAGTGGCGCGCTGAGGCAGTGTTGCCGTCGCGCTGGATGCAAGCGGTGCTCACCAGCGGCTACCAGGTGCTGCCCGCCAACGACGCCTTTGCCGCCCATGCGCGCCGGGCCCAGAGCCGCGAGGCGCTTTGGCGCTGGCTGGTGGCAGGCCTGTGCATGATGCAGGTCATGATGTACGCCTATCCCGCGTACACCGCGCGCCCAGGCGACCTCAGCGCTGAGATGGAGGCGTTGCTGCGATGGGCCTCTTGGGTGCTGACTCTTCCGGTGGTTTTCTTCGCCTGCGGTCCCTTTTTCCGCAGTGCTTGGCAGGACGTCGTGCAGTGGCGCATCGGCATGGACTTGCCCGTTGCGCTGGGTATTGCGGTGACCTTTGCCGTCAGCACCGCAGGCACGTTTGAGCCCGCCGGACTGTTTGGGCGCGAGGTGTATTTCGATTCGCTCACCATGTTTGTCTTCTTCTTGCTCAGCGGCCGCTGGCTAGAGCTGCGATGGCGCGAGCGCACCGCTGGTGCTTTGGAGGCGGTGATGAACCGCCTGCCTGACGCAGCCGAGCGCCAGCTGCCTGACGGCGCGTTTGAACGCGTCGCGGTGCGCCGACTTCGGGTGGGTGACTTGCTGCGGGTGCAGCCCGGCGAGTCGTTTGCCGCAGACGGCGTGGTCGAGCAGGGCACCAGCAGCGTGAATGAGGCGCTGCTCACGGGCGAGTCGCGCCCCTTGCACCGCGGCGTGGGCGGGTCGGTGCTGGCGGGCAGCTTCAACCTCAGTGCCACCCTGTGGGTGCGCGTGCAGCGGGTGGCTGCAGACACCCGGTTTTCCCACATCGTGGCGCTGATGGAAGCCGCAGCTGCCACCAAACCCGCCGTGGCACGCCTGGCGGACCGGCTGGCCAAGCCCTTTTTGCTGGCAGTGCTAGTGAGTGCCGCGGGGGCGGCGTTGTGGTGGTGGGACCGCGACCCCGAGCGCGCGCTGATGGTGGCCGTCGCGGTGCTGGTAGTGACTTGCCCTTGCGCGCTGTCGCTGGCCACGCCGGCAGCCATGTTGGCGGCTGCTGGGAGGCTGGCTGGCAGCGGCATTTTGGTACGGCGTCTACAGGCCTTGGAGGCGTTGGCACAGGTGGATACAGTGGTGTTTGACAAAACCGGTACCCTCAGCCAAGACCGCCTGTGGGTGCAAACCGTGCAAACCCGCCCCGGCGTATCCAGGGACCAGGCACTGGCCTGGTCGGCGGCGCTGGCGCGCCACTCGCAGCATCCGGTGGCCCGCGCGGTGGTTGACGCTGCGGCGGATTTCGGGACTGACTGGTTGTGCGCCGGCGTGGCCGAAAGTCCGGGGCAGGGCCTGAGCGGCCAGGTGTTTTACGGTGGCGACGCAAATGACAGTGCGCGCTGCCAAGTGCCGCTGGCGCTGCGCTTGGGCTCCGCGGCGTTTTGTGGTGTACCGCCTTTGGTCGACGCGCCGAGCCATACCGTGCTTTGCGACGCGCAGGGCTGCGTGGCCACGTTCTTCATGGCGGAAGCGCTGCGCAACGATGCCCAGGCATGCGTTGATGCCTTGCAAGCGGCGGGACTGGAGGTCCGGGTGCTCTCAGGCGACAGCCAGCTGGCGGTGGACCGGGTGGCTGCTGCGCTGGGGCTCAAGCAGGCGCGCGGTGGCTGTTCACCCGCCGACAAGTTGCAGGCGCTGCGCGACTTGCAGGCGCAGGGGCGGCAGGTGGCCATGGTGGGAGACGGCTTGAATGACGCGCCGGTGCTTGCCGGCGCGCAGGTGTCTTTCGCCTTGGGCCAGGCAGTGCCGCTGGCCCAGGCCCAGACCGATTTTGTGGTGCTGGGCGCACATCTGTCTCCGATAGCGCAGACTGTGCTGCTAGCGCAGCGCACCATGGCGGTGGTGCGGCAAAACCTGGTGTGGGCCCTGGGGTACAACGCGGTGTGCGTGCCCTTGGCCGTGGCCGGCTACTTGCCTGCCTGGGCAGCGGGCCTGGGCATGGCGGCGAGTTCACTCCTGGTGGTGGGCAACGCCTTGCGCTTGTCGCGTACCACGCTGCCAGACACCGTGCTGCAGGCGGCTGCATCGGACTGACTTTCACGGACACGCCATGGACATTCTTTATCTACTCATCCCACTGTCGGTCGTGCTGGTCTTTTTCATTCTCGGTGGGCTGTGGTGGGCCATTCACCGCGGTCAGTTTGAGGATATAGAGTCCGAGGGCGAGCGCATTTTGCGCGAACCGTGAACGTTTTCTCACCATAAGCGGTTTCATTGCCGCCCGTTTGACTTGTGTCAAGTGGCGTTTCCAAAGACCCGCGCACACTTGTGCGCAAGGTCATTTCATAGGAAGCGGTATGGCAATTTCGAACGCAAAAGCGGCGAGCTACAACGACACCGTCGTGCGGCAGTTCGCCATCATGACGGTGGTGTGGGGGGTGGTAGGCATGCTGGTGGGGGTGATCATCGCCGCCCAACTGGCCTGGCCCGAGCTCAATTTCGGCATTCCCTGGCTGAGTTACGGTCGCTTGCGGCCGCTGCACACCAATGCGGTGATTTTTGCCTTTGGCGGCTGCGGCTTGTTTGCCGCCTCGTACTACGTGGTACAGCGCACCTCGCAAGTGCGCTTGTTTGGCGACAAACTCGCGGCGTTTACCTTCTGGGGCTGGCAGTTGGTGATTTTGGCCGCCGCCATCTCGCTGCCGCTGGGCTACACCCAGGGCAAGGAATACGCCGAGTTGGAGTGGCCCATCGACATCTTGATCACCCTGGTGTGGGTGTCCTACGCCATCGTGTTCTTCGGCACTTTGGGCACACGCAAGGTCAAACACATTTACGTGGCTAACTGGTTCTTTGGCGCCTTTATCTTGGCCGTTGCCATATTGCACTTGGTCAATAGCGCAGCCATTCCGGCGGGTTGGATGAAGTCGTACTCTGCCTATGCCGGTGTGCAAGACGCCATGGTGCAGTGGTGGTACGGCCACAACGCGGTGGGCTTTTTCCTCACCGCAGGCTTTTTGGGCATGATGTATTACTTCATTCCCAAACAAGCGGAGCGGCCGGTGTACAGCTACCGCTTGTCCATCGTGCACTTTTGGGCGCTGATATTTACCTATATGTGGGCGGGCCCGCACCACCTGCACTACACCGCCTTGCCAGACTGGACCCAATCGGTGGGCATGGTGTTCTCGCTGATTCTGTTGGCGCCCAGCTGGGGCGGCATGATCAACGGCATCATGACGCTCTCAGGCGCTTGGCACAAGCTGCGTGACGACCCGATATTGCGCTTTTTGATCGTTTCTCTGTCCTTCTACGGCATGAGCACCTTCGAGGGCCCCATGATGTCCATCAAAACCGTCAACGCGCTGAGCCACTACACCGACTGGACCGTGGGCCACGTGCACTCCGGTGCCCTG
>CANFWT010000004.1 GCA_947450895.1 Comamonadaceae bacterium | reverse complement strand
GGAGCTTGTCAGCGGATATGCATCGGGGCCAGTGAGCGAGGCTGGGAGACCAGGCGGACTACACAAGCAAGGCCGGATATAAGGACGCAGCCGACTTCTTCACAGAACAACACGAATTCTTCTTGCTACTCGGGAGGCATCCATATAAGCGACCGTATGACCCGTGACCAAGCCTCTCAGCTAATTTCTGACCTGCTCAAGTTGATGGTCTCCAAGAATGGCAGCGACTTGTTTATCAGTGCCGACTTTCCGCCAGCGATCAAGATCGACGGTGTGATGACCAAGGCGTCGACCCAATCCCTGCTGCCCGAGCACACCGCAATGCTCGTGCGCGCCGTCATGAGCGACCGCCAAACTGCCGACTTCGAGCGCACCAAGGAAAGCAATTTTGCAATCTCTCCGGCGGGTCTGGGGCGCTTTCGGGTCAATGCATTTGTGCAACTGGGCAAAGTCGGCATGGTCTTGCGCGTGATTCCCACCGTACCTCCGAGCATCGACGGCATGGGCCTGCCACAGGTGCTTAAGGATGTGGCCATGTACACGCGCGGCCTGTGCGTGTTGGTGGGGGCCAGTGGCTCGGGCAAATCGACCGCTCTGGCTGCCATGGTGGATTGGCGCAATGAAAAGTCCTTCGGGCACATCATCACCGTGGAAGACCCGGTGGAGTTTGTTCACCCGCATAAAAACTGCCTCATCACCCAGCGCGAGGTGGGGCTCGATACCGACAGCTGGGAGACCGCACTGAAAAACACTTTGCGCCAGGCGCCTGACGTGATCGTCATGGGCGAACTGCGAGACCGGGACACGATGGAGCTCGCATTGGCTTTTGCAGAAACCGGGCACTTGTGCATTGCTACCTTGCACGCCAACAGCGCGCACCAGGCTCTGGACCGCATGATCAATTTCTTGCCTGACGAGCGTCGCCCCCAGTTGCTGATGGACTTGTCGCTCAACCTGCGCGCCGTCATCTCCCAGCGTTTGGTTCCGCACATCAGCGGCAAGGGCCGGGTGTCGGCAGTAGAAATATTGCTGAACTCGTCCACGGTCTCCAGCCTCATTCAAAAGGGCGAAGTTCTCGAAGTGAAAGACGTCATGCGCAAGAGCGTGGAAATGGGTATGCAAACCTTTGACCAAGCCTTGTTCGATTTGTGCGAAGCAGGAATCATCAGCTACCACGACGCCCTGCGCAATGCTGATTCTCTGAACGACCTTCGCCTGCAAATTAAACTCAGGGGCAAAGAAACACGCGACAATGATCTCAGCGCAGGGACTGAACACCTTGTGATTGTCTGAGACACCCGCCGCCTTTTCGCCACCTCTTTTTTATCTCTGAACCGCTCCACAATGAATTCCACCGCATCTGTTAACTCTAAGACCTACGAGCCTGCCGCCCCCCAATCCGTTGCTTTTCTGGGCCTGGGCGTCATGGGTTACCCCATGGCGGGTCATTTGGCACGCGCCGGACACCGGGTCACGGTCTACAACCGCACCAGCGCCAAGGCGCAGAACTGGGTAGCGGAGTTTGCCAACGCGCCCAGCACCCTCGGTGGCCACAGCCACGCTGCGACCCCCCGCGAAGCCGCCATGCATGCTGACGTTGTGTTTTGCTGCGTTGGCAACGACGAAGACTTGCGCAGCGTCACCCTGGGCGCCGATGGTGCGTTTGCTGGCATGCGCGAAGGTGCGGTGTTTGTGGACCACACCACTGCGTCTGCCGATATCGCCCGCGAACTCAGCCAAGCAGCTCGCCACCTGGGGCTGCAATTTATTGACGCACCCGTATCGGGTGGCCAAGCCGGCGCGCAAAACGGCATGCTCACCGTCATGTGTGGTGGTGACAGTGGCGCCTTTGCCGCCGTGCAAGCCACTGGCATGGCCTTTTCGCGTGCCTTCACGCTGCTAGGCGAAAGCGGCGCCGGGCAGTTGGCCAAGATGGTGAACCAGATTGCCATCGCCGGCCTGGTGCAGGGGCTGAGCGAGGCAGTGGCCTTTGGCCAGCGCGCGGGCTTGGACATGAACCAGGTGCTCGATGTGATTGGCAAAGGCGCAGCGCAAAGCTGGCAAATGGACAACCGCGGCAAGACCATGGTGGCCGACAAGTTTGACTTTGGCTTTGCCGTGGACTGGATGCGCAAAGACCTGGGGCTGGTGCTGGATGAAGCCAAACGCAACGGGGCGCGCCTGCCGGTCACCGCACTGGTCGATCAGTTTTATGCAGACGTGCAGGAAATGGGCGGTCGGCGCTGGGACACCTCGAGCCTGATCAAGCGCATTAAATAAGCCTGCCACAGACGCGGCCCCTGAGCCGCGCCGGCCGTACAGGGCGGTCGGTTTGGCCAACCATGGGTCGCAGCGGAGCAGGAGGGGGGCGCATGCACAGGCGCAGCGCGCCTGCTGTACTGGCCTGGCTTTAAGGCGTGGTTTTCTTTGCCTCAGCAGGCGGCGTGATGCGTGCCAATTCTTCTTCCGTCAGCACTTCGAGCACCCGAACCACTTTTTTGACCCCGGGGACAGCACTCACTACTTCCGTTACCCGCTTGGCTTCCCGCGCGGTCACGCGTCCAAGCACATAGACCACACCGCGTTCGGTGGTGATTTTGAAGGCATTGCTGCTGATGTCTTGCGCGTCAAAAATGGCCGCCTTGATACGACCTGCCGTGATGACATCGTTGGAACGTTCGGTCAGGGTGGTGTTGCCCATGACCGCCAGTTCATTGAGCACCGTCGACACGTTGTCCACTCCCTTGACCAGTTGTTCGGCCCGCGCCTGGTCCTGGGCGGAGGGGACTTCACCGGTCATGAGCACCTGGCGGTTGTAGCTGGTGATGTTGATGTGCGCGCGCTCACCGATGTTTTGGCGAATCTGGTTACCTGCCTTGATCTCAATATTTTGGTCTTCCAGCTGGGCACCGGCGCTGCGGCGGTCTGCGGCAACGAAGCCGGTCATGATCGCGCCGCCGGCTGCCAAAGGAAAGCAGCCGCTCAAAGACAGCACGCTGCCCGCACAAGCCGCAGCGAGTACCAAGGGACGCAAAGTAAAACGAAGGGTGGTTTTCATCATGGAGCTTCCTGGTCGCCCATCAGCTGGGCATCGACGCCATCGCAAATGCAATGGAGGGTTAAAAGATGCACTTCTTGCACGCGTGCAGTGCGGTCATGGGGGACACAAATGTGCACATCGGTGTCTCGCAGCACCTGGTTCATTTTGCCGCCGCCGCGCCCGGTGAGCGCGACCACGACCATGTCGCGCTGGTGCGCTGCTTCCACGGCTGCCAGCACATTGGCCGAATTGCCACTGGTGGTGATGGCCAGCAACACGTCGCCGCTTTGGCCCAGGGCACGTACTTGACGAGAAAAAATGGAGGTGAAGTCGTAGTCGTTGGCCACCGCAGTAATGATGGACGTGTCGGTGGTCAACGCAATGGCACCGAGCTCTGGGCGTTCGCGTTCAAACCGTCCAACAAACTCGGCGGAGAAGTGTTGCGCGTCGGCCGCCGAGCCGCCATTGCCACAGGCGAGCACCTTGCCACCGCTGGTGACGCAAGCAAGAATGGCCTGAATCGCTTGCGCGATGGGCTTACTCAAAACTTGTGCTGACTGGTATTTCAGGTCGGCGCTGTCAATGAAATGCTGCTCAATTCTTTGTTCAATCATGGACAGGATGATACCGCGCGTGGGTTGACCGCCGGTATGTGCGAGCCCTTGCTAAGTGGCATCAAACGCGGCGGGTAACCAGTGGCAGCCCTCGGGCGTGACTTCGATCACGTCAAAGCGGCAGGGAGGCAGGCTGCGCAGGTGCAAAAGATAGTGCTGCGCCGCCAACACCACGCGCCGCTGTTTGACGCGCCCCACGCTGGCCGCAGCGCTGCCGTGCAGGCTGGAGTTGCGCCTTCGCACCTCCACAAACACCAGGGTGCCGTCGGGTGCGCGCATGATCAGGTCGATTTCGCCGCCGCCGCGTCCAGGGGTTCGATAATTGCGTGTAATCAGGCGCAAACCTTGTTGCTGCAAGTACAGCAAGGCTTCGTCCTCGGCGGCGTCACCTGCTTGTTTGGTGGTGATAGCGCGGCCTGTGTTGTTTGGAAGGATACCCATACGTGAGCGCCTCTTTTTCCTCTGCCCTAGGGGCCGCCCTGGAGGCGGCCGGTGCGCAGCATTATCCGCAGGGTACGCTGTATGTGGTGGCCACACCGATTGGCAATTTGGCCGATATCAGCCTGCGCGCCCTGCATGTGCTGGCGCTGGCCGACCGGGTGGCCTGCGAGGACACGCGCCACACCCAGGCGCTCTTGCGCGCCTACGGCATCGACAAGCCGGGCGCCCAGCTGTTGGCCGTGCACCAGCACAACGAGGCCCAGGCCGCGCACGCGGTGGTGGACCTGCTGCGCGCCGGTTTGCGCGTGGCCTATGTGAGTGACGCAGGCACGCCCGGCGTGAGCGACCCCGGCGCGCGCCTGGTGGCCCAAGTGCGCGCCCAGGGCCTGCGCGTGGTGCCGCTGCCCGGCGCGAGCAGCGTGACCACGCTGCTGAGCGCCGCAGGGGTGGCGCAAGATGACGCGGGTGGCACTGGGTTTGTGTTTGCCGGCTTTTTGCCGTCCAAAGCGACGGAGCGCGCACACGCGGTGCAGCTGCTGGCTACTCAGCCCATGGCCACCGTGCTGCTAGAGGCCCCCCACCGCATTGAGGCGCTGGCCCTGGCGCTGGCCGTGCTGGGCGAACGTCTGGTGACCGTGGGGCGCGAGCTGACCAAGCAGTTTGAAGAAATCGCCACGGTGCGCGCCGAGGCACTGGCTGCCTGGATGGCTGCGGACGCCAACCGGCTGCGCGGCGAATTTGTGCTGGTGGTGCACCCGCCGCAGGCCACGACCAAAGTGACCCAGGACGACCGTGTGTTGAAGCTGCTGTTGGAGCATTTGCCGCTAAAAACCGCCGTCAAACTGGCCGCCGACATCAGCGGCGAGCCGCGCAACGCCTTGTACCAGCGCGCGCTGGCGCTCAAGGCCCCAGGGCCCGACGAGGCGCCGGACTAAACCCGGCGTGCCAGTTCGGCGGCTTTGCCGGTGTAGCTGGCTGGCGTCATGGCCAGCAGGCGCTGCTTTTCGCTCTCTGGAATGTCCAGTGCGGCGATAAAGCCCTGCATCAGCGCGCGCGTCATGGCTTCGCCGCGCGTGAACTTTTTGAGTTGCTCGTAGGGCTGGGGCAGGCCAAAGCGGCGCATCACGGTCTGGATCGGCTCGGCCAGCACTTCCCAGGACGCGTCCAGGTCGCGTGCGATGGCGGCTTCGTTGATTTCCAGCTTGCCCAATCCGGTTTGCAGCGACTGGTAGGCCAGCACTGCGTAACCCAGGGCCACGCCCATATTGCGCAGCACGGTGGAGTCCGTCAGGTCGCGCTGCCAGCGGCTGATGGGCAGCTTTTCGCTCAGGTGGCGCAAGAGCGCGTTGGCCAGACCCAGGTTGCCTTCGGCGTTCTCAAAATCAATCGGGTTGACCTTGTGCGGCATGGTGCTCGAACCCACCTCGCCGTCGCGCAGCTTTTGCTTGAAGTAACCCAGCGACACATAGCCCCAGACGTCGCGGGACCAGTCGATCAGGATGGTGTTGGCACGCGCTACGGCGTCAAACAACTCGGCCATGTAGTCGTGCGGCTCGATTTGGATGCTGTAGGGCTGAAAGCTCAGGCCCAGGCCCAAGGGTTCGGGTGTTTCGATCACGCGCTTGGAGAAGGCTTCCCAGTCAAAATCGGGCCAGGCCGACAGGTGCGCGTTGTAGTTGCCCACGGCACCGTTCATTTTGCCCAGGATTTTGACATTGGCAATTTTGTCGCAGGCCGCTTGAAGGCGTACCACCACATTGGCAATTTCTTTGCCCACGGTGGTGGGACTGGCAGTTTGGCCGTGGGTGCGGCTGAGCATGGGCACATCGGCAAAGGCATGGGCCATGTCGCGCAGCTTGAGTACCAGGCGGTCGAGCTGAGGTAGCACTACTATGTCACGCGCCACGCGCAATTGCAGGGCGTGGCTGGTGTTGTTAATGTCTTCGCTGGTGCACGCAAAGTGCACGAACTCAGCAGCTGCCAACAACTCTGGCCGCGCCTCAAACTTGGATTTCAGCCAGTACTCCACCGCCTTGACGTCGTGGTTGGTGGTTTTCTCGATGGCCTTGATCGCCTCGCCATCGGCCACCGAAAAGTTCTTCACCAGCCCTAGAAGGTACGTGCGAGCACCCGGGCTCAGGGGCTTGAACTCAACAAAACCGACGTCGCTCAAGGCGATAAACCAGGCTACTTCGACCTGTACGCGCCGGTGCATATAGCCCAGTTCGCTCATCAGCGGGCTGAGGTTGACAAGCTTGCTGGCGTAGCGCCCGTCCAGTGGAGAAATTGCGGAAATTGCGGTAAATGTCATTGCACAATTGTAGGTGGTCCACCTGTATAGAATGCGCCAACGACTGTGGGAAACACAAAAGCATGAAACTGATAGGTTCAATATCCAGCCCGTATGTGCGCAAAGTACGGGTGGTGATGGCAGAAAAAAAGCTCGACTACGATTTCATCACTGAAGACGTGTGGGCGGCTGGTACCACCATTACCCAGTCCAATCCTTTGGGCAAAGTGCCATGCCTGATCATGGAGGGCGGAGAAGCTCTGTTTGATTCCCGCGTGATTGTGGAATATCTCGATACCTTGTCCCCCGTGGGCAAGCTCATTCCCAGCACGGGACGTGAGCGCGCCGAAGTAAAAACCTGGGAGGCGCTGGCCGACGGCGTCATGGACGCGTCCATCCTGGCGCGTCTCGAAAGCATCTGGCCCGGACGCAGCGCCGAACAGCGCAGCAGCGCCTGGATAGACCGCCAAATGGGCAAAGTCAACGATGTGCTCATTGCTATGTCCGCCGCGCTGGGTGAAAAATCATATTGCTCGGGTATTCATTTGTCCTTGTCAGACATTTCCGTTGGGTGTGCGCTAGGTTATTTGGACTTCCGCTTTCCCGACATCAACTGGCGCAACACCCACCCGGCGCTGGCCAAATTGCAGGACAAACTGGCGCAGCGCCAGAGTTTTATCGACACCTTCCCGGCCTAGCGGTCAAAGCCGGGCGCGCTTGTGGCGGCGCTCTCAGGCTTAGCTGTTGGCGCGGCGTTTAAGCCAGCGCATCAGACCGCCCACCAGTGGCAGCTTTTCATAGAG
The DNA here is from genome assembly GCA_947450895.1 of Comamonadaceae bacterium. GTDB lineage: Bacteria > Pseudomonadota > Gammaproteobacteria > Burkholderiales > Burkholderiaceae_C > Allorhodoferax. The sequence continues at coordinate 70,808 of CANFWT010000004.1, read as the reverse complement.
CTCCTCAGCGGCATCCCAGTAGTCGCGGTGCAAAACAACTTGGTCCTGCGCGTCAAACACCAGATGCGAGGCGCCCAAGATCACCTGCTCGGCGCCTTTTTGGTAATTGCGAAACTCAAACCGAAATTCCCAGGTCAAGAAACACTGCGTGCCTTGGCAAATGTGCGTTGTCACGACAAAGCGTGGCGCGACCAAGGCGACAAACATGTGCTGAAAAATGCGCGTGATATCAGCAATGCCGGTGACGTCATTAAACGGGTCTTTGAAGCGCGCCTGCGCCGCGTAATAGTGGCCGATTTGCTTCACGCTGTCTGGTGACAGGCTCTCGAAATACGCTACGAGCGCTGCAACAGCCGGGTTGACGGGGGCTGGCAAGGAGGTCATAGCGTCATCTTTCGAACGAGGTAGAAGTACCAGCGGTTGGGCATGATGCGAAGGGCTTTCATCCAGAAGGTGAAGCGTTTGGGGAAGTGAATTTCAAAGCTTCCGCGCGCCCAACCGTGCAATATGGCGCGCGCCGCCTGGGCAGGGGTAATCAGACCTGGCATGTTGAAGGTGTTTCCCGCAGTCAGCGGAGTCTCTACAAAGCCAGGATGGATGACCGAGACGCCAATGCCATCGGCCTGCAAATCCAGGTACAGGGTTTCGGCCAAATTGGTCAGCGCCGCCTTGGTCGGGCCATAAGCCAGGCTGTTGGGCAAGCCCCTGTAGCCCGCTACGCTGGAGACAAAACTCAGGTGGCCGCTGCCGCGTTGGCGCAGCGCCGGGAGCAGGGCCGCCAGCAGGTACAAGGCGCCTTGGTAATTCACCTGCAGGTGGCGCAGCATGTCCGGCACATCCAGGGCGCTGGCGCGCATGGCCTGGTAGTGGCCGGCGCAATACATCACACAGTCCGGCGCGCGGGTGCTCAGCAGTTGGTCCACGCATTGTTGGACTGCCTGCGGATCGGTGCTATCGAGCTGCAGGGCGGCGCTGCCGGCGTGTTCTGCGACGAAATCTTGCAGCGCCTGCGCGTTGCGGGCCGATACGGTGACCCGCGCCCCTTGGGCATGCAGCGCTGCCGCGGTTGCGCGGCCAATGCCGCTGCTCGCGCCAATGATCCACACCGACTTGTCGTGCCAGCGGGTGATTGGGGGGTTCAGAGGTGTGGGCCACGCCATGGCTTAGCGCTTGCTAAAGCTGAGGGTGACTTCGCCCAGGTAAATGCCAAACTTGCGCATGCTCGCCTTGTTGAGCATTACCTTGTCATTGACCAGGTACATCCAGTCGTCGAACTGCACTTCATACACCGTGCCGTCTACCGGCAGCGCCAGCGTGTAGTTCCAGTGGAAGGCGTTGCCCAAGGCCTCGCCCTGGGCCATGCCCACCACGTCGTCTGCGCGCCCGGTGTAGCGGCCGTCACCCAAGGCGGTTAAACGCCAGATGCGTTTTTGCACGCTGCCGTCCGAGTAGCTAAAACTCTCGTCGAGCACGCCCTGTCCATCCTTCCAAGTGCACTCCATGACCACGGTAAAGCGCTTGACCACCGTGCCGGAGCGGTCGGTGAAGACGCCATAGGCGTCGAGCGTTCCGTTGAAATACTGCTGCAGGTCCAGCGCTGGTTTTTCGCTCTGGTAGGTTTCGATTTTTTGCGTGGCGCAGCCGCCTAGGCTGGCGAGCGCAGCGGCACCCACGGCGCCGGCAGCGCCGCCCAGTATCAAGCGTCGTTTCATCATGAGATTCTCCTTCGTAGCAAGAGGAAATACAGCAGGCCGGCGGCCAACAGTTTGAGTGCGCAGGGCAGCAGGCAGTAAGCCCAGGTGAGCGCTTGCAGAGCTTCGGCGTCGCGGCTGCCTGGCGAATAGCCAAAAGCCGCCAGCAGGGGCAACGCCGTGCCAGCCGCTAAGGCCAGATTGAGCTTGCTGGCCAGATTCCACCAGCCGAAATAGCTGCCGCTGGCAGGCGTCGGACCCTTTTGGCGCGCAATCACGCCGGCCAGCATGGCGCCGGGCAGCGCCAAATCAGCAGCCATGGCGGCGCCAGACAAGGCGCAGACCACGACAAATGCACGGCCTTCACCGGCGCCTAGCTGTGCCGCAAATCCAAACACGGCCACGGCCAGCAGCATGCCCGCCATCCAGGAGCGCTCCAGGCCCCAGCGCTTCACCGCGCGCAGGCACGGCGCTAGCGCCAGGGCGGCCGCCGCAAAATAAGTTCCCAAGAACCAGGCCTCCATACTTGCTGGGGCCTGGAGCCGGTCTTGGACGAAAAACAGCAGCAAGGTAGCGGGTAAGGCGCTGGCAACGCCATTGAGCATGAAGACTGCCAGCAGCGTGCGAAATTCGGGCGCGGCCCAAGGGGCAAACAAGCCTTGCGCTGGCACAAAGGCTGGTTGCGCGCCTGGGGCGGCCTGTGGAGGCGTCACCTGCAATGGTCTGGGTGCGCGGCTCCACGCCAGCCACCCCAGGGCCAATGTGATCCACAGCAGTACCACCGTGGCGGGCAAGCCCAAGACCACGGGACTGACGGAGGCCAGGACCACGCCCGCCAGGCCCAAGCCCTCGCGCCAAGCCACGATGCGGCTGCGCACCAGCGCGTCGCCCCCCAGCAGCGCTCCCCAGGATTGGTGCAGGATGGTCAGTGCGCTGAACGCGGCGTAACACAGCATCAAACAAGCGCCCGCCCAAAACCACAAAAATGGCAGGCTGCGCAGTGGTGGGAAAAACAGCGCCGTAAAACTCGCGCCCAGTAGCACGGCGGCCAGTGCGCCCCAGCCCAGCACGGCGCCGTTGGAACGGGCAAACAAGGCGTCGGCCCAGCGCCCGAGCAAGGGGTCTATGAGCGCGTCGCACAGCCGCACAGCCAGTAACAGCAGTCCCAAGCCCGCTAAAGGGACGGCAAAGTCGCGCGCGTAGTGGTTCGGAAGCAGCACGTACAAGGGCAGGGCCACAAAGGCCAGTGGCATGCCCAGTGCGCCGTAACGCAGCCCCTGGTGCCAGGACACTGTCAGGTTGGTTGGTGCGGTGAAACTGGCCTGGATGGCCGAGGAGTCAGCGCTCATGAAGCGCCACCCCGAAGCAACGCGCTGCGCAGGCGCGGCTCACTGGTGGTCGGGCTAAGCCATATGCCAAAAAAAGCGCGCGCAAATGCTGCGTCATCGACGACGCTGCGCAAGCGACCGTTGACGTAAAAGCGTGCGCCCACGCCCGGACGGTGCACGCCCGTAATCCGGTCGCCCGGCTCCACATCGGGAAACGCACTGCGCATGGCGGCTGACCAAGCGGCCTCCTTGACCGGGTCTATCGCACCCACACGGCGCATCTCCTGCAAGGAACTTTCGACCAAGGAGGTCCCGGAGAGTTTGCGCAAGTAGCGCAGTTCCAGGGCAAATGCGTGGTCGAAATACTGTGCTCCATCAAATCCGGTTTGGCCCCACAAAGCGGCGTCGAACACATCCCACAGCAGGTAGCGCATGCGGCCTGTGCCCACGATTTCGCTCTGCGGTAACGCCAAAGCGACTTCCGCTGGAGCCGCATCCGCCCGGGCGGCATCGCTGGCCAGCACCAACTGCAGCGCAACAAAGGCAAGCAACAGTTTGTGGGCTGCGCGCCGCAAAAAAAGTACGGTCAGCCAGGCCATGGCGTGTCAGCCGGCAAGTGCCGGCTTGCGCAGGGTGTACTGAACCACATCAATATTGCCCTCCATGAATGCGGCCTCGCAGTAGGCCAAATAAAACTCCCAGATGTGCAAGAACCGCGTATCAAAACCCAGTGTCAGTATTTCGGCCCGCTGGGCCAAAAAGGACTCGCGCCAGCGCTTGAGGGTCTCTGCGTAGTCCAAACCAAAGGCATGCTCGCCCACCACCTGCAATCCCGCCGCCTGGACCTGGGCGCGAAACGCGCTGGGGCTCGGCAAACAACCACCTGGAAAAATGTACTGCTGAATGAAGTCGGTGGAATTGACATAGCGCGCAAACAAGGCGTCGTCGATCACGATACTTTGGATGCAGGCCTGGCCACCGGGTTTCAGCAGCTTGGACACGCTGGCAAAGTAGGTGGGCCAGTAGTCTTTGCCCACCGCCTCGATCATCTCCACAGAGCAAATCGCGTCAAACGGCGCGTCGCCAATGTCGCGGTAGTCTTGCAGGCGCAAGTCAGCTTTTGCCGCCACACCGAGGCGCTGCATGCGCGCGTTGGCGAAGCCAAGCTGTTCGGTGCTCAAGGTCACGCCGGTCACCTGGGCACCAAAGGCGGTGGTGGCCATCTCGGCCAGGGCGCCCCAGCCGCAGCCAATCTCCAACACCCGGTCGCCCGGTCGCACCTGCACTTGCTCCAGCACCCGACGTACTTTGGCGCCCTGGGCTTGTTCCAGGCTTTGCTGCAGGTCCCCCTGGAACAGGGCCGACGAGTAGTTCATGCTCGGGTCCAGCCAGCGGGTGTAGAAGGCGTTGCCCAGGTCGTAATGGGCGTGGATATTTTTTTGGCTGTTGGCGCGGGTGTTGCGGTTGAGCCAGTGCTTGATGCGGTAAGCCAACTGGCCCCACCAACTGCCAAAAATGACCCGCTCGACTTCCCCTCGGTTTTGTACCAGCACGCGCAGCAAGGTGGTGAGGTCGGGCGTGGTCCAGTCCCCGGCGATAAAGCTTTCCGCAAAACCGATATCGCCTGATTTGAGGGCTGCGGAAAACGCATTCCAGTTGTGCAGATGCAGTGTGGCGTGCGGCAGAGCTTCGCCACCAAAGCGTTGCATGCCGCCCTCGGGATAGTGCAGGGTCAGGCTGCCGTGGCGCATGCCTTGCAGCAGTTTGAGTACGGTGCGGGCGGCGGCGGGAACTTTGGCACCAGGCAGTTTGGCGTTGGCGGCGTATTTGGAGGTGGTGGAGGAGCGGTTCATGGGCGCGTTCAACAAGGGAAGATGAAGAAGTGAAGCAGCAGACTCAACGGCTGACAAATGCGGCAGGGGGCGAGGGCAGGCGAAAGAAGCCAACGCGTTTGAGAAACAGACGCAGCGCCTGCCAATGGATGCGACCCACTACCGCCAAAGTCATCAGCGGATAGCGAACCAGCGCATGGCGCAGCGCGGCTGGTGTGATGGGCTCGAGCGTGCCGCTGACGCTGGTTTGCAGCACCGGGCCCAGCGCATCGTCATAGTCAATGCGCGCCACGGTGCGCTGGCGCGCAGCGTCCACCATGAAGCGAAAGCGGTAGCCGCCTTCGACCGGACAGAACGGCGACACGTGGAACACCTTGTCGGTGCGCAGTTCGGCACCCAAGCGCGCCGGGTCGAGCAAATAGCAGTGGCGTTGGCCAAAGGTGTTGTTCACCTCGACCACGATGGCGCGCAAGCTGGCGTCTTTGCGGTGGCAGTACCAAAAGCTTACAGGCTTGAAGGTAAAACCCAGCACCCGCGGGTAACAGTGAAGCCAGACCTCGCCGTCGGCGTCCGTCACGCCTTCACGGGCCAACAGTTCATCCAGCCAAGCCAGCGCGCCGCCAGCCTCAGGGCCCCGACCGTCGCCGTGGTCGCGGTCGTAAAAGCTCAAGGGGGCCCAGCGGTTGCGGGCCAGTGGCGAGGGGCTATCACCCGCCGATTGCAGGCTGCGCATGGGCAGCATGAGAAAGTAGGTGCGGTAGGCAAACGCGTTGCGCGCCGGTTTGAGGCGCAGATGGCGCACCTGGCCAAAGCCCATCAGGGCTTGGTTTGTGGGGCAGGCGGTTGCAAGCGACGCGGTCATCAGCCCATTGCTGTGCGTAAGCGGTCCGCCACGTCCAGCCCGGATTTCAGGCCGTCTTCATGGAAACCATAGCCCGTCCAGGCGCCGCAAAAATAGGTGTGGCGCTGGCCTTGCAGGGCGGGGACCTGCGCTTGGGCGCGGATGGCGGCCAGGTCAAACACCGGGTGCGCGTAGTCAAAACTGGCCAGCACATGCTGCGGGGCGATGTCTTGCAGCGGGTTGAGCGACACCACCACCGGCTGCGCAAACGGAATAGGTTGCAGCATATTGATCAAATAGTGCAGGCAGACGCGCTGGCTGGCCTCAACTCCCTGCGAGCCAGGGGTCGGTGAACGCTCGTAGTTCCACGCCGCCCAGGCGCGCTTGCGCTGGGGCAGCACCGACGCATCGGTGTGCAGCACGGCCAGGTTGGCTTGGTAGCCGATGGCGCCCAAGGTGCTGCGCTCCAAGTCGCTCGGGTCGTCCAGCAGCGCCAGCGCCTGGTCGCTGTGTGTGGCAATGACGACCTTGTCAAAGCGCTCGGTTTGGCCCTGGCTGGTGACGAGCACGCCCTGCGCGTCGCGCGTGATGCGCTGCACCGGGCAGTTCAGCCGCTTGTCGGCAACTCCCGCGATGATTTTGTCCACATAGTGGCGCGCGCCACCGGCCACGGTGTGCCACTGCGGTCGGTTGCTGATCTGGATCAGGCCATGGTTGTGGCAAAAGCGGATCATCGTGGCCACGGGGAACTGCAGCATTTGTGATGTGGGACAACTCCAGATGCAGCCCAGCATGGGCAGGAAGTACCAGTCTGTGAATTCTTTGGAAAACCGATGCGCTTCCAAAAAGTTCTGCAGTGGCTGCATCAGCTCCCCTTCGGCGTTGCGCAGGGCGATGTCAGTGGCCAGGCGGTTAAAGCGCAGCACATCGCGCAACATGCCTAGAAAGCGTGGATTTAGCAGATTGCGCCGCTGCGAAAACACCGCGTTGAGCGAGGCCCCGCTCCATTCCAGGCGCCCGCGCTCGGTGTTGGCGGGTACCTGGACCGAAAAGGACATATCCGAGGGCGCAGTTTGCACCCCCAACTCAGCAAACAAGGCGATCAAATGCGGATAAGTGCGCTCGTTGAACACCAGAAAACCGGTGTCTACACCGTGGGTGACGGGGCCTTTGGGTGTGTCCAGCGTCACGTCCACCGTATGGGTATGGCCGCCAAAATAGCTGCCGGCCTCGAGCAAACTCACCTGCGCATGCGCGGCAAGGCGGTGTGCCGCAGCCAGACCAGCGATTCCGGAGCCAATGATTGCGACTTTCATAGAAAAATGAGCATAGTTGATGCACTATACGGTAATACTGCGACTGCGCAGTCTTTTTGTGGCTTTGGCGGTTTTGTAGTTTCGCAAATCCCGCACATTGCGCTGGGCGCTACCGTCGCGCATACATGCAGACGGCCTAGAATTGTGAAAAATTGAAAGACTTGACATGCTTTACCCAGAACTCTTCCGACAACTCGAGGCCGTGCGCTGGGATATGGAGCGCGATATCCCCTGGGATAGTTTTGACGCCGCTGCGCTGACCGACGAGCAGGCCACCACCATCAAGATGAACGCGATTACCGAATGGTCGGCGCTGCCCGCTACCGAAATGTTTTTGCGCGATAACCGGGGCGACAGCGACTTTTCCGCATTCATGTCGATTTGGTTTTTTGAGGAGCAAAAGCACTCGCTGGTGCTGATGGAATACCTGCGACGCTTCCGGCCCGAACTGGTTCCCACCGAGGATGAGCTGCACAAGGTGCGCTTTGAGTTCGATCCGGCGCCACCGCTGGAGACGCTGATGTTGCACTTTTGCGGCGAGATCCGCCTCAACCACTGGTACCGCCGCGCCAGCGAATGGCACACTGAACCGGTGATCAAGACGATCTACACCAAGCTCAGCCAGGACGAGGCGCGCCACGGGGGTGCCTATCTGAAGTACATGAAGCGTGCGATCCAAAACGTCGGGCTAGAGGCCAAAGGCGCGTTCGCCAAGGTCGGCGTGCTCATGGCCAGTGCCCGGCGCACCGCGCAGGCCCTGCACCCGACCAATCTGCACGTCAACAAGACCTTGTACCCTCTCGACACCATCCAAAGCCGCCTGCCCAACCCACAGTGGCTGGAGCACTGGCTGGACCAGCAGATCAAGTTTGACGACGTTTGGGAGACCAAGGTGGTCGAGCGCATCCTGCACAACATGGGTCTGCTGCTTGAGCGCAGTTTTGGCACGGTGCAAGAGCTCAACAAATACCGCAAGGAAATCGCGCGCGATCTCGCCGCCAGCTTGTTGCCCACCACGAACGCATCCGCAGCGTGAGCGCCAGCTACCCGGCACCTGCGCTGCTGAACAAAATTTGCCAGCGCGGCGACCTGTCCCACGCGCTGGCGCGGCTTCCCCGGCCCTGGGTGTTTACCAATGGGGTATTTGACGTGCTGCACCGCGGCCACGTGCTCTATCTGGCACAGGCGCGCGCCTTGGGTGGCAGCCTGATCGTGGCGCTCAATACCGACGCTTCGGTGCGCCGCCTGGGCAAGGGCGACGACCGGCCGCTCAATGCCCAGGACGACCGCGCGGTGGTCATGGCCGCGCAAGAGGCGGTCAGCCTGGTAACCTGGTTTGACGAAGACACGCCAGAGGCCCTGATTGGTGAAATCCGCCCCGACATCCTGGTCAAGGGCGGCGACTACGACATGGCGCGCCTGCCCGAGACGGCGCTGGTGGAGTCCTGGGGCGGCCACGCGCTGGCGCTGCCCTTTGTGTCGGGCTACTCCACCACCGCGTTGCTGAAAAAAATCCGCGCCCAGCCGCGCTGAGCTCCTGTCTGCATGGCGTGAGCCGCCTCAGGCCAGCGAAAAACTCTGCGCGCGGCTGTGCGCCCAGTGGCGCTGGTAGAGCTCGGGAAGGGCGCCCAAGTCGTCGCAGAGCAAACTCCCCACAGGCAACTCATGCAACAGCGCCTGCGCCAGGCTGGCCACGGTGTGGTCGCCGGTGCGGCGCACGATGTGGTGGGCGGTGATCTCGTTCGGGTGCCGCAAGCCGGCGGCTTGCACCAGTTCTTTGAGCGCGTGCAGCGTTTCCTGGTGGAAGTGGTAGACGCGCTGCGCCTTGTCGGGCACCACCAGCGCTTGCTGTCGCATCGGGTCCTGCGTGGCCACGCCGGTAGGGCAGTTGCCGGTGTGGCAGGTTTGCGCTTGCAGGCAGCCCAGCGCAAACATGAAGCCACGCGCGCTGTTGCACCAGTCGGCACCCAGCGCCATCAGGCGGGCGATGTCAAAGGCGTTGATGACCTTGCCTGCGCAGCCGATCTTGATGCGATCGCGCAGCCCCGCGCCGCGCAAGCTGTTGTGCACCAGCATCAGCCCCTCTTGCAGGGGCGTTCCCATGTGGTCGATGAACTCCAGCGGCGCGGCACCGGTGCCACCTTCGGTGCCGTCCACCACAATAAAGTCGGGCGTGATACCGGTCTCCAGCATGGCCTTGACCATGGCAAACCACTCCCAGGGGTGGCCGATACAGAGCTTAAAGCCCGTGGGTTTGCCGCCCGAGAGTTCGCGCAGCCGGGCGATGAAATGCATCAGCTCCAGCGGCGTGCCAAAAGCGCTGTGAGAGGCCGGTGACACGCAGTCCACACCGAGTGGGACGCCGCGCGCCTGGGCGATTTCCGCCGTCACTTTGGGGCCGGGGAGCACACCGCCGTGGCCGGGTTTGGCGCCCTGGCTGAGCTTGATCTCGATGAGCTTGACCTGCGGGTCGCAGGCGTTGGCCTGGAACTTGTCGGCGTTGAAGCTGCCGTCCTCATTGCGGCAGCCAAAGTAGCCGGATGCCACTTCCCAAATCAGATCGCCACCGTGCTTGCGGTGGTGCACCGAAATCGAGCCCTCGCCCGTGTCATGCGCAAAGCCGCCGCGCTTGGCGCCCGCGTTGAGGGCCTGGATGGCGTTGGCGCTCAAGGCGCCAAAGCTCATGGCCGAGATGTTGAACACGCTGGCGCTGTAGGGCTGCGCGGTGCCCGGGCCAATGGTGATGCGAAAGTCGTGGCTGGTGACGGTGCTGGGTGCGACCGAATGCGTCATCCACTCGTGTCCCTTGGCATAAGCGTCCATTTGTGAGCCAAAAGGGTGTTTGTCGGAGTCACCCTTGGCGCGCTGATAGACCAGCGAGCGCTGCGCGCGCGAAAAGGGCGCGGCCTCGATGTCGCTCTCGATGAAATATTGCCGAATCTCGGGCCGGATGAATTCCAGCATAAAGCGCAGGTGGCCGATCACCGGGTAATTGCGCAGGATGGAGCGCTTGGTTTGCAGCAGGTCGTGCACGCCGGTGGCTGCCAGATAGCCCATCAGCAGCACGGGCGCCAGGTGACCGCCCACGCCCCAGAGCAAAAGAGCGCCTATAAAACCCAGCACGCACAGCGTGAAAGCCAGGTAGCGCATCGGGTACATAAAGTGCAGCAGCTTCAACATGGTTGTTTCCTCATTGTTTTGCGAGCGTTATGGCGTGCGCCCTGCGTCACCATACCATTGCCGCAAGCGTGAACATCGTCAGTGCAATCATGGCATCGAGCAGGCGCCATGCCAAAGGGCGCACAAACACAGGCTGCAACCAGCGCGCACCAAAACCCAGGGCACCAAACCACACGCCGCTGGCCAACGCCGCACCAGTGCCAAACCACCAGCGGCCCGACTCTGAGCGTTGATTGGCCACCGAGCCCAGCAAAACCACCGTGTCCAGGTAGACGTGGGGGTTGAGAAAGGTGAACGCAAAACAGCTGGCCAGCGCTGCACCCAGGGTCAGTCCCGCCGTGTCAGCCGCCTGCAACACGCCGCCGCGCAGCGCCCGTCGCGCCGCCAACAGGCCGTAGGCCAACAAAAACAGCGCGCCACCGACCCGGGTGATATCCATGAATACCGTGCTGCCTTGCACCAGAGCCCCGGCGCCAGCAATGCCCGCCACGATGAGCAAGGCGTCGGAGGCTGCGCAAAACAGCACCAACGCGGCCACATGCTGACGCAAGATCCCCTGGCGCAGCACAAAGGCGTTTTGGGAGCCGATGGCCACAATCAGCGCCAAGCTGGTGGCAAATCCGGCGGCAAAGTCAGCGCTCAGCGCGGTGCGCATGGACATATCCATTTCGGTATTTCTTTGGGGGGTGTCACTATCTAGGGCGCTGTGGCGCCAGCCCTTATCGCGGGCAGCAGGTCCAGCAAGCGGCGCAGGCTGTGGCGCACCGTGGCTTGGCGCACCGCTGCGCGGTCGCCCGAAAAATGCTGCACTTCGCTGTGCAATTGAACGGTCGGACTGCGCTTGGGCGCATGGATGTCCATGCGCACGCCGGTCGTCGCCGCGGCTGCTTGCGGCACCGCCCAGGCAAACCACACCGTGCCCACCGGCTTGTCGGCGCTGCCGCCGCCCGGGCCAGCCACGCCGGTCACTGCCAAGGCGACCTGGGCGCTGGCGTGTTGCACCGCGCCTTGGGCCATGGCGCGGGCCACCGGCGCGCTCACGGCGCCGTGCTGCCCAATCAGCGCTGCGTCCACGCCCAGCATTTGCGCCTTGGCCGCGTTGGAATAGGTGACAAAGCCACGTTCGAACCAATTGCTCGAACCCGCCAACTCGGTGCACGCTGCGGCGATCAGGCCGCCCGTGCAACTCTCGGCCGAGGCCAGCATCCAGCCCTGGGTCAGCAGGCGCTGCGCCAGGGCTTCGACCAGCGCTGCGACCTCGGCGTCGTGCGAAGGGCTGGCCGTCGAAATGGTCACGGCAGACGCGCTCACCACGCCCGCCCCAGCGCAATCACCAGCAGGGTGCAGCCCGCAGCCACCAGGTCGTCGAGCATGATGCCCCAGCCGGCCTTGGCCCAAGCCCAGCGGTCGCTGGCCGGGTCCACACCGTGGAACAGCCGGTCGGCCCACCCCACCGGTCCGGGTTTGACCGCGTCAAAAAACCGAAACAGCGCAAACGCCACCAACTGCCCCAGCAGCCCCGTGGGCATCACCAGCCACAAGACCAGCCAGAAGGCCACCGCCTCGTCCCAGACCACGCTGCTGGGGTCGAGCACACCCATGTTGCGCGCGGTCACGGTGCAGACCCACCAGCCCAAGGGCACCGAGGCCCCGATAAACAGCGCCCAACGCACATCGTTCATCCAAGGCGAAAGCGCCAAAAACGCCACCCAGGCCCACAAAGTGCCCGCCGTGCCTGGCGCAAACCGGCTCAGGCCCGAGCCAAACCCCAACGCCAGCAGGTGCGCCGGGTGCGCCAGCAGGAAGCGAAAGGTCGGTCGGGCGGCAAAGCGGGTGGCGCCAGAGTCGGTGGGGTGGACGGTTTGGGCTTGGGTCATAGGCGGCCTTCGCTGGGCGCAGAAAAATGGTCGAAAGACGCCAACTTCGGCGCCACAGCGCGCCCCAGTCCATCCACCAGGCGCAGGCCTGGCGCGGCTTGCAGGCTGCCGATGCGGGTGACCGGCGTGGCGCTGCGTGCGCTGGCCTGTGCCACCGCAGCGCGCTGGGCCGGGGGAGCGCAAAACACCAGCTCGTAATCGTCTCCTCCGGCCAGCACGCACTGTTGCACCGTGGAGTAGCCATACTGGCGATCAAATTGCGCTTCACCGCCGGCACATTGGGCGCGCGCCGCTAGCAGCGCCAGCGCGCGGTCTGTTTGCACTTCGGCACCCAGCCCACAGCGCTCTAAGATGTGGCCCAGGTCGCCCAGCAGACCGTCGCTCACATCAGCGCACGCGCTGGCCACGCCGCGCAAAGCCAGGCCCAGCGCCACGCGTGGCTCGGGCCGCTCTAGCCGATTCCGCGCCACTGCCAGCACCTCGGGGGGCAGCAACAGCTCGCCTTGCAAGGCGCGCAGCGCCAGCGCAGCGTCGCCCAGCGTACCGCTGACATAAATATCGTCACCGGCGTGCGCACCGCTGCGCAGCAAAGCGCCTGTCACCGCCCCGGTTCTGCTGCCTTGCGCGGGCACTTCGCCAAACACCGTGATGCAAATATTCAAGGGTCCGCGTGTCGTGTCGCCACCTATGAGTTCGCAGCCATGCGCGTCGGCCAGCGCCAGCAACCCTTGGGAAAACGGTGCGAGCCAGGCTTCATCCGCGTCGGGCAAAGCCAGCGCCAGTGTGAAGGCCAAGGGGCGCGCGCCACAGGCGGCCAAATCGCTCAGGTTGACCGCCAGGCATTTGTGGCCCAGCGCCTGCGGGTTGGTGTCGGCAAAAAAGTGCCGTCCGCTGACCAACATGTCGGTAGAGATGGCCATTTGCATGCCCGGCGCGCTTTGCAGCAGGGCGCAGTCGTCGCCCACGCCCAGCACGGCCCCGCGTGTGGGGCGGGTAAAAAACTGGCGTATGAGCTCAAACTCTCCCATGTCACCTGGCGGTGTTAATGCAGGGTGCGTTGGTCGGCGTTGCCACTGCTGCTCAGGGCATCGAGCACGAACATGGGAATGTCGACGTCAAACCGCTCGCCATCTTCGGCGACGCAGAAAAAGCTGCCGTGCATGGTGCCCGTCGGCGTGCGCAGGCGCGTACCGCTGGTGTACTCGAAACTTTGTCCCGGCTGCAGCAACGGTTGTTGGCCTACCACGCCCAGGCCTTTGACCCGCTCGGTGTGGCCATTGGCGTCGTTAACGTTCCAGGTGCGCGAAATCAGCTGTGCGGCGACGCTGCCGGTGTTGGCAATGGTGATGGTGTACGCAAACAGGTACAGGCCCTGCTCGGGGGCCGATTGGTCGGCAAGGTACTGCGGCAATACCTCGATGTGGAATTGGTAGGGGCGGTGTGGCTTGGACATTGTGCGATGCTAACGCTGAAAATCGGGTATGTTCGGGCTTATGACCTTCCGCATTGCCCCCTCCCTTCTGTCCGCCGACTTTGCCCGCCTGGGCGAAGAGCTTCACAACGTCATCGCCGCCGGCGCCGACTGGATCCACTTTGACGTGATGGACAACCATTACGTGCCCAACCTGACCTTTGGCCCGATGATTTGCAGCGCCCTCAAGCCGCACTCCAAAACCGCGGCCGGCGTGGCGGTGCCCATCGACGTGCATTTGATGATCTCGCCCGTCGACGCTCTGGCCGCGTCCTTTGCCGAGGCCGGGGCCGACCTGATCAGTTTTCACCCCGACGCCTCGGACCATGTGCACCGCAGCATCCAAGCCATTAAAAGCAAGGGCGTCAAAGCGGGGCTGGTGTTCAATCCGGCCGAACCGCTGGACGTGCTGGACTGGGTGATTGACGACATAGACCTGGTGCTCATCATGAGTGTCAACCCCGGCTTTGGCGGTCAGAGCTTTATTGACTCGGCGCTGCGCAAGATCGAGGACGTGCGTAAGCGCATCGACGCCACCGGCAAGGACATTCGTTTGGAGGTAGACGGCGGCATCAAGACCGACAACATCCGCCGCGTAGCCGACGCCGGGGCCGACACCTTTGTCGCGGGCAGCGCGATATTTGGCAAGCCAGACTACAAAGCGGTGATCGACCAGATGCGGCTGGCGCTCGCATAAGGCCGGGGCGCTGCCCGCCCACCAGCGCGCCACCCGCAGAACCGCTGCGCGAGACCTATGGAACCCGATGTCTCGCTGATCTCGACTGTCGCCGCGGCCTTTGGTGTGGCCATGGTGCTGGGCTTTTTGGCCGAGCGCGTCAAAATTCCGTCTTTGGTGGGCTATCTGCTGGCCGGTATCTTGATCGGCCCGGCCACGCCCGGCTTTGTGGCGGATGCGCACATTGCCTCGCAGTTGTCCGAGATCGGCATCATGCTGCTGATGTTTGGCGTGGGCCTGCACTTTTCGCCGCAAGACCTGTGGTCGGTCAAGAAGATCGCCATCCCCGGTGCGCTGATTCAGATGGGCGCCACCACTGCCGCCGGGCTGTGGGTGGGCTGGCTGTGGAACTGGTCGCTGGGCGGAGCCTTGATTCTGGGGCTGTCCTTGGCCTGCGCCAGCACCGTGGTGCTGCTCAAGGCGCTGGAAACCCGGGGCCAACTCGACACCATGAACGGCCGCATTGCCGTGGGCTGGCTGGTGGTGCAGGACCTGGTGACGGTGCTGGCCCTGGTGTTGCTGCCCCCGCTGGCGGGCGTGCTGGGCGATGCAAATGGGGCCTTGGCCGACAAGCCGCTGTGGATGACGGTGGGCAAAACGCTTTTGGAGGTGGGCGCCTTCATCGCGCTGATGTTCGTGGTGGGCAAACGCGTCTTGCCCTGGTTTTTGTGGCAGGTGGCCAAGACCGGCTCGCGTGAGCTGTTTACCCTGGCGGTGATTGCCACCGCCATTGGCATTGCCTTTGGTGCGTCCAAGTTTTTCGGTGTGTCGATTGCGCTGGGCGCGTTTGTCGCCGGTGTGGTGATGCGCGAGTCCGAATACAGCCACCGCGCCGCCGAGGAAACCCTGCCGCTGCGCGACGCGTTCTCAGTGCTGTTTTTTGTGTCGATAGGCATGGCAGTCAACCCGCACATTCTGTTAGACCACCCGTTCAAGGCCCTGCTGGTGGTCTTGATTGCCATCTTTGGCAACCTGGTAGCCGCGCTGGTGGTGGTGCTGGCGCTCAAATACCCCCTGAACACCGCGCTCTCCATTGCGGTAAGCCTGGGGCAGATTGGCGAGTTCTCCATCATTTTGGCCGGGCTGGGCCTTTCGCTGGGTTTGTTAAACAGCGACGGCGTGAGCCTGATTTTGGCGGCGGTGCTGATTTCCATTTCGCTCAACTCGTTTTTGTTTGCCGCCATTGAACCGCTGCGCCGCTGGGTGCTGCGCAAGTCGGCCGTAGCGCGCCGCCTGGAGCTGCGCCAGGACCCATTTGCCGAGCTGCCCATGTCCACCGACCGCAAGTTTCTCGAAGGCCAGGTCGTGCTGGTGGGCTATGGCAGGGTGGGCCGGCGCATCGCCCAGGCCATGGACGCGCGCAACATTCCGTATGTGGTGGTGGAGCAAAACCGCGAGGTCGTGGAAGGGCTGCGCAAGGCCGGGCGCGCCGCCGTGTCGGGCAGCGCATCGGAGCCCGAGGTGCTGATCCAGGCGCACATTGCCCAAGCGGCCATGCTGGTGGTGGCTACGCCCGACAGCTTGCACTTTCGCGCCATGGCCGACACTGCACGCACGCTCAACCCCGACATTGAAATCATCCTGCGCTCGCACAGCGAGGACGACACACTGCTGTTGACCAAGGAAGGCATTGGCACCGTGTTCTTTGGCGAGGAGGAACTGGCCAAAGGCATGTCGGCCCATGTGGAGGGGCGGTTTTCGGGCTAAAACGCAGGCCTTGGTCGAGCCAGGAAAGCCAATGGATCCCGCCGTCACCGCCAGCCACTTCACGAAAGACCCCAAAGCCTTGACCAAGAGCGCACCACCCATGGCCCACGTGCCACACCCTGGGACATCCGCGCAATAGACCGGGCCCTTGCAGCCGCTGGCAAAGCAAAAGCGTGCGCCGGCTATTCCTACGCGCCGATGCTGGGGTCGACGCGCAGCAGCAACTTGCCCGCCACCTGGCGCGACTCCAGTCGCGCATACATGGCGTGCACCTCGTCGAGCGGGTAGATACCTTCGATCGGCACCTTGAGCGTGCCGTCCACAATGGCTGTGGTGACCGCTTCCACACCGGCCGCCCAGGCCGCAGAGCGTGGGTCAATATGCCCGATGTGCAGGCGGGTAAAGGTGAGTGATTTACTGACCAAGCGTTGCCAAAGATTGGCAAATGGCGGCCCTTCAGCTTCACCGTAGCTCACCACATGACCCAAATTGCGCATTAGATCGAAGCTGCGGTCCAGAATGCTGCCGCCGGTGGAGTCAATGACTTTGTCAATGCCACGCCCCTGCGTGAAAGCCTGAACGGCGGCCACAAAGTCTTCGTCTTCCCGGTTGATCACTTTGGCAGCGCCGTATTCCAGGGCGCGTTGCTCCTTGCCCCGGGTACCGACCGTGCCAATCACGCGGGCACCCGCCAGCGCGCCGAGTTGCGCCAGGTAAAGCCCTACACCGCCGCCGATGGCGTGCACCAGCAGCACATCACCGGCGCGGGTTGTGCTCACCGTGTGCAGCAGGTGCCAGGCTGTGAGGCCCTGGATCAGAAAAGCGGCAGCCACGTCCAGACCCATGGCGTCGGGGACGCGCACCAGGCGCTCCACGGGCACCACGCACCGCTGGGCAAAGCCTCCGGCGTCCTCAGAAAACGCCGCCACGCGGTCGCCCACGTCCACGCCGGTCACACCGTCGCCCAGCGCGATCACCCGGCCGGAGAGTTCAATGCCCGCCACCAGCGGGTAGCCCTTGGGATGCGGGTAGATGCCGCGGCGCATCATGGTGTCGGCGAAATTGAAGCCACCATAGGCCACACCGACCAGCACCTCGCCGGGGCCGGGTGTGGGGGTTGCCACCTCGCGCACGGCCATGTTCTCGCCTTCGCCGCCTGGAGGCTGCAAGACCACGGCACGCATGGTGGGGCGCTGCGCGAGTTCGGTAAGGGTGGAGGCCTCAAGCAGCACGGTGCGCCTCCGTAGCGGCAAGGTCTACCGCGCCGTCGTGCAGCACCACGCCATAGTCGGCAGCGGCACGCTCGCTGGTGATATAGCCTTCGCGCACATCGGCCAGCACCGCCTGTGGGTCGCGCTCCAGGGGGTTGCCGTAGCCGCCGCCGCTGGGCCCCAAGGCCAGCAAGCGGTCGCCCGCCTTGACCTTGTGGTAGGGCACCTTGGAGACCATCTCAGTGCGGTCGCCGTTGCGCTCGATCAGCGTCAGCCCTGCTGTGTGGCCCTCGGCACCACCCTCAAAGCCCCAGGGTTTGTACTTGTGGCCTTCGCCTTCCACCGAGAAGCCGCCGTCGGTGAGGAAGGTGAATTCGCGCACGCTGCCAATGCCGCCGCGCGTGCGGCCAGCGGCCATGGCGTCGTTGCGCAGCTCGTAGCGGTCTACGCGGATCGGCAAGTGCGACTCCATGTCCTCAATGGGGTTGTTGCGCGTGTTGGCGTACAGCGTATCGACCGCGTCCATGCCGTCCTTGTCGCAGCGCCCGCCATAGCTGCCCTCGAAAATTTCCATATGCACCCAGTGCTTGCCCTGGTCCAGCCCCGAAAAGGCAATCACGCGCAAGTTGCCAATACCCGCCGACACCTGCTTGGGCACAGCCTGGGCCAAGGCTTTCATCACCGTGTCGGCCAGCTGGTTGCCGGTGCAAAAACGGGCAATCACCGGCGCAGGAAAAATCGGGTTGGCCAACGAGCCCAGCGGCACAAGCAATTCGATGGGACGCGTCAGGCCCGAGTTTTGCGGGATGTTGCCGTACAGGCTGCTGTCGAGCAGGATGGAGCGAAGCGTGAGCCAAATAGCGCAGTCCACGGTGCCATGCAGCGGCATGTTGACCGGCTTGTCGGGGACCTGCGGTGCGGTGCCAGTCAGGTCAACCACCAGGCTGTCGCCGCGCACCCGGATGGTCACCATGATGGGCAGGTCGCGCCGCGATGGGTCGGCGTCGTCCAGGTAGCCGTCAAGGTAGGTGGTGGCGGTGTAGTCGCCGTCGGGCAGGTCGGCAATGGCCTTGCGCATCAGGCGCTCAGAATAGTCCAGCAGGTCCTCGTAGGCGCCGTTTACCACGTCCAGGCCGAACTTGTGCACCAGTTCCAGGTAGCGTGCTGCACCGATCTCGGCGGCCTTGATCTGCGCTTCCATGTCGCCCACCACCAGGTCAGAGGCGCGGATGTTGTCGCGCAGCAGGCTCCAGACCGCGTCGTTGCGCACACCCTGCGATACCACCTTGATGGCCTTGAACTGCAGGCCTTCGGCATAGGTGTCAACCGCGTCGACGATGCCGCAGCTGCCAGGCGACAGCGCGCCGATGTCGAGGTGGTGCGCCGTGGTCACAGAAAACCCAATCAAGGTGGTGTCCAGGAACACGGGCACGCAAAACGCCACGTCCGGGCCGTGGCTGGCGCCGCCGTAGGGGTCGTTGTGCATGATCACGTCGCCTGGACGCACCACATCGCCGCGCCCTTGCAGGGCCGCCAGAATGCCGCGCACGTAGCCGGGAATCGGGCCGGACTGCAGCGGCGTGGACATGCGGCATTCACACAGCTGGCGGCCCTGCACGTCGGTGAGCGCCGCGCCAAAGTCTTCGGACTCGCGGATGATGCTGGAATAGCTCATGCGCATCAGCTTGTGGCCCATCTCCATGGCAATGGTTTCGAGTGCGCCGTGGATCACCGCTGCGGTGACCGGGTCGACGCGCGTGGCTGCGGCGGTGGATTGTGCGTTCATGCTCAGGCTCCCAAGGTGATGAGGATGCTGCCCGAGCTGTCCACCCGGGCGCTGCTGCCGGGCGGCACGACGGTGGTGCTGTCCTTTTGCAAAATAATGGCCGGGCCGGGGAAGTCTTCGCCCACGGGCAACAAGGTGCGTTGGTAAAACGGCGTGTCAAATTCCTGCAGGTGGCCGTCGGCGCGAAACACGCAGGTGCTGCGCCGCAGTTGGGCCTGGGCCAGCGTACCGCCGTTGGGTGCCTGGAGCTGGGTGATCTTGGGCATGGCGCCCACGCCAGTGACACGCACATTGACCACCTCAATCGCACTGTCGCGAAACGCGTGGCCATATTCCCGGGCATGTGCGGCGTGAAAGTCTTCCCAAACCGCGGCAAGCGCCCCAGCCGTGATGTCGCCTGCGGGCAAACCCACCTTGAGCTCATAACCCTGGCCCACGTAGCGCAGATCGCCAAAGCGCTCGAAGGACACCTGTTCCGGGGCGATGCGGTCGGCGTCAAACTGCTGCGACAGCTCGGCTTGCATCTCATTGAAGTAGCGGTTGATGCGCGGTAGATCAATCTGGTCCGACACCTGGAACAGGGTGCGCGTGGCGTCGTACTGCAAGTCGGTGGTCAGCAAGCCCATGGCCGAGGTGATGCCGGGGTAGGGCGGCACGATCACTTCGGGAATCGACAGCATCGCTGCCACGTCCGCGCCATGCAGGGGGCCGGCACCACCAAAAGCCACCAGCGCAAAGGTGCGCGGGTCTATGCCTTTTTGCACCGTGCGCGAACGGATGGCGTTGGCCATGTTGGCGTTGATGATGGTCAGCACGCCCTCGGCCGCTTCGTGGAGCGTCAGCCCGAGCTGCTCTGCGAGTTGGCCCATTACCTTGTGTGCCGCTGCGGCGTCGAGCGTCATGCCGCCGCCCAGGAAGTCGTTGGCGTCCAGCCGTCCGAGCACCAGGTTGGCGTCGGTCACGGTGGGTTGCAGTCCGCCACGCCCATAGGCGGCCGGGCCAGGCACGGCGCCGGCGCTTTGCGGGCCCACCCGAAATGCACCACCGCGATCCACATAGGCGATGGAGCCGCCGCCCGCACCAATAGTGTGCACATCGATCATCGGCATCTGCAAGGGAAAGCCGGCAATTTCGGTGGAGCGTGCGTCCGTTTGCGCGTGCTGGCCGTCGACCACGATGCCGATGTCGGCGCTGGTGCCGCCAATGTCAAAGGTAATCAGGCGCTGGCGCTTCATGAGGGTGCCCACCCAGGCGCCGCCCAATACGCCAGCCGCCAGCCCTGAGAGCAGGGTGAGCGTGGGCTTTTCGGTGACCATTTTGGCCGTGGCCACGCCGCCGTTGGAGGCCATGATGCGCAGCTCGCCAGTCATACCCGCTGCGCGCAGGCCGCTTTCCAGATGGGCGATGTAGCGGTCCACCTTGGGGCCGATGAATGCGGCCAGCGCGGCGGTGGTAAAGCGCTCAAATTCGCGGAACTGCGGCGAAATATAGGCCGAGGTGGTGACAAACGCCTCGGGCATCACTTGCCGCACCAAGGCCTGGGCGCGCAGCTCATGCGCCGGGTTGAGGTAGGAGAAAAGAAAGCAGATCGCCACTGACTCGACCCCCTCGTCACGCAGCTCTTGCGCGGCGCGCAGGACTGCCGCCTCGTCCAAGGGCACGAGTTCGGCGCCGGTGGGCGGCGTCAGGCGCCCGGCCACGGTCTTGCGGTAGCGGCGCTGCACCAGCGGTCGGTGTTGCCAAGGCAGGTCTTGCTGGATGGAGTAGTTTTCCACCCGCTGGTGGCGCCCGATGTGCAGGATGTCGCGAAAACCTTCGTTGGTAATCATGCCGGCGCGCGCGCCTTTGTTCTCCAGCACCGCGTTGGTAGCCGTGGTGGTGCCGTGGAAGATGTAGTCGATGTCTGCCGGGCGCACGCCGCTGGATTGGCACAGTTCGCGGATGCCGGTCAGCACGCCAAGCGATGGGTCCTGCGGGGTGGTTGACACTTTGTGGATGGCCAGTTCGCCCGTATCCATGTCGCAAAATACCAAGTCGGTGAATGTTCCACCGACGTCCACACCTATCGTCTTCATGCATTGCTCCTCGTGAATTGGCACCCGGCGAATTTGCCCCAAAGGGCAAGATTCACACCCTTAATTTACAGGCAAATCGCGTGCCTGGTACGGCGCGGAGATGGATTTTTGAGAAATCAGTCGCGCACCGAAATCAGAGGATTTGCCCCCCTCGGGCCGCAGGTTGCAGCACCATGGCGCAAAGAGTCAGCATGCAAAACACCACGCCGGCATAGAACGTCGCGCTGGCACCCAGCGAGTCCCACAGCAGCCCCGCCACCCCACTGGCGACGAGCAGTGCCAGGCCGCTGACCAGGTTGAAAAAGCCGAACGCAGTGCCACGCAGGTCTGCCGGTGCCGTGTCAGCCACCATGGTGGCCAACAGGCCTTGGGTCATACCCATGTGCGCCCCCCACAAGGCCACGCCCAGTAACAGCACTGCCGGATGGCTGCTGTGTGCCAATACCAAGTCGGCGGCAATCAGCACCAGCAGGCCCAGCACCAGCAGCGCGCGGTGGCGCATGCGGTCCGACAGGGCGCCAAATGGATAGGCCGATAGGGCGTACACCGCGTTCATGGCCACCATCACCAGCGGCACCAGGGCCGTGGCTACGCCGCTTTGCTGCGCGCGCAGCACCAAAAATGCTTCACTAAACCGTGCCAAGGTGAAAAGCGCGCCAATGCCCACCACCCACCAATAGGCCGGACTCAGGCGGCGCAGGTTGGCGCGGCGCATGGGGTTGCTGCGTACGGCGCCGGCGGGTTTGTGCGGCTCTTTGACGCACAGCACCAGCAGCGCTACCGCCAGCAGCCCTGGCACCACCGCCACCCAAAACACCGCGCGAAAGTCATTTCCCCACAGCAGCATCAGGCCTACAGCCAGCAAGGGCCCGAGAAACGCTCCCACCGTATCCAGCGACTGGCGCAGACCAAAAGCGGCGCCGCGCACTGCCGGCGGCGTGATGTCGGCAACCAGTGCGTCACGCGGGGCACCGCGAATCCCCTTGCCCACGCGGTCGGTCAAGCGCGCCGTGAGCACCCAGCCTACGCCGCTGGCCATGGCAAACACCGGTTTGGTGAATGCGCCCAAGGCATAACCCACAACCGCCAGACCTTTGCGTCTGCCCCAGTAGTCGCTCAAAACGCCAGAGAAAATTTTGACCACCAGCGCCGTTGCCTCGGCCGCGCCTTCAATCAGCCCCACGGTTAGCGCGCTGGCCCCCAGGGCAGAGACCATGAACAGCGGTAGCAGGCTGTGCACCATTTCCGAGGACACGTCCATCAGCAGGCTGACAAAGCCCAGGGCCCACACGCCAGCGGGAACTTGGCGCAGGGGGCTTGCAGGAGGCTTGTCCATGGGCGTGCGTAGGGTGGAGATGGAAACAGAGGGAGCGCTCAGCGCGTCCGGGTGCGTGTGCCGCGCCGCAGTTTACTGTCGGGTTAGACCACCTCTACGGTGTCCTGGGCCAGCCCCGCCGTGTCCCAGGACCGCACGCCCTTGCGGACTTAAAAGGCGACGCACGCGCGGTCGCTCAACCAATTTATCAACGCTTATCTCGGCGGGCAGTGTCGATGGCGGGGTCTCGGTCAGGACGGTCGGCAAGCGCTTGGGCCTTTCGCAGCAGTGGTTGATCCACAGTGTGCTGCGCCACAGCGTCCTTCGGGCTGCGCTACGTCATGCGCTGTGCAGGTTCAAGGAGAAAACACCAGGCAAAAAATACACCGTAGCGCTTGTGACGCTACGGTGTAAATCTGGTGGCCTGGGGCGGAATCGAACCACCGACACAAGGATTTTCAATCCTCTGCTCTACCGACTGAGCTACCGGGCCTAAGCCCCAAATTGTAACAGCACAATTTTCATGGAAATTGCGCAACGCCCAAGGAACGCGACGCCGCGCTTTTCGTGGCAAGCCCAGGCTTTGCGGCATGTGGCTCAAAATGCCACCATGAACACCATATTGCTGCTGCTCTTGTCGAATGTTTTCATGACTTTTGCTTGGTACGGCCACCTGAAGTACGGTCAGGGCTGGCCACTTTGGCAGGTGATTCTGGTGTCCTGGGGCATCGCGCTGTTGGAGTACTGTTTGGCGGTGCCCGCCAACCGCCTGGGATATGGCCTGTTCAGCGGCTTTCAGCTCAAAATCCTGCAGGAAGTCATCACCCTGGCGATCTTTATTGCATTCGCCTTGCTTTTCCTAAAGGAAAAGCTGGCCTGGAACTACCTGGCGGCCTTCGGCTGCCTGGGAGCCGCTGCCTTTTTCGCCTTTGCATTTGAGACAGCACCCGCAGGCGCATAGCGCGGGCGGGGCGGTGGTCCCGCCGACAGGAATCGAACCTGTATTTCACGCTTAGGAGGCATGCGCACTATCCATTGTGCTACGGCGAGGACGGGGCATTTTAGGGGCGTGCCGCGCCTCTTCCGCCAGGCCTAGATGGGTTACTTGGTCAGCAGCCGCATCGCCTCTTCCAGCCCTTTGAGGGTAAGCGGGTACATGCGTTGTTGCATGAGTTGCTGAATCACGCTGATGCTTTGGCGGTACTGCCACACGCCCTGGGGTTCGGGGTTGATCCAGGCAAATTTGGGGAATGCGCTGGTCAGGCGCTGCAGCCAGTCGGCCCCGGGCTCTTCGTTGTTGTATTCAACGCTGCCGCCGGGCTGCAAAATCTCATAAGGGCTCATGGTGGCGTCGCCCACGAAGATGAGTTTGTAGTCCTTGTTGTACTTGCGGATGATGTCCCAGGTGGCAAATTTTTCGGCAAAGCGGCGCCGGTTGTTCTTCCACATGAAGTCGTAGACGCAGTTGTGGAAGTAATAGAACTCCAGGTGCTTGAACTCCGTCTTGGTGGCCGAAAACAGCTCTTCCACCCGCGCAATATGGTCGTCCATGGTGCCGCCCACGTCCATGAGCAGCAGCACTTTGACGTTGTTGTGCCGCTCCGGAATCATTTTGATGTCCAGGTAGCCGGCGTTGGCGGCCGTGCTGCGGATGGTGTCGTCCAGGTCGAGCTCAAACTCATTGCCTTCTCGGGCAAATTTGCGCAGGCGGCGCAGCGCCACTTTGATGTTGCGCGTGCCCAGCTCCTGGGTGTCGTCGTAGTCCTTGTAAGCGCGCTGGTCCCACACCTTGACCGCGCTGCGGTTGCGGCTCTTGTCTTGCCCGATGCGAATGCCTTGCGGGTTCTGGCCGTAGGCGCCAAAGGGCGAGGTGCCGCCGGTGCCAATCCACTTCGATCCGCCTTCGTGCCGTTCTTTTTGTTCTTCAAAGCGCTTTTTCAGCGTCTCCATCAGTTCGTCCCAACCCATTTTTTCAATTTTGGCCAGCTCTTCGGGGCTGAGTTGCAACTCCAGGTTTTTGCGCAGCCACTCCAGCGGCACTTCTTTGGTGAAGTCCGCAATCATCTCCACGCCCTTGAAATAGGCGGCAAACGCGCGGTCAAACTTGTCGTAGTGCTTTTCGTCCTTCACCAGCGCAGCGCGGCTCAGGTAATAAAAGTCGTCAATCTTGTAGCCGTTGCTGTAAGCCTCGGCGAATGTGTCGGTCTGCGCCGGTTCAGCGTTGGGGCCAACCACGCCTTTTTGCAGGGCTTCGAGCAGCGTCAAAAATTCCTTGACGGATACCGGCAGTTTGGCCGAACGCAGGGTGTAGAAAAAATCCAGCAGCATGGTGGTAGCGCCTTAGCGCGGTTTGTTCAGGCTATGCAGCATTTGCGCCTTGACCTCAGGCCATTCGCCCGCCCGCAGGCTGTACATCACGGTGTCGCGGATGGTGCCGTCGCGGCGCAAGGCGTGGCCGCGAATCACGCCGTCTTTGCGGGCGCCCATGCGCTCGATGGCGGCCTGCGAGGCGAAATTAAAGTTGTCGGTGCGCCAGCCCACCACGTTGCAGCCCAGCATCTCAAAGGCGTGGGTCATGAGCAGCAGCTTGCAGCTGCTGTTGACGTGGGTACGCTGCACGCTTTTGGCGTACCAGGTGTAGCCAATTTCGACACGTTTTACGGCGGGCACGATGTCGTGGTAGCTGCTGCTGCCCAGCACACGGCCGCTGGCCTCGTCCACCACGCAGAAGGCGAATCGATGGCCGGCTTCGCGCATGGCCAAGGCGTCTTCGATGTATTTGCGCGTGTCCTGTGGCTCGGGCACCGAGGTGACGCGGATGTTCCACAGCGCGCCGTCGGCTGCTGCAGCCTGCAGGCCGCTTTCGTGCTCCAGCGTGAGGGGCACCAGCGTGACGCCGTGCCCAGACAAGGTGATAGGTTCTACAAAGGCCATGGAAATTCGCGTTTATTCTTTGTTACTACGGCTGCGCTGCCAACGCCGTGCCAGTTGCAAGCCCAGGCCTCCACCCAAGCCCACCAGCAAGATGGCGATGGTGCTGGACGTGCCATAGCCGGGCGCAAAAATGTCCATTCCCAGCAGCTTTCCCAGCCAGTAGCCCGAGAGTGAGCCGCCCAAAAAGCCAATGGCGTCGGACAGGCCGACGGCAAAAAAATCAATTTTTTTGGGTGCGGGCATGTCAGCGGTTGTTGCGTTGCATGAACATCAGTTTCTCGAACAGGCTCACATCCTGCTCGTTCTTGAGCAGCGCACCCACCAGCGGCGGAACTGCCATTTTTTCGTCCTTGGACTGCAGGGCCGAGAGTGGGATGTCCTCGGCCAGCAGCAGCTTGAGCCAGTCCAGCAGCTCGCTGGTCGATGGCTTCTTTTTCAGGCCGGGCAGGTTGCGCACGTCATAAAAGGTCTTCATGGCGGCGGTGAGCAGCTCTTTTTTCAGGCCGGGGAAGTGCACATCGACAATGCTTTGCATGGTCGCAGCGTCGGGGAACTTGATGTAGTGGAAAAAGCAGCGGCGCAAAAACGCGTCGGGCAGCTCTTTTTCGTTGTTGGAGGTGATAAATACCAGGGGGCGGTGTTTGGCGCGGATCAGCTCGCGGGTCTCATAGCAGTAAAACTCCATGCGGTCGATTTCGCGCAGCAAGTCGTTGGGGAACTCAATGTCGGCCTTGTCGATCTCGTCAATCAGCAGCGCCACGGGCGTCTCGCTGGTAAACGCCTGCCACAGCACGCCTTTAACGATGTAGTTGTGGATGTTTTTGACCCGCTCGCCCCCGTCAATGTCAGACAGCTGCGAGTCGCGTAGGCGGCTCACAGCGTCGTATTCGTAAAGACCTTGCTGCGCTTTGGTGGTGGATTTGATGTGCCACTGCAACAAAGGCAGGTCGAGCGCAGAGGCCACTTCTTCGGCCAGCATGGTTTTGCCGGTGCCTGGCTCGCCCTTGACCAGCAGCGGGCGCTGCAGGGCGGCGGCGGCGTTGACTGAGAGCATCAGGTCCTGGGTGGCGATGTAATTTTTTGTACCGTTGAATTTCATGGAGAGGGCAATCGAACAGGGGTCATTGAAACCGGGGCAAAAATCAGCAGCAAAGACACCGGGTGTAGTGTGGTGTCTATGTGGCCGGCCTGGGCGCAAAGCGCATCAGCATGGCCGATATAATTCGGCGGCTAACTGATACCAATACCCTTTCGATTGTCTGCGCAAAATGAATCTATCGCTTCGCTCCTTGACTGCCCTTCTTGTCGCTTCTGTGACGGTCCTCTCGGCCCAAGCCGAGGAAATCAAGGGTGACGCCGCTGCCGGTCTGAAAAAGAACGCCATGTGCATCGGCTGCCATGGCATCGTCGGCTACCAAGCCAGCTTCCCCGAAATTTACAAAGTACCCAAGATTTCCGGCCAAGGCGAAAAGTACATCGTCTCCGCGCTGAACGCCTACAAAAAAGGCGAGCGCAAGCACCCCAGCATGCGCGGAATTGCCACATCTCTGACTGATCAGGACATGGCTGATCTGGCCGCGTACTACTCCGCAAGCGGTGTGGACGCCAACGCCAAGCCGCTGGAAAAGGCGGCTGACGGATCGGCTAAAGCCATGGAGTTGGTTGCCAAGGGCGGCTGCGCTTCTTGCCACGGCGAGAGCCTGAGCAAACCCATTGATCCGAGCTACCCCAAAATTGCCGGCCAGTACAGCGACTATCTGTACGTAGCCCTCAAGGCTTACAAAACCGAAGGCAACCCCCAAGTGGGCCGTGGCAACGCGATCATGGGCGGTGTGGCCAAGCAGTTCTCCAACGCGGAACTTAAAGAATTGGCCGGTTACGTCGGTAGCTTGCCTGGTGTGCTAAAGACGGTGCCCGAAAGCCGTTTCCGTTAAGACGGAGCCAACTCCATAGATAAAACCGCCTTTGGGCGGTTTTTTTTCGAGCTCCGCTTCAGAGGATGTATGCACCCTCTTGCCGTTAGTCTCTGGTGGCGTGGCGTTGCACACAGGCAATATAGGCGTTGCCATCAGGCGGGCGACCGGCGCGCTGGCTTTCCCACAGCATGGAGCCCAGGCATTCCATCGCGCCGTGGTGCGCCGCATGCAGCGAGTTGCACTTGTGCGTCAGCAGCTCAATGGCCTGTCGGATGCCGCGAGGCTGGTCGATGGAGCTTTGTTCGCTGATGGACAAATGCATCGACAAGTGCAAAAACGGGTTGGTGTGGCCTGGGCTACCGTCGTATACCGCAGCAACTGCCGCCTCAGCGTCGCGAAGGTCGGCGTGGTATTCGGGGTGTTCGTCAATCCACTGGCTGGCGATGGTTTCCAGCGCTTCGAGCGGTTGTCTTGATCTTGCCTTGGCGTATACAGTGCAGAAATAACGCCGAACATCGGCCTGCGAAGGATTAAACATGGCGAAAGGTTACCATGGGCTTGTGTGCCGCAGACAGGCGCCGCGTTGGCTTGAAACTTTGTCGGTTACCACTCTGCTGGGCCCTGCCAGCTTCATCGCCCATGCGGCCAGGCCGCCAACCCAGGCTTACGTCGGCGGCCTACGCCTGACCAAGTTCACTGCGACCATGGCGTTTTTTTCTTGCTGAGCCTGCGCAAGTAAATGCAGTGCGTCTGGCTGGGGCTGCTGGACCTGCGCCATAGGACGACCTCGCGGGTCCTTTCGCCGCTGGCGCTTGTGGGCGGAAGTACTGGCGCACGGCGTGCGAGGCGGATCTGCCAGCTCTGCCGTTATCGGCGGCTGCGCGTCGGTATGCTCTTTACTGGCTTGATGCTGCTGAGGGCCTGATGCGCCAGGTGCGCCAGGTGCGCGAGGTGCGCGAGGAACGGGCGTTGGCGTATCGCTTTGCGCCGCATTCCATAATGCGGTCCATGTCAAATTCGAATTGCAGGAGCAAACTATGAGCGTTATCGTTGTCGTGAACCCCAAAGGCGGGGCAGGCAAGTCCACTCTGGCCACCAATATTGCCGGTTTTTTGGCTGCGCAGGGGGAGCCGGTACGGCTGGGAGATGCGGATCCGCAGAAATCTTCGAGTTTGTGGTTGAGCCTGCGCCCCGCCAGCGCCACGCCCATTGCTGCCTGGCCGGTCGATCCGGATGCGCTGGTCAAACCGCCCAAGGGCGCCGGACACGTCGTGCTCGACACCCCGGCAGGTTTGTCGGGTAAGGCCTTGAAGGATGTGCTCAAAATGGCCGACAAGGTGGTGGTGCCCTTGCAAGCCAGTATTTTTGATATGTACGCCACGCGCGGATTTTTGGACGCATTGGCGAAAAGTCGCCACGCCGAGCGCCTGGACGTGGGCATTGTTGGCATGCGGGTCGACGAGCGAACCTTGGCTGCGGAGCAGTTCCACGCATTCATCGCTTCGCTGGATCTTCCGCTGGCAGGAACGCTGCGCGACACCCAGAACTATGTGCATCTGGCGGTCAGCGGGCTCTCGCTCTTTGATGTCTCAGCCAGCCGGATGGAGCGTGACCTGGCCCAGTGGGCGCCGATCTGCGAATGGCTGGTACCTACGGTCTGAAACAACCCAAGAAAGAACCCGATGCGACATTTTGAAACTCTGGAAGAACTCGCCGGTCTGGCCGGCCAACACGTCGCCGTCAGTGACTGGATCGTCGTGACCCAGGAGGCGATCAACCAGTTCGCGCAGGCTACAGGTGACCACCAATGGATCCATATCGACCTCGAGCGTGCCAAAGCAGGTCCTTTTGGCGCGCCCATTGCGCATGGGTTTCTCACCCTGTCGTTGATTCCTCAGTTCTTTGATTCCGCCTTGCACATCGCCGATGTACGCATGGGCGTGAACTATGGACTCAACCGCGTGCGTTTCATGGGCCCGGTGCCGGCGGGTAGCCGGGTGCGTGCCGCCTTAACGCTGCTCAAGGCCGAGCCGATTGAGAACCGTGGCCGGCAACTTACCTGGGAAGTCACGACCGAGCGCGAAGGCATTGCCAAGCCGGTATGCATCGCGGAGTCCATCGCCCGCCTTTACGCCTAAGACCAGCCGCCTTCAGCCGAATCCGTTTTGCCGCCATGCTTCAAATACGGTAACCGCTACCGCGTTGGACAAATTGAGGCTGCGCTGGCCTGCGCGCATGGGCAGCTTGAGGCTTTGGCCCGGGCCAAAGGCTGCGCGGACTAGCTCTGAAATTCCCTTGGTCTCAGAGCCGAACACCAGCCAGTCGCCGGGCCTGAACGCCACGTCATAGGGGCTGCGTGTGCCTCGGGTGGTCAGCGTGAACAGTCGCTGAGGATCAGGGCGCTCCCCGTCTAAAAATGCCTGCCAACTGGCATGGCGGCGCAGCGTGGCGTATTCGTGGTAGTCCAGCCCAGCACGGCGCATGTGCTTGTCGTCCATTGAAAAGCCCAGGGGTTCTACCAAGTGCAGGCTGCAACCTGTGTTGGCCGCCAGGCGAATGACGTTGCCCGTATTGGGCGGAATTTCGGGCTCGACCAGAACAATATGGAACATGGTGTGATTGTCGCCCCATGTGTCAGTTGAGTTGCTTCAAAGTGCTCGGGCGCTTTAAGCCCCTTGCTCGGCGCGCGCAAACACCAGGCCGGTGACTTGGGCCGCACCGGCCTGGCGCACGCTGCGCGCGGCCGCCCCCAGTGAAGCGCCGCTGGTCATCACGTCGTCCACAAGTACCACGCGTTTGCCTTGGATCACTGCGTGCTGCAAAGGGTCGACAGCAAAGGCGTGCTGGACATTGCGCAGCCGCGCTGCGCGTGACAAAGTGCTTTGTGCTGGGGTGTCCTGAATGCGCAGCAGCAATTGCGCCTGCGTCTTGCCCGGAGCCAGTACGCGCGCCAGCAGCAGGGCTTGGTTAAACCCTCTTTCCTGCAGCCGCTGGCGTGACAGCGGCATGGGCACCACCAGGTCCGCAGCCTCCAGGGTGGGTTCGACCCATGGTGCGCTGCGCATCAGCAGCGCCATGCTACGGGCCCAGTCCGCACGCTGCTGGAACTTGAATTCCACCACCACTTGTGACCAGGGGTAGGCATAGGAGACAGCCGCAAAAGCGGCGTCCAGGGGCGGTACGTCAATGCAGCAAGCCCCGCACTGCGGCTGGCCTGCCGCAACGGGCAGGGCGCAGGTGCGGCAGCGCATTTTGGGTTGCGCGAACAGATTGACGCAAACTTCGCATACCGGTTGGCTTGGCCAGCGATGGCATACCGCGCACTGGCTGGGCAGACTGCGGGCGATTTTCGTGAACCAAGGCATTGGCATGGGCCCAATATACTGCGCAGGCCGCGTCGTCGTTCGCCGTGCCCGTCTGCCTTTATGCCGCCCCTCCCGTCCCAACGTCCCCCCACCATAGATCCTGTCGCCGCCTCGCGCTGGGAGCACTTCCCGAATCTGGTCCATCCGGCGGCGTCAGCCTGGCTGCACGAGGAGGTGGCGCGCCGCATGCAGGAGCGTTTGCAATGGATTGTGAAACAGCCGGAGCGTTGGCTGCATTGGCAACCACTGCGCGGCGGATTGGCCATCCACCCGGTGCTGGCGCAACGCTATGCGCAAGCCCAATGCCAGGTGGTTCAGACGCCGGTCGCGACTGTTCCGCTCGTGCAGCGCGCCATCTCCAAGCCCTGGTGGAATCTACAGCGCTGGCGTGCGCCTGCCGTGCAATTTGGAGCGCCCAGTGCGCCCGCGCAGATGCTGTGGGCAAATATGGCATTGCATATGGCCGCCGATCCCCAGGCCTTGATCACGCGCTGGCATCAGTTGCTCGAGGCTGACGGTTTTGTGATGTTTTCCTGCCTCGGTCCGGATACCCTGCGTGAACTGCGCGAGCTCTACGCTGCGCTGGGCTGGCCGGCGCCTGCCCATGAGTTCACCGATATGCACGACTGGGGCGATATGCTGGTTGAGGCGGGCTTTGCTGAGCCTGTGATGGACATGGAGCGCATCACGCTAACGTTTTCGTCGGCCGAGCATCTGCTTGCCGAATTGCGCGGGCTGGGGCGCAACTTGCACCCCCAGCGCTTTGCGGGATTGCGGGGACGCCGCTGGCATGCCGCGCTCAAGGCGCAGATGACGCAAGCCCTTGCGGACCCGACGCAGCCCGACCGCCTGCGTCTGGGTTTTGAGATCATTTACGGGCATGCATTCAAGCCCGCGCCGCGCATGCAAGTACGTGAACAAACCCGTATTTCTCTGGAGGATTTCCGCAGCGCCTTGCAAA
This sequence comes from Comamonadaceae bacterium, assembly GCA_947450895.1. Taxonomy (GTDB): domain Bacteria; phylum Pseudomonadota; class Gammaproteobacteria; order Burkholderiales; family Burkholderiaceae_C; genus Allorhodoferax. The sequence goes on along the minus strand of CANFWT010000004.1, from coordinate 39,266 downwards.
AAAAGCCATAACCGCCCGGGCTTGACCTGGGTTGAGGCCTCTGGCGACTAAGGGTTTCACCTTATTTTTCGGCCCGAAAGCGTCGTGCCTTGGGCTACAATCGCCGCGATTCGTTGGACAGCTTCCTACTCGCAGTCGGGTCGGGAAACCTTTTAATAATTGGCGCACAGTGTGAGTTCTGTTACCTACAGATTTGCGACGGTACATGGCCATCGTGTTGAGTGGTTTCTGCGACAAAACTGTGCCATGACTCCGAGCCAAGTGGGGGCGTGTTTCGTTCTCCTCAGTGCGATCTCTCTTTGCATCGGAGTTTTTTTCTGGGCGCAAGGTGCGACGCTGGTGCTGCCATTTTCAGCACTGGAAATTGTGGTGCTGGGAATCGGTTTCATGTGTTTTGCCAGGCGCGCAGTGGACCGGGAGCGCATTTGCATCGATGGCAGCCGGGTCATGGTGGAGTGTGAGTTGGCGGGTGTTCTGCACCGGGCTTGTTTCGAGCGCGCGTGGTTGAGGGTCGAGTGCCCTACGCCCTCACAGCAACTCATCGAGTTGCGCGGGCAGGGACAAGTCATCGCGGTTGGGCGGTTTGTGCGACCTGAATGGCGTGCAACGTTGGCGGCGGAAATTAAGCGGGGCGTGCGTGCCGGCTGATTGCGGCGCGGCAGCAGAATTTTGTTACTGGGTTTGCATACTTTGAGGCATTGAAAGTGAATACGATGAAGAGCATTTGGAAAAATTTGGCTTCAATGTTGGCCACCGCCATCCTGTGGTTTGCCAGCGCGGGTGTCAATTTGGCGCACGCCGTCAACGACTTGCCTGGTGGTCCCGCCGTAAACCAGCTGAATTTGTATCCGCCAGTGACTTCGGTGGCGCGTGACCAGCAGTGGTTGCACTGGTTTATGTTGATTTTGTGTGCCGTCATCTTTGTGGCTGTGTTCTCGGTGATGTTCTATTCCATATGGAAGCACCGCAAGTCGGTGGGACACAAGCCGGCCTCCTTCCATGAGTCGGTGACCGTCGAAATCATTTGGACTGTAGTGCCATTCATCATTGTGATTTTGATGGCCCTGCCGGCTACCAAAGCGGTGGTTGCCATGAAAGACACTACCAATGCAGACCTGACCATCAAGGTCACTGGCATGCAATGGAAGTGGGGTTACGACTACCTCAAGGGTGAGGGTGAAGGCATTGGTTTTGTCGCAACAATCGATGCAGACCAGCGGGAGTTGTCCAACAATGGTGGTCCTAAAAAAGGGCAGGACGTAGACAATTACCTGCTGAAAGTGGACAACCCATTGGTCATTCCGGTAGATAAAAAGGTACGACTGATTACCACGGCCAACGATGTCATCCACGCCTTCATGGTGCCAGCGTTTGGTATTCAGCAAGCAGCCATTCCAGGTTTCGTGCGTGACACTTGGTTTCGCGCTGAAAAGATTGGTGATTACTACGGGCAATGCTCGCAACTTTGCGGCAAGGAGCATTCCTACATGCCCATCCACGTGAAAGTCGTGTCCGCGGAAGATTACTCCAAGTGGGTGACAGGTGAGCAGAAGAAAATGGCCGCCAAGGCCGACGATCCGACCAAAGTTTGGACGCTGGAAGAGATTACCCAGCGCGGTGAAAAAGTCTATGCTCAAAATTGTGTTGCTTGCCATCAGGCTAACGGCAAAGGCGGCGGCGCTGTGAAGCCTTTGGATGCGGCTGCGGTAGTTTTGGATGCTGACAAGAGCAAGCAAATCATGGTGTTGCTTAATGGCCAAAACAACGGTGCCATGCCATCATGGAAAGCCTTGAGCGACACCGACATCGCGGCGGTGATTAGCTTTACCAAGAACCACTGGTCTAACAAAACCGGCCAGTTGGTCCAGCCGTCTGACGTGTTGGCACTGCGCAAGTAAAGCGCACCGCCCTTCGCTTGAAAATTGAATTAAGAGTAGTGAAAAGGAAGCCAGTATGAGCGCCGTTTTAGACCACCATGACCACGATCATGCACACCATGACGACCACCACGCACCTACAGGCTGGCGTCGTTGGGTTTTTGCGACCAACCACAAAGACATCGGAACGCTGTATTTGCTGTTTAGTTTCACGATGTTGATTATTGGCGGTATCTTGGCGCTGATCATCCGCGCCGAATTGTTCCAGCCCGGTTTGCAATTGGTGAACCCTGAATTGTTCAACCAACTTACCACCATGCACGGCCTCATCATGGTGTTTGGTGCCATCATGCCGGCCTTTGTGGGATTTGCGAATTGGATGATTCCTTTGCAAATTGGTGCATCCGATATGGCGTTTGCTCGCATGAACAATTTCAGCTTCTGGCTGATGATCCCTGCGGCGCTGATGATTGTGAGTTCGTTTTTTATGCCTGGCGGTGCGCCGGCAGCCGGCTGGACGCTGTACGCGCCGCTGACCTTGCAAATGGGTCCTAGCATGGATGCAGGTATTTTTGCCCTGCATATCCTGGGTGCTTCGTCGATCATGGGCTCGATCAACATCATCGTGACCATCCTCAACATGCGCGCCCCTGGCATGACGCTCATGAAGATGCCAATGTTTGCGTGGACCTGGTTGATTACCGCGTACCTGCTGATCGCTGTGATGCCGGTTTTGGCGGGCGCTATCACCATGACTTTGACAGACCGCCACTTCGGCACCAGTTTTTTCAATCCCGCCGGCGGCGGCGACCCAGTGATGTACCAGCACATTTTCTGGTTTTTTGGCCACCCCGAGGTGTACATCATGATCTTGCCGGCCTTCGGCATCATCAGCCACGTCGTGCCTACCTTTGCGCGTAAAAAATTGTTTGGTTATGCCTCAATGGTTTACGCCACGTCCAGTATCGCGATTCTGTCTTTCATTGTCTGGGCGCACCACATGTTCACTTCGGGCATGCCAGTGACAGGTCAGTTGTTCTTCATGTACGCCACCATGCTGATTGCTGTTCCAACAGCGGTGAAAATCTTTAACTGGATCGCCACGATGTGGCAAGGCTCCATGACGTTTGAGACGCCTATGCTGTTCGCAGTGGGCTTTATCTTTGTGTTCACCATGGGTGGCTTCACCGGATTGATTTTGGCCATGGCGCCGATCGATATCCAGATTCACGACACTTATTACGTAGTGGCCCATTTCCATTACGTGCTGGTGGCTGGCTCCTTGTATGCGATGTTTTCCGGCTACTACTACTGGAGCCCGAAATGGACTGGTGTGATGTACAACGAAACCCGCGGCAAGATCCATTTCTGGTGGTCTTTGATTGCGTTCAATGTGACTTTCTTCCCAATGCACTTCTTGGGATTGGCAGGCATGCCGCGCCGTTACGCGGACTACCCCATGCAGTTCGCTGACTTCAACGCGGTGGCTTCGGTCGGAGCCTTCGCTTTCGGTCTGGCACAGGTTTACTTCTTCTTCTTCGTGGTTCTGCCCACGATGCGCGGCCAGGGAGAGAAAGCGCCCCAACGCCCTTGGGAAGCTGCCGAAGGATTGGAGTGGGAAGTGCCTTCGCCAGCACCCTTCCATACCTTTGAGACGCCGCCCAAGCTGAATGCGGCTGCCAACAAGGTTATCGGCTGAACGGGTATTTTTCGTCGACAGATCACACCATGACTCCAGAACAAAAAAATTCCAATCGCAAACTTGCGCTCGTGCTGGCGTCGGTAGCGCTGGTGTTTTTTCTGGGGTTTGTGTTCAAGTTGGCTGTGCTCGGCGCGTGATTGGGTGATGAACTTGCAACGCGCAAATTTTCAAATGGTGGGCAAGCTGGTCGTCGTGACCAGCCTGATGTTCGCCTTTGGCTATGCGCTGGTGCCTCTCTACAAGGCAATTTGTGAAATGACCGGCCTCAATGTGCTGGCCTTGAATGAGCAAGTGGTGGCCGGTGTGAAGCCTGTGGCACCGGTAAACAGCCAAGTAGATGCCAGTCGCACGATCACTGTGGAGTTTGACGCCAATGCGCGTGGCCCCTGGGAGTTCAAGCCTGCTACTCGTTTTTTGCAGGTGCATCCTGGGGAACTTGCCACCGTGATGTACGAGTTTCAGAACGTCCAAAACCGGCGCATGTCGGCTCAGGCTATCCCGAGTTATGCGCCACAACAAGCGGCAGCCCATTTCAATAAAGTGGAATGCTTTTGTTTCAACCAGTACACGCTGGAGCCAGGTGAAAAAAAGTCGTGGCCTGTGGCCTTTGTGATTGACCCCAAGCTGTCCAAGGACGTCAAGACCATCACCTTGTCCTATACGTTTTTTGAAGTCGGTGGACATACGCCCGCAGCGCCGCTCGCCAGTTTGGGAGCTACTGTTGCGGGCACCGGAGGTACCTGATGGCGATGGAACCTGTGAAGGCCAAGTCTTCATCTCTGTTGCACAGTATCAAGCTGGTGGCGTGGTCTTTTTTGGGGATTCGCAGCCGCGCGGGTTACCAGGAAGATCTAGCCCGCGTCAATCCGATGCACGTGCTTGCTGTCGGACTGGTTGGCGTAGTGTTGCTGGTGCTTGGGTTGATTTTGCTGGCGACCTGGGTGGTTGGTAAGTAGGGCTGTGAGTGGACAGTCTTTTGTTAGATTCGTATTCGGAAAAATGGAGTTGAAATGAGTTCAAGCGCACACGGAACAACACCGTATTACTTTGTCCCAGGCCCCTCACGCCACCCGGTGATGGCAGCTATTGGTCTGTTTTTCGTCATCATGGGCGCCAGCCAGTGGGTCAACGGTGCCGATTGGGGCAAGTATTCCCTGGCCTTCGGCCTGATGTTTTGGTTGGGTGTGCTCTACCAGTGGTTTGGTGACGCGATATCGGAGAGTGAAAGCGGTCAGTACGGGCGCAAGATCGACCTGTCCTTTCGCTGGAGCATGAGTTGGTTCATTTTCTCCGAGGTCATGTTCTTCGGTGCGTTTTTCAGCGCTTTGTGGTGGGCCCGGTCGCACTCGGTGCCTTCCTTGGGTAGCTTGGACAATGCCCTGTTGTGGCCTGGCTTCAAAGCTGTGTGGCCCAGTTTGGCTGCCGGAGTAACTGCGTCGCCCGCCGGAATCATTGAGCCTTTTACTACGATGGGTCCCTTTTGGTTGCCGACCATCAATACGGCCTTGCTGCTGAGTTCTGGCGTGACCTTGACGATTGCCCACCATGCTTTGATTGATGGTCAACGCAGCAAAACCGTTGCCTTTATGTGGTTGACGGTGCTGCTCGGTGTGACTTTCTTGTTCGTTCAAGGGTATGAGTATTACCACGCATATACCGAGTACAACTTGAAGCTGACTTCGGGCGTGTACGGATCGACTTTCTTCATGCTGACAGGCTTCCACGGTTTCCATGTCCTGGTAGGCATGTTGATGCTCTTGTTTACGACGCTGCGCTTGCAGAAAGGCCATTTTTCGGCCGACCGCCACTTTGGTTTTGAAGGCGCTGCCTGGTATTGGCACTTTGTCGACGTAGTTTGGTTAGGTTTGTACATCTTGGTGTACTGGCTGTAAGGCGCACCAAGCCGGAAAAAAAGGCACCACGGGGTGCCTTTTTGTTTGACTGTTGTGCTGAATGCGGTGTGCTTTATGCGCCTTGCGGTATTCCTGTGGGATGGATGAGCCCGAACTTCCAAGACAGCAGGATTCCAGCGAACAGCAAAATCGATACCCCCACCCGAAGCGCCAAGGCTCTTGCCATACGGCGCGATTTGAGGGGGCCACCGTTGCCGCCGCGCAGCATGAAGAGCAGTGCAACGGCCAGGCTGGCGAGAATGGCGAAAAATGCGAGGCTTACGAGGTAGGTCATAACCCGGATTATCTTTTGAACTTGAACCGAAAGTTTTTCCTGATCACGCTGGCGGCGGCTTTATTTTCGGGGCTGGGGGTCTACCTCGGATTTTGGCAGCTGAGCCGCGCCGCGCAAAAGCAGGCCTTGCAAGCGGCGATGGTGGCGCAGAGCAGCCAGACGCCCCTGGATACGGTCGCCGTGGCGCAGCTTCCGAATTTTTCCTCCGGACTTTACCGCCCCGTCAAAGTCACTGGCACCTGGGACGCCGCGCACACGGTGTATTTGGACAACCGTCAAATGGATGGCAAGGTCGGGTTCTTTGTGCTGACACCGCTTCGCCTGCAGCCGGGCGGGTTGGTTGTCATGGTGCAACGCGGGTGGGTAGCCCGTAATTTTGAGGCCCGCGCCACAGTGCCTGAAGTCCAGACCCCATCAGGCGCAGTCAGTGTGGAGGGGCAAATTGCCCCGCCGCCGTCCAAGCTATACGAACTGGGAGCGTCAGAAGTCGGACTTATCCGGCAAAATCTGGATTTGGCGCAATTTCGCCAGCAAAGCGGCCTGGCGTTGGCGGAATTTACGATTCGGCAAACTGGGTCGCCCAGCGAAGGCCTTCGCCGCGAGTGGCCAGCGCTAGCGCTGGGACTGGAAAAACACTACGGTTACGCTTTTCAGTGGTTTGCGATGTCCGCCTTGGTGGTTGGCCTTTACCTCTGGTTTCAATTTTTTCGCCGCACGATGGCACCCATCAAGGAATCCTGATCCATGCCCCGTCCCCCTGTATTTGAGGACCGCCCTTTGGGCCTGACTGTTCATTCCATGCCAGAGCCCCAGGACTTGGCCGCTCCTGCAGTGGCGCAAACGCGTGTGGGACGTTGGAAAATGCTCTTGGTGTTGCTGGTCTGCGCCGCACCAGTCATTGCCTCTTACGTCACGTATTACCTGGTGCGGCCCGAAGGGCGGCGCAATTTCGGCGAACTCATTACGCCCCAGCGCACCTTGCCTGATGTGCAAGCGATAGCTCTCGACGGGACGCCAATCAACTTGCGAATGCTCAAGGGCCAATGGCTGCTCGTCAGCGTCGCGGGCGGCGCCTGCGATGCCTCCTGCGCTCGCTACCTGTATCTGCAGCGCCAATTGCGTGAAGGGTTGGGCAAGGAAAAAGACCGGCTGGACTGGGTCTGGTTGATCGACGATTCTGCGCCGGTCGCGCCCGAACTTCTGCCCGCGCTAAAAACCGCCACCGTGTTGCGTCTGCCTGGCAAAGACTTGCAGGCTTGGCTGGAACCCGCCAGCGGCGCCCAGTTGCGCGACCATTTGTTCGTGGTGGACCCGATGGGCAACTGGATGATGCGTTTTCCTGCACAGCTTGACGCGCAGCAGGCTCCCAAGGCCAAGCGCGATCTGGAACGCCTGTTGCGCGCCTCCGCTTTCTGGGATAACCCCGGTCGCTAAGGCCGTTTTTGTCCGACTACGCCATGCACACCGCTTTGTACGATTGGTCCCCTTTGCTGCGTTTGCTGTTTGCAGGCATGGCGGTGGCGGCTCTGCCCCTGGCCTGGGTGCTGTGGCGCCAGCGCCGTAGCCAAGCGATGGGCCGCATCCGGGCCCTCACTCTGGTGACACTGTTTTTGACTTTCGATCTGGTGCTCTTCGGTTCGTTCACGCGGCTGACCGACAGCGGTCTGGGCTGCCCGGACTGGCCTGGCTGCTATGGGCAGGCCTCGCCCTTGGGGGCCCATGCGCCTATTGCATCGGCCCAGCTTGCTGCGCCAGACGGGCCGGTCACCCACGGCAAAGCCTGGATTGAGATGGTGCACCGCTATTTGGCGTCCAGTGTGGGCTTTCTGATTCTGGTGTTGGCAATCAGCGCCTGGGCGGTGGTGTGGCGCCAGCGGGCCCTTAGGGAAGGGCGCGCGCAGGTCCAGCCTTGGTGGGCGACAGCGACGCTTTTGTGGGTCTGCGTCCAAGGTGCGTTTGGCGCGTTCACCGTCACCATGAAGTTGTTTCCAGCCATCGTCAGCCTGCATTTGATGGGTGGGTATGTGCTGCTGGCGCTGCTGGCGGTGCAGGCAGTCTGGCAGTCGCACACCACAGCCGGGCGTTCGCCCGTGCCCGTGGCAATTACTTTGCGTGCCGCTATGGTGGTGGGTTTGCTGGTGCTGCTGCTGCAGGTGGCCTCTGGCGCCTGGGTGAGCACGAATTACGCCGTGTTGGCTTGTGCCGAGTTTCCCCAATGCCAGGGCAGTTGGTGGCCCATGATGGATTTCTCGCAGGGCTTTGCGCTCTGGCGGCCCTTGGGATTGGCCGTGGACGGCACGCCGCTGAGTTTTCAGGCACTGACCGCCATCCATTTTGCCCACCGTCTGCTCGCGGGCCTGACCTTTGTGGTGCTGCTGTTGCTGGTCTGGCGTTTGCGCAGCGAGCCCGCGCTGGTGCGTCCTGCGCGCTGGCTGACTTGGTTGCTGGGCTTGCAGATCGCTACTGGCCTGAGCAACGTTGTGCTGGACTGGCCGCTGTTGGCCGCCGTGTTGCATACCGGCGGCGCAGGTGCGATAGGCGCCGTGCTGGCAGGCTTGCTGGCCGGTACCCGAACCCGGTTGTCGTTTCAGGCGTCCCCTTATTTTTCCGAGAGACAAACCACGTGAGCGCACCTACCCCCTCCATGAGCCCGGCGGCTGCACCGTTATCGATTGCGCGTCAGTTCAACGCGCTGACCAAGCCCCGCGTCATTCAGCTGATCGTGTTTTGCGCCCTGATCGGTATGGTGCTGGCCGTGCCGGGACTGCCGTCGCTGGCGCAGGTGGGTCTGGCCGCATTGGCATGTGTGGGTATCTGGCTGGTGGCAGCGGCAGCGGCGGCTTTTAACTGCATCGTCGAGCAGCGCATCGACGCGAAAATGAAGCGCACCTCCTGGCGCCCAACGGCACGCGGCGAATTGAGCAACACGCAAACCCTGTGGTTCTCTGCGGTACTGGGCCTGGCGGGTTCGGTCATCTTGTATGTCTGGGTCAATCCCCTGACCATGTGGCTGACCTTCGCTACCTTTGTCGGATACGCGGTCATTTACACCGTCATTCTCAAACCACTCACGCCGCAAAACATCGTGATCGGCGGCGCCTCAGGCGCCATGCCGCCCGTGTTGGGTTGGGCCGCCATGACCGGTGACGTGGGCCCAGAAGCCCTGATTTTGTTCCTGATTATTTTCCTGTGGACTCCGCCGCATTTCTGGGCGCTGGCCCTGTACCGGGTGGAGGACTACCGAAAGTCCGGCCTGCCGATGCTGCCGGTCACCCACGGCAGCGAGTTCACCCGGCTGCAAATTCTGCTCTACACCTGGGTGCTGTTTGCCGCCTGCCTGCTGCCTTTCATGGTGGGTATGAGCTCGTGGATTTACCTGGCTGCCGCCGTGGTCTTGAGCCTGTGGTTTTGCCTGTACGCCTGGCGCTTGATGCGCAACTACTCCGACGCCCTGGCGCGCGAGACCTTCCGTTTTTCCCTGATTCATCTGAGCGCCCTGTTTGCCGCGCTGTTGCTGGACCACTACCTGCTATGAACCATTTTTTGGGTGCTGCGATGACCCGCCGTCGCTTGGGTGCGGCGCTATTGGTGGCGACTATGGTCACCGGTTTTTTGGCCGGCTGTGGCGAGCAAAAGCCTACGTTTAGCTCCATTGATATCACAGGCGCGGACTACGGAAAGAACTTCGCGTTGCCCGACCACAATGGCCAGGTGCGCCATCTGACGGATTTTGCTGGCAAAGTGGTGGTTGTATTTTTTGGCTATACCCAATGTCCTGATGTGTGTCCCACCACCCTGGCCGAGCTGGCCGAGGTGAAAAAGCTGCTGGGAAAAGACGGTGAACGCTTGCAAGCCTTGTTTGTGACCGTGGATCCCGAGCGCGACACGCCCGAGCTGCTCAAGGCCTATATGGCCAATTTTGACCCCAGCTTTCTGGCCCTGCGCCCTGCGCCCCAGGAACTCGAAGGCGTAGCCAAGGACTTCAAGATCTATTACAAAAAAGTGCCTGGCGCCAGTGCCACCAGCTACACCATGGACCACTCGGCGGGCAGCTATATTTTTGACACCCAAGGCCAGTTGCGCCTGTTTACTCGCTACGGCAGCGGCGCGCCCGTGCTGGCTGCTGACATTGCCCTGCTGATGCGCTGAATTCGACGCAAAAAAATGCCGCAGGGCGTACCGTGCGGCAGGGTTGTGGCGTCTTAGATGGGCCGATTCAAGCGTAATCGGCCAGCGCGGTTTTCATTTTTTTCATGGCTGCAACTTCAATCTGGCGGATGCGCTCGGCGCTCACCCCGTATTCGGCGGCCAAGTCGTGCAGCGTCATGCCGCCGGAGTTGTCGTCATTGACCTTGAGCCAGCGCTCTTCCACGATACGTCGGCTGCGCGGGTCCAGCGCGTCCAGCGCGGTGCTGATACCGTCCGAGGCCAACACGTCGCGCCGGTGTGCTTCGATCATGGCCAGCGGCTCGTGGCTACTGTCGGTCAGATAAGAGATGGGGCCGTACACGTCTTCGCCATCGTCCGAGGCCATGGGGTCGAGCAGCACATCGCCACCGGAGAGGCGGGTTTCCATCTCGAGCACTTCTTCGGGCTTGACCTTGAGTTCGAGTGCCATCGCATCCACCTGGTCGGGGCTGAGCGTGTCGCGGTGGGTGGCCATATCGGCGGCGGCGTCGTCCGACTTGAAGCGCTGCTTCATAGAGCGCAGGTTAAAAAACAGTTTGCGCTGCGCCTTGGTGGTGGCCACTTTGACCATGCGCCAGTTTTTCAGGATGTATTCGTGGATTTCGGCCTTGATCCAGTGCAGCGCGTAGCTCACCAAGCGCACGCCCTGGTCCGGATCAAAGCGTTTCACGGCCTTCATCAGGCCTACGTTGCCTTCCTGGATCAAATCACCGTGGGGCAGACCGTAACCCAAGTACTGGCGTGCCACCGAGACTACCAGGCGCAGGTGGGAGAGCACCAGTTTGCCTGCGGCGTCGAGGTCGTTGTCGTTCTTGAACTGGCGGGCAAAGCGCTGTTCTTCCTCCAGCGTGAGCATGGGAAGGCGGTTGGCGGCAGAGATGTAAGCGTCCAGGTTGCCCAGCGGCGGTACCAAAGACCAGGGATTGGCCGTGGCCAGCGCGGTATTCGATCCAATTGCATAAGACATTGAAGAGCTCCTTGTGTCCAATGGCGCAATATTAGCACTCAACGTACTTGAGTGCTAATAGTTTCTACTGGTTTACCCGTGCTTTGCACAGCCTCTATAGTCGCTGGATGAATGAATTTTCCCAACTGCTGCAACAGGGCAGCACCAGTGCCTGGCTTTTTCTCCCCAGCGCCATTGCGCTGGGTGCGCTCCACGGCTTGGAGCCCGGACATTCCAAGACGGTGATGGCGGCCTTCATCATCACGGTGCGCGGCACGCTGGCGCAGGCGGTGATGCTGGGCCTGGCCGCCACGGTGTCGCACACCGCCGTAGTCTGGGCCGTAGCCATGGGGGGCCTGTATTTCGGCCAGCGCTGGAGCGCTACTGCCAGCGAGCCCTATTTGCAACTGGTCTCGGCAGCGCTGATTGCGGCCACAGCGCTGTGGATGTTGCGGCGCACCTGGCGCGTGGTACATGGGCATGATGACCATGACCATGACCATGACCATGACCATGACCATGACCATCCCGCTGCGCTGGACAGCCACGCCCAGGCCCATGCGGACGACATAGCCCGCAGGTTCAACGGCCGTGAAGCCACGACCGGGCAGATATTGGTGTTTGGCTTGACTGGAGGACTGATTCCCTGCCCGGCGTCCATCACCGTGCTGCTGCTGTGTTTGCAACTCAAAGAAGTGGCGCTGGGTGCCACGTTGGTTCTCGGTTTTAGCGTGGGTCTGGCGCTGACCATGGTGGCCTCGGGTGCCTTGGCGGCGCTCAGCGTCCGCCACGCGTCGCGTCACTGGGCTGGCTTTGGCCAATGGGCGGACAAGGCCCCTTATCTTTCCAGCGGCTTGATGTTCTTGGTGGCCGGGTACATGGGTGTGGAGGCTTGGCGTGGACTGATCTGAGCGGGTATGGCCTTGCACATAAGATGTGCGCCCCTTGTGCAATTGCTATGAGTTTCGATCCATGCCCCTGTCCTCTTCCGCCCATAGCTCCTCGGTCGCCATCGACCCTGCAGATTTGGCGCTCATGATGTTGGTGGTGTTGGTGTGGGGGATGAACTTTGCGGTCATCAAGCTGGGCGTGGTCAGTGTGCCACCGCTGCTGTTAGGAGCGATGCGTTTCATGCTGGCAGCGTTTCCGGCCCTGCTGTTTTTTAAGGCGCCCCAAGTGCCGCTGCGCTGGTACTTGATGTATGGCATGACGATCGCGCTGGGGCAGTTTGCGTTTTTGTTCACCGCCATCCATGTGGGCATGCCGTCGGGCTTGGCCTCTTTGGTGTTGCAGTCGCAGGCTTTTTTCACCATGGTGTTTGCTGGTCTGTGGCTCAAGGAGCGCTGGCAGGCCAACCAGGTCGCTGGGCTGCTGCTGGCCGGTGGTGGTTTAGTGCTCATTGGCAGCGCCCACGGCGTGGCCATGCCTCTGGGCGGTTTTGCGCTGACGGTGGCCGCCGCGGTGATGTGGGCTGCTGGCAATACCGTCAGCCGCTCGCTGGTGCGCCTGGGACCTATCGACCAACAGGCCTTTGTGGTGTGGGCAAGTCTGGTGCCGCCTTTGCCCTTTTTGGCCCTGTCTTTGGTGTTGGAAGGCCCGCAGGCCGTGGCTGCGGCGCTGCTGCATTTCCAGTGGCAATCGCTGGCGGCACTGGCCTATTTGTCTTGGGCTGCCACACTTTTTGGCTATGGGGTATGGGCGCGCATGCTCTCACGCTATCCGGCCAATCGGGTTGCTCCTTTTAGCTTGTTGGTGCCGCTGGTGGGTTTGAGCACCGGTTGGGTGGTATTTGGTGAGGCGCTGCAACCGGTTCACTGGGTGGGTGGTGGCTTGCTGATGGCGGGCTTGTTGCTCAATCTGTTTGGCGCGCGTTGGTTTGTACGCAAAACGGTCGCGGTTAGGCCTTGATATTTGCACAGGAGTTGTTGGTATGGTGGAAGATGAACGTTGTTGTGGCACGGGTACTTGCCTGATCAATGCCCAGGGGTTTTGCTGGTGTGGCCAGCAATGGGATGGCCAAACCATGTGCCGTCCGCCAAGTCCAGCGACGGTAGATGAAGAACCTGACCCGGCTGCGCCTGAAACTCCCCGGTCCGCTGCGGCGCCCCCACGTGCGTAGGCCGCCAGCCGCGCAATGTAGCCTTGGTGCTAGTGCCTTGCGCTGGGTGTGTGCCCGACGCATCGCGCCATGAACCCCGACGCACAGTCTCTGTGGCGCCTGCCGCAATGGATGTTTGCCGTGCTGCTGGCGGTGCTGGGCATGCTGGGGCCGTTTTCGATTGATACCTACCTGCCGGCCTTTGCCGGTATTGCGACCTCCTTGGGCGCCACGCCGCTGCAAATGCAGCAAACGCTTTCGGCCTATTTGTTTGGTTTTGCCTTCATGGCGCTGTTCCATGGCGCTATTTCCGACAGTTTTGGCCGCCGACCCGTGGTGCTGTGGGGGCTGGCGGTTTTTACCCTTGCCTCTGTAGGGTGCGCGTTGTCGCAAAGCATCGGGCAACTGATTTTTTTTCGCGGCCTGCAAGGCCTGTCCACGGGCGCAGGCATTGTGATTGCGCGCGCAGTGGTGCGCGACATGTACGCACCTCACCAGGCGCAAAAGGTGATGAGCCAAATCACCATTTTCTTTGGCGTGGCGCCCGCTATTGCACCGCTGGTGGGCGGTTGGTTGCTGGTGCACAGCGGTTGGCCCGCCGTGTTTTGGTTTTTAGCCGCCATCGGAGTGGCCTTGTGGGTGGCCAACTATCGCCTGTTGCCCGAGACGCTGCACTTGAGCCAGCGCCAGCATTTCCATGTCAAAAATCTGCTCGCTGGTTACTGGCAACTGGGTGCCGATCCGCGATTCTTACTACTGGCATTGGCCAGTGGCGTGCCTTTTAACGGGGTGTTTTTGTATGTGCTCAGCGCACCGGTTTTTTTAGGCGAGCACTTGCATTTGCCGCCGCAGCAGTTTTTCTGGTTCTTTTTGGTGGTCATCAGCGGCATCATGGGTGGAGCCTGGGTCAGTGGCCGGGTGGCCGGGCGTTTGTCGCCCAAGCGCCAAATCCGCAACGGCTTTGTCATCATGTTGTGTGTTGGCGTGTTGAATTTGATGGCGAATATGGTCTGGAATGCCCACGTGGCTTGGGCCTTGTTTCCGCTGGGTGTGTTTGCCTTTGGCTGGGCCATGATGGTGCCAGTGGTGACCCTGTTGGTGCTAGACCTGCACCCGGCGCGCCGGGGCATGGCTTCTTCCTTGCAAATGTTCATTGGGTCTACGGCCAACGGCATCGTGGCGGGTCTGGTGTCGCCCTGGGTGATGCATTCCACCGTGGCTTTGGCGGCCGCCTCACTGTGCATGATGGGGGTGGGATTGTCCAGCTGGGTATTGCTGCGCCAGCGCTGGCCCCAGATTGGGAACGCAGTGCCCAAGCTTTAACCCTACGCAAGTCTTGGGGCCACAGCGGTCGTATCGCCGCTGCAATATACTGTTTATAAAAACAGTACTTTGAGAAAAATGGTTCCGCAGCAAGCTTTCTTCGCATTTCCCGGTGCCAGTGCGCCTGGCACTGACGCCCCGGACGCCATAGACGCGCTCCACGCCGACGTCTGGCGTGCCCACGCCCTGGCGCTGGCGCCCCAGCACACGGTGGCTACCGGCGACGCGCTGCTGGACTTGCATTTGCCCGGTGGTGGCTGGCCGGTGGGCGCGCTGACCGAGCTGTTGCAGGCGCCAGGCGTGCACAACGAATGGCGCTTGTTGGTTCCGGCGCTGGCTTGCTGTGGCTCGGGGCCTGTGGTGCTGGTGGCGCCGCCGCAATTGCCCTTTGCGCCCGCGTTGGCCTCCCAGGGGCTGGCAGCGCGGCGCTTGCTGTGGTTCAAGCTGCCGCCAGGGCCTGCACTCGCCGCCAGAGGTGCCGCTGCCCACCGCGCCGGTACCACGCCCTTGTGGGCCACTGAGCAGGCGCTGCGCTGCGCGCCGGTGGACGCGGTACTGGCTTGGCTGCCGCAGGCGCGGGCCGATCAGCTGCGCCGCCTGCAACTGGCGGCCGCCGAACACCACAAGCTGCTCTTCGTCATGCGCAGCGACCAGGCCCGGCAAGACGCTTCGCCCGCCGTGCTGCGCCTGCTGCTGTCGCCTGATGCCGATGGTGGCTTGTGCATTGATCTGCTCAAGCGCCGTGGACCTCCGCTCGAGCACGCCTTGCACTTGGCGGCCCGAGCGCCCGCGCTGCGCCAGCTGCTGGCCGCAGCCACGCTGCAGCAGCCTGAACGTGCGCCACAGATGGCGCCTTTCGCAGACCATACCGCCACCCCGGCAGCCATTGCGTTGGAGATCGAGTCGGCCACCTGCCCGCCGGTTCGCCGTCATGTCCTGGGCCTCAGGCAAAGCCGTGTCGCCCACCGCGGCCCGTGAAGCCCTTGCCATGTCCACGCTCCAAGGTCCAGACCCGCGCACAAGCCAGGCTCCACCCCTGCCGGGTGCTGCACTTAAGCCGTACTTGCCGCACCACTGGCTAGCGCTGCGCATGGCCGCGCCGGCGTTGGCCCACGCGTCCGACGCGGCCCCCAGCGTGGCGGATCCCCTGAGCGCGCTGGCCTGGCGTGCTCTGCATCTCACGCCCTGGGTGGCGCAGTTGGACGGCGCGCTGGTACTCGAAACCTCGGCCAGCGAACGCCTGTTTGGTGGGCGCCGTGCCTTGCTGCACAAGTTGCTGACTCCTGCACTGGCGCCGCTGTCCTGCGCGCAAGGGCCAACGGCGTTGGTGGCGCTGGGGCGCCTGTGGGTAGTGGCCCAAGGGGCTGCGCATGCAGATGCCGGCGCAGATGACGTCGCACCCGAACCCATCCGTAAAAGTACCCGCGGTGGCGATCTCAGAGGCAAGCTTGGCACCGAGCGCGCTGGCGAGCCAGCGCCTGCGGACTTCGTTAATCTGGGCTTGCAGATGCCTGGCGATTTGCTGGATGCCGACGCCTTGCCATTGGCGGCCTTGGCCGCTGCCCGCTCCCACGTGCCTACCCTTGAGCGCCTGGGCTGCTGCACTTGGGGCCAGCTGCGTGCATTGCCGCGTGCGGGCCTGGTGCGCCGCTTCGGGCCTGAGTTGCTGGCCGCGCTGGACCAGGCCTACGGCCTACGCCCCGAGGTCTATCCTTGGCTGCGTCTGCCTGAAGTGTTTGACGCGCCGCTGGAACTGGCCGCCCAGGTGGATGCGGCCCCAGCGCTGCTTTTTGGCGCGCGCCGCTTGCTGGCGCAGTTGCTTGAATGGCTGCGTGCACGCCAGCGCGGCGTCCTGGTGCTGGAACTGCTTTGGGAGTTGGACGCGCGCCGCTCTAATGCGCTGCACCAAGATGCCCACCACGACGCCAGCGGCTATGGCCGCCTGGAACTGCGCACCGCGCACGCCACCCAAGACCTGCGCCACCTGGAGCGCATGCTGGCCGAACAATTGGCGCGCGTAGTGCTGCCCGCCCCGGTGCTGTATTTGCGCCTGCGCACCCTGGCCACTCAGCCGCTCTCAGGCGAAAGCCACAGCCTGCTGGTAGACGAAGTACGCAGCGGCGACAGCCTGCACCACATGCTCGAGCGCGTGGCCGCCCGGCTGGGGCCTGCGCTTGTGCTGTGCGCTAGTACCCAGGCCGACCACCGGCCCGAACGCATGCAGCGCTGGCTGCCCTGCGCAGCCCCGAATGCCGCAGCGCAGCGCGCAGACAAAAAGGGCACGCGCGGCGTGGCGCCAATTGACAACCCCGACGCCGATCCCCATTCATCGCCCTCGACCGATGCGCTGTATCCCAGCTGGCTGCTGGCCACGCCGCAAAGTCTGCTGGTGCAACACGCCCAACCCCAATTCCACGGCCCGCTGGTCTTGCTGCTTGGTCCGCAGCGGTTGGAAGCGGGCTGGCTAGAGGGTGAGGCACCTGTGCTGCGCGACTACTTCATTGCCCGCAGCCAGCGCCACGGCTTGCTGTGGATTTATTGCGACCGGCTGAGAAATAAGCAGGGGATGGGCGATAAGAGCGACCTTGAGGCGACGCAGGAGGCGCAGTGGTACTTGCATGGGTTTTTTGCGTGAGGGGACAGAAATACGCAAATATTAATTTTCATTTTTGTAATTAATATTTTGGTTTCTCATGTACCATCCGCTGAGAAATACAGTTCGTGGATTCAATGCACTATTTAACCTTGGAAAAGCCAAGACAGATCACTGATGACACAGCATAAACGGGAGTTCTACAACATGCGTACCAAAGTGCTTTTAGGTGTTTTTCTGACTGCTGCAGTCTTGCTATTGTTTTTTCTTTTCGCATTGCCGTCTGGAAACATCTCTGTTGGGCCGGTCACTGTCACGGTCAATGGCCAGTCTGTTCACGGGGTCGAGGCCATTGGTATTGCAAGCTTGGGAATTATTGGTGCTCTTGTAGCAAGCACCGTGGCGCTGGTGGTGCTTGCCTTGGTTGGGTTCGGTGTATCAGCGTTGGTGGGATTTGCGCTGCTTTTAGTGCTTGGCATTTGCGTACTTGTTAGCGCACCAGTGTGGCTGCCTGTGGCCCTCTTTGTTGCCATCGTGGCTTGGCTTTTGCGCAAGCAAGCCCCTGTGCAGGCTTGAGTGCATCTGCAAATAAGCAAAGTTTTGGAGCTGCCCTGAAAAAGGCTGTTGTCGTTACAAGAAGCCGAGAAAGGTCTAATGGCAGTCTTGCCTCCCAGACCCACCCGGTGTAGCCGCTCAATGCGGCCACCATCGTTGCTGTTAACCGGCCCGGGTGATTCCTGTCCACCACGAAGGTGCGCTTCGCACAACGTTGCATGGTAGTAGTTCCCTGCGCACCAGAGTCAAAAATAGAACGATAACGGTGAAAAACTGGCAGCTTGTACCCGATTCACATGAGAATAAATATTTTGGTTTTTTAAATAAATTTAATATTATTTTAGTTAAATAAAGCTTAAGAAATACCCAATGAAAAAGACATTGATACTTGTCTCTGCTGCATTGATGGTGTATGGATTCTTTGCATTGAATTTGAACCATTATTTGACTCTCGAAGGCATGAAAGCGAGCCTGGGACAGTTTGAGGCACAGCGTGCAACATCGCCTCTGAGTGCAGCGTTTACCTTCTTCGCGGTATATGTCTTGATCACCGCCTTGTCACTGCCTGGCGCAGCAATCATGACCCTGGCGGCCGGCGCATTGTTTGGCCTTTCGGTGGGCACGGTCATCGTGTCTTTCGCCTCAAGCGCTGGTGCCACCTTGGCGTTTTTGGCATCGCGTTATGTGCTGCGCGACACCATCCAGCGCCGTTTTGGAGAGCGGCTTAAAGCGATGAACGAAGGCATGGCCAAGGATGGCATGCTGTACCTGTTTACCCTGCGATTGGTGCCAATCTTCCCATTCTTCTTGGTGAATTTGCTCATGGGTTTGACGCCGGTGCGTACCCTGAGCTACTACTGGGTTAGTCAGCTGGGCATGTTGGCTGGCACCCTCGTTTATGTCAATGCCGGCACCCAGTTAGCCCAAATTACCAGTTTGTCGGGCATTGTGTCGCCCGGCCTTTTAGTTTCTTTTGCGCTCCTCGGAGTCTTCCCCATCTTGGCGAAAAAATTCATGTATTTCCTGCAGAGCCGCCGCGTTTATGCAAATTGGATACGCCCAAAAACCTTTGACCGCAACCTGGTGGTCATCGGCGGCGGAGCCGCAGGGCTGGTGACTTCGTACATTGCGGCGGCGGTAAAAGCCAAAGTTACTTTGGTCGAAGCGCACAAGATGGGCGGCGACTGTTTGAACTATGGCTGCGTGCCAAGCAAGGCCCTGATCAAGTCGGCGCGCATAGCCAACCAGATGCGACATGCCGAAAACTATGGCCTGAGCGCGGTAGAACCTAAGTTCAGTTTCAGCACGATCATGGCCCGCGTGCATGAGGTCATCGCTGCTGTGGCTCCGCACGACAGCGTGGAACGCTACACCGAGCTTGGCGTGGAAGTGCTGGAGGGTTACGCGAAAATCATCGACCCTTGGACGGTCGAAATCAAATTAAACAGCGGCGGTATCCAGCGCCTGACCACCCGTTCTATCGTGATTGCGGCGGGTGCCCGTCCTTTCGTGCCACCCCTGCCGGGGCTCGATGCGGTGGGTTATGTCACCAGCGACACGCTGTGGGACGAGTTTGCCAAACTTGATGTGCCACCGGCGCGTCTGGTCGTTTTGGGCGGCGGCCCCATTGGTTGCGAGTTGGCGCAGAGCTTTGCCCGGTTGGGTTCGAAGGTCACGCAAATCGAGATGGCGATGCGCATCATGATGCGTGAAGACCGTGAGGTCTCTGACTTGGCCCGCGACTCGCTGCGCCGCGACGGCGTCGAGGTGCTGACCGGTCATAAGGCCTTGCGCTGCGAACGCGACGGCGCGCGCAAATTCATCGTGGTCGAGCATCAGGGCGTTGAAAAACGCATCGAGTTTGATGCCTTGCTGTTCGCCGTTGGTCGCGTGGCCCGTTTACAAGGATATGGCTTGGAAGACCTGGGTATTCCCACCCAACGTACCGTAGCCGTGAACGATTATCTGGAAACTTTGTACCCCAACATCTACGCAGCAGGCGACGTGGCTGGGCCCTACCAATTTACCCATACGGCCGCTCACATGGCGTGGTACGCGGCCGTGAATGCGCTGTTTGGCGATTACAAGAAATTCAAGGTGGACTATTCGGTGGTTCCATGGGCAACCTTTATTGAGCCCGAGGTGGCGCGCGTGGGTCTTAACGAGCAGGACGCCAAGGAAAGGAACATTCCCTATGAAGTCACAAAATACGGCATGAACGAACTGGATCGTGCCATTGCCGATGGCACTGCGAATGGCTTCGTCAAAGTGTTGACGGTACCCGGCAAAGACCGCATCCTGGGTGTGACCATCGTCGGCGAACACGCCGGCGATTTGCTGGCCGAATTTGTGTTGGCGATGAAGCATGGGCTAGGCTTAAACAAGATATTGGGAACTATCCACACGTACCCGACGCTGGCAGAGGCCAACAAGTACGCAGCAGGCGAATGGAAGCGTGCCCACGCGCCACAAAAGGTGTTGGCGTTCTTGGGACGTTTCCACACCTGGAAGCGAGGCTAAGGGCGATGCTTAGAAGAATTTTTCTTGCGCTGTGCCTGCTGGCAGGTTCGACCGCACAAGCCCAAACACAAACCCAAACACAAGGTTTCGACAGTTCTCCATGGGCTGCATTGCTTAAAAAGCATGTGCAAACACTGCGTGGTTGGCACCACAAACCCGACCCGAGTCATTTCATCAGCGCGCAGGCCCCGTGGAGGCAGACTTGAACCCAGAGGCGTCGGCGCGGGCGATGCGCCGTACGGTTCAACGCTTGATCAAACAGGGTTGTGCTGCCAATCACTGATTTCAAGCACTCGCCCACCTTGCGGCACATCGGCCGGGTCATGGGTGACCAGCAATGTCGGAATGTTGCGCAGTGCAATTTGCGCGAACACAAAGGCCCGAAACTGGGGGCGCAACACCGCGTCCAACTTGGAAAACGGCTCATCCAGCAAGAGCGCCAAGGGTTCTGCCAGCAGCGTGCGCATCAAGCTGACCCGCGCCCGCTGTCCACCGGAAAGCGTGGCAGGGTCACGGTCATGAAAACCAGCCAGACCAATATTTGACAGGGTTTGCTCCACACGCTGGCGGCGCGCCTTAGCGCCCGTTAACTTGGCAGGTAGTGCAAAGGCCAGGTTTTGCCCCACACTCCAATGGGGGAAGAGCAATTCATCCTGAAATAAAAGACCAATGTGGCGCGCTTCAATGGGGAGAGCGTCGCATCGCACATTGTTAAGCCACAACCCACCAAGGGCAGAAAAGCTCGGGTCTAACTCCCCAATTATCCAGTTCAACAGTGTCGATTTGCCAGCGCCAGATGCCCCGGTGAGGGTGACGACCTCACCCCGGTTTATTTCCAGCGACAGGGCCGAAAAGAGATGCTGCTGCGCGTTCGAGATCGTAAGATTTTTGATGGTCAGCATGTCAACGCAATCCTTTTCGATGTCGCCCAAGCCAATACGCGCTGGCCGCAGCCAAGCCAAAGGCGGCCAGGGGCAAGGCGATTTGCAGCAATGCCTGCACCGCCAATACGCGTCGGTTGCCGCCTGCACCCAGTGCCACAGCTTCTGTCGTGACCGTGGTGAAACGACCACCCCCGGCAAACAAGGTGGGCAGGTATTGCGCCACGCTTACCGCAAAACCGACCGCTAGCGTCGCCAAGATGGGGCGCGAGAGCATGGGCCATTTCACTGCCAAGCAGGCCTGCCAAGGCGAATATCCTAACGCTCGGGCACTGGTCATAAGGCGCATATCAAACGCTCGATAGGGCCCGACGAGGGTGAGCAACATGTAAGGCAGCACCCACATCAGGTGGCTCCAGACCAGCGCGACAGCAGTGCCGTCCAGCCGTACATGCAGCAAAGCGGCGTATTGTCCGGCTGCCAATGGCAAGGCGGGCAAGATCAATGGCAGGTAGAGCAGGGCGTTCAGCCGCTTGGGGCCCCATTCCAGCCACACCAGCACCGCGGGCATGCATAGCAAACACGCGGCGGTAGCGAGCCATAAGGTCGTCCAAAACGCAGACCAATCAGCCTTTTGCCAATACTCCAGCGAGAAGGCAACAGGCAGCAGCGCCGGAAAAAACCATTCCTGTGCGAAAGACCAAAGCAACAACACCGCTACCACCGCATAACCTACCAGGAAATGGGGCGTGCGCCGCCTGCACCAAGGCCGACTCGCGGCGGGCTTGCGCAGCCCTGGCGGATAGGGTTGACGCAGTTTCAATAGCAACCCGAGACTTCGCACAGCAAGGCCACAAGACAGCAGCACGATCAACAAAATCAGCGATGCCGCGCTGCCGCGTGCCTGGACCGCAGGATCAGGGTTACTCAACCAGCGCCAGATCAAAACTGCCAAAGTGGGGGGCGTACTCGGTCCCAAAATGATGGCCATGTCCACCACCGAAAGACCGTAGGCGAACACCGCCAGTACAGGCCACCCAAAGCGCGGTAGCAACTGCGGCCACAAAATCAACACCCATGTTTGCGTGCGGCTGTATCCCAGCGCGCGGCCCATGACCATCTGACGCGAGACGGCTTGTTCACCCAACACCGCCGCTATCACCCACAGCAAAAACCAGCTTTCTTTTATGCACAGCGCCAACGCGAGGCTCAGCCCGTAGGGGTCCTGCACGGTGACCCATTCGGGTGGCGCCGCCCATTGCGTGGCATGGGCGATAACCCGTGCCAACCAACCAGATGGAGCTATCAAGAAAAACAAGCCAAGGGCGAATGCAGCGTGCGGCACGGACAGCAGCAGTGGCAAGCGACGTTGGAGCGACATCCACAACCTGCTTGGGTAATGCAGCGTGGCCAACGCGGCGGCCATGGCGCACGCCAGCACCGTTGCGAGAACACTGGAGATCAGGGTCGAGCGCAGGGCCTGCGCCCATTGCCCGTCAATCCACAGTGATTGCCACACCGTGGCGTCCAATGCCGGACCCAAAGCCCAAAAAAGCCCCGGCAGCAAGGGGCCAAAGATAAGCAAGACCGGAACCGCAGACAGCCATCCCCAGGGTAGGCCCTGGCGGTTGCCAGGGGGCTGTGGTAGGGCGCGCCGCGCTAGCGCGCGCCGTAACGCTTGAGCCACTCGGCCTCCAACGCCTCCACCCAGCTGGCGTGCGGTTCAGGCAAGGTTGGCACGGCCTCACTCAATGCGCCAGGGGCTGTTTTGCGCAGCATAGCCTGTGAAACAGACGGAAGTTTGTTGATATCCAAAACCGTGCTATCCCCCCATACGGTGATGTCTGCCTTGCGGGTCTGTGCTTCTGCAGAGAGCAGGAAGTTGGCAAACACCTGTGCTCCCGCCTTGGCGCGGGCATTCACAGGTATCGCCACAAAATGAACGTTCCCAATGGTGCCGCCTTTCAATCCAAAACTGTAGGCGCTGGCGGGCAGTTGTTTACTGGCAATCAGATTAGCCGCCTCGTTGGGGTTGAACGTGATCGAAATATTGAGTTCACGATCGCCCAGCATGCGGTGCATCTCGGCGGCACTGGCCGGAAAGGACTTGCCATTGCGCCACAGGCTGGGATGCAGCTGGTCCAAATAGGCCCACAGCGGCTGCGTTGCTGCGGCAAAAGCTGCTGGGGTCACGGGTTGTTGAAATACCGCTTTGTTGGGCACCAACTCCATCAACATCTGCTTGACAAAAGTCGTTCCATGGAAATCAGGCGGCTTAGGGTAGCTCAATCGCCCCGGATGGGCTTTGGCAAACGCCAACAAATCGACAGCTGAGCGTGGCGGTGTGGGCGTTTTGGCGCCGTCGGCAATGAAGGTGAGCTGCGCCGTGCCCCAGGGCGCCTCATAACCTTCGGTAGGCACGGAAAAATCTGTGCGCACTGGCTTGTTTAAATCGACTAATTCCCAGTTGGGTAGGCTTTGCGCCCACGGACCAAAAAGCAGTCCACCATTTTTGAGCTTTCGGAAGTTTTCACCATTGACCCAAACCAGGTCGACAGAGCCGTCGCCAGTGCGCCCGGCAGCCACCTCAGTTTGTATCCGCTTGACCACTTCAGCGGTATCCGTGATTTTGACGTGCCGAACGTCAATGCCATAACGAGTCTTGGCTTCCTTAGCGGCCCAGGCGATGTAGGCATTGCTCGCCTCGCTTCCACCCCAGGCATTGAAATACACCGTTTGGCCTTTGGCTTGGTTTTGGGTCTGTGACCAGTCGGCATGGGTCCAAGTGGAAACACCCAAGGTGATCGCGATGGCAGTGATAGTTGAAAGTTTCATGCGGGAAAGTTCAAGACGATATTATTTTTTTGCTTAATCGCGGATTTTAGAAAAAAATGTTAATAATATTTTATTAAATTAAAAATAAATAATAATTTAAACGTAATTATAGTTCCGCTAATCGCTGGCTGGATTGGGCGTTGGAAAATTCTTGGCCCATTGACCACGTCTGGCAACTTAGGCTCCAAGTCTACGGTGCCGACGAGGTCTGGCACCTATCGACCCGCTTAGGCGTTTCTTTGGCCCGCTGCACGGCGGGCGCGCCCCATGCCGACCTAGGTCCGCGTGTGGGCAGCGGACCCTGAACACGGTTCATTTTTGGGGGAGAGAAAGCCAGTTCGTGTCTCTGCATTTGACCGGGCGTACATATGTTCCAAGTTCATCAAGCAGGTTGGGGCTAAAGAAAACGATGCGCTGGTAGCTGCCCTAGGCTGGATCCGCAGTGGGGCGGACTGCTTCGTTGACGCGGCCATGTGCATTGGCTACGTCGATATTGGCAAAAAAGTTCGGTAAAATTTCATCCCTTTATACATGAAAGTATTCTAGAAATTGTGGCGATGCGTTTAAGAAAAAATTTTCTATTCTCGCTGGTTATCGCCACACTTCGAGACGATGGGGACCTTGAAAGTTGCCTTGCCAGCATGGCGGATTTGAAGGACAGTCCATCCTTTGAAATCATTGTGGTTGATCAAAATGAGGATGCCCACCTCGTAAATGTCGTTAATCGATTCAAAAATCAATTAGATATAGTACATATTCGGGTTGATTTCATCGGAGCGAGTCGGGCGCGAAATGTAGGTGCTCACGCAGCGCGAGGCCAGTGGCTTGGATTTCCCGATGATGATTGCCTATTTTTTCCAGATACCCTTTTAGAAGTAGATCGTTTAGCATGCGACACCTCATTACAAGTTATTACGGGACAAACTGTTGATGAATCGGGCGCCCCAAACGTATTACGCTGGAAGGCGGACAAAACTGCGTTTGACCGCTGGAATATGTTTGGATGTCTGACGGAGGCAACCCTGTTCATTCGACGTGATATCTTTCTCCAGGTCAAAGGGTTTGATGAATTTTTCGGCCCTGGGGCCGCGTTTCCTGCCGCAGAAGGCATGGACTTGATGAACAGGTTGTATACCGAGTTTGGGAGCGTTGGCACTTGTTACAGTCCTCGTATTCGAATGCGCCACCCGACAAAAATTCCACCCTGGAATCGATGGGCTGTAAAGCGCTTCTATGAGTATGCGCGGGGAGATGGGGGTCTGATCGCCAAAAGCCTGCAAGCTCACATACTGTATTGGGGAGGACGAACTATGGTTTCAGCCATTTTGCAAATGCTGACACTTCAGGGATGGCGCAGCGCGGCTTTCGCTGCGCGCTTGGCGGGGCTGTTTCAAGGATTTATCTCTGGAATTTTCGCCTTCCGTCTTAAACGTAAGAGGCGATGAAATGCGTTCGCTAAGGTATATCTCTTGGGGGGATGCAACAGGATATGCGATCGCTGCTAAATCTTATCTTCGGGTTCTGATAAAAGCAGGAATTGATTTGACCTGGACACCAATGCTGACGCGCAAGGGTGACTATGAGATCTCTGACAAAACGAGTTGGCCTTGCCCGATTCTCACTAAAGTTTGTAATCGGGATATTAATTATGATACGGTTTTAATACACACTGTTCCCGAATACTATCCGTATTGGATCGAGCGCGAGCGGGCACTGGGTCGGCGAGTTTTAGGATATACCGTTTGGGAGCTAGAAAGGCTACCCAATCATTGGCCCGATATCCTTAACCGTCTTGATGGAGTACTGGTTCCTTGTCAGTGGAATGTAGAAGTTTTTAAAAAATCTGGCGTCACCGTTCCAATTCACGTAGTGCCTCATATCTCCCAGTTCGAAAATATTGATCCGCCCACTGATGTAGATAGACAATCGATAAGGTCACGCCTTAAGAAAATTGAAGATCTCGATAATCGATTCATTTTTTATAATATTGCCTATTGGTCGAATCGAAAAGCGCCTTATTTGGCACTGGAGGCTTATTGGAGGGCTTTTAATTCCAATGATAAAACAGTGATGGTCGTTAAGACCAGCCCCAGAGACATTACGCGATTTCATCGCCACTGGTATAACGGGTTTCGACTTCGTAACCCATCAACACTGCAGTCGATGCAGGCCATGGCAAGCCGCCATGCTGACCGCGCACCGGTTGTGCTCATTGCCGATGAATCGCTTTCTGATCAAGAGATCATGGCGTTACACGAAAGGGGAGACTGCTTCACTTCCTTGACACGGACCGAAGGCTGGGGACTTGGGGCATTCGAGGCCGCACGCCTTGGAAAGCCATTGATCATGACCGGATATGGCGGCCAGCTCGACTACGTAGACCCTGATTTGGCATATCTGGTCAGCCACGAGATGGTACCGGTACATGAGCCCACGTGGTCCGCCAATTACCGCGCGTCGGATCTCTGGGCTGAGCCTTCGATTAATCACGCCGCGCGCCAGATGCGCGAAGTGTTTGAGAACAGAAAACTAGCCAATGATCGTGCGGCTCAGCAGGCACTCAAAATCGAATCTACATTTTCCGCAGACATCGTTTTGGCAACTCTGTTACGGGCACTGACTGCAAGGGAGTCTGAATGATCCCGAATGTCTTTCACTTCGTGTTTGGTTTGCGTGAACAAACCGCACCATTTCATTTAATGTATTACTTGTGCATTAAGTCATGCATCGAAGTTAATCATCCGGATGTCGTATATTTTCATTTTTACCATGAGCCTTGGGGGGAATGGTGGGACAGAATAAAGCCCGAGATCCAGCTACGGCGGATCGAACCTAATAGATTTGTAACTGAGTACGCATATCAGGATACCACCATCAACCCATATCGCTATGCGCACCTGGCAGACTTTGCACGACTCCAGATATTGTTGGAAGAGGGCGGGATTTATGCAGACATCGACACCTTATTTTTGAATGCTATTCCGAAAGATTGGTTTTCCCGTCAATTTATTCTTGGCGAGGAAAGACCTCCCACAGGAGCTACTGAGTCACTTTGCAATGCATGGATCGGCGCAAGCCCGGGTTCGGATTTTTGTCGTTTGTGGATCGATGGCATGCGTGAGGCATTCGACGGAAGTTGGAGCAATCACTCGACACTTTTACCCTGTCGAATTGCCCATAAGCATCCTGAACTTCTGTCAGTAGAGCCAGAGATTTCCTTCTACGCACTTGATCACTCTCCCGAAGGTATTGATGATCTATTTTTACGCTATGTCAATTTGCCGAGCGCATCCTATAGCCTCCATATGTGGAATCACCTTTGGTACGAAAGAAATCGAAGGGATTTCAGCTGTTTCCATGCAGGACTCCTGACGGTTGACTACGTTCGCCATGCCACCTCGACATATGCCCATCACGCGAGGGTCCACCTGCCGGGCGATGCACTCGGAAATCGTCTTGATTATCAATCTCAGCACCTGGAGTTGATGTTGCTTCGTTCGGCGCGCGCTGCGAGATCTTGGCTGCGTTCATGACAAAACCTGACCTTACAAAACCCCTATTTCTGGCGCATGCACAATCCCTCGCCAAAGTGCTCCAGGAATTTCTGGCCCCTCACCATAAGCGCCTACTTTTCTTGGTGTCGCTCTGGGCGGCAGCGCTGTCGTTGGTAGAAATGCTGGTCGCTGTCGCAGTGGTTCCGTATGTGCAGTGCGTGGGCGGCAAATGCCCTGCAGCCGTGGTGAAAATGTTAGACGGTTGGCCGATCACCTTGGCCCTGAGCGGATTTTTGTTCCTTTTAATCACCCTGAAATTTGTGGCCCAGGGGCTTCTAACATGGACCACGTCGAACTTTCATCAAAAGGTGCAACGGGACACCGTTAGTCGTCTCCTTCGGGGGTATCTGCA
Organism: Comamonadaceae bacterium; assembly: GCA_947450895.1. Lineage (GTDB taxonomy): Bacteria > Pseudomonadota > Gammaproteobacteria > Burkholderiales > Burkholderiaceae_C > Allorhodoferax. The sequence continues at coordinate 11,655 of CANFWT010000004.1, read as the reverse complement.
TCTGGATTGGGCTAGCTTTCAGTCTCAACATCGCGCGCACTACCTTCGTCGATGCTTTACCACTGCGATTGACGCCTCTTATGTCAGCCAACAAGCAGTCGCTTTGATTTCATCCACGCTGATGCTGCTGTTCCTAACTGCAGTCCTTCTGTGGCATGACGCCCTCGTTGCCTTCGGTCTGTGTGTCTGCATGCTCATACTTGGCATTGGCAGCCAGCAGTTAATCGGGAGGGCACAGAATAAATTTGCGCATGAACGCGAGCTTGCTACCCAGCGCTGGAACATCGGGCTAGCGGAATGTCTGGGTTCTTTTCGAGAGATTCGTATTTATGGGCTGGAGCGCTTTTTCCTTGACCAGTTGGATCGGGCGCTTGACAGTGTGGCGTACTCCAATCGCCGACTCAGTTTTATGCCCAACCTGCCCCGCATGGTGCTCGAATTCGGATTGTTTTCTGTCTTGCTGACACTTATCTCAGCATGGGTTTTTTTGGAACGACCGATTGCTGATCTGTTACCGCAAATCATTTTCTACGCGTTTGTCGTGCGTGCTTTGATGCCGGCGATGATTAATCTGTTGAGCACAGGAGCGGTATTGGCGGGTTCGATAGTGAATATGGAATTGGTTTTGCAAGAGTTCACTTGGGCAGCAGCAAGGGATACCAAACATATCGGCATTGGAGCTGTGGCAACAACTCAGTCTTTCTTTGCGCTGAAAAATGTGACGTTCCACCATTTGTCTGACCAGCGACCGGTGGTGGAAAATATAAACCTGAGGATGAACCATCCATCATGGCTTGCACTCACCGGACCGTCGGGCGTTGGCAAGAGTACCGTAATGGAACTGCTTTGTGGAATTAACACGCCGCAATCGGGGAGTGTTATTCATGCTTGGTCTGAGGACCGCCCACCTAGGGTCGCCTACCTTCCCCAACAAGTCGCATTGCTTGATGGCACCATTGCGGACAACGTCGTATTTGGCTTCGATGCCGGCGACCCTGCCAAGATAGATCAAGCCTTAGAGTTATCTTGCTTAAAACAAATGGTATCCATGCTGCCTCTGGGGCATAGTGCGCGGGTTGGGACCGATGGAACGCAATTGTCAGGCGGTGAACGACAGCGTTTGGCATTGGCTCGGGCGCTCTACCGTCATCCGGATCTTTTGCTGCTCGACGAGGCAACTTCAGGACTCGACGAGGCGACAGAGACCCAAGTGTTGTCCGCCGTGAAACATGCAAGGCCCAATATGAGCGTGGTATTTGTCACTCACCGCCATGCTTGCCTTCGATTTGCCGATCAAGTCATTTCTCTTGGCATTGATAGATGCGGTAGCAGCGCAGTCCAATAAGTGCAGCCATGCGTGCCTCTAAAGACCATGCTATCTTGCTGACTCCGGTACTACCTTTGCCAAACTGCTCAGGTCGGGCTTTGCGCGCATGGGACTGGCTCCTTGAGCTTAGCTGCGACCATCAGGTTCATGTCTTGGTAGCTGGCAAGTTTGATGTGCAAGATATTCCACCTAATTACCCTGCCGCAGGTGTCTGGCCCGTCACAGACGGTATTTTTTCCCCCAATCGCTTACTACGGGCTATTGGACTTCTCTGCCCACCATGTGGCCTATTTTTCCGAGGTCTGGTTGTAGATTGGTTTTACCCACAAGGCATGACCAACATGCGTAACTTGGTCGGACGGCTTGGACATAAATCCGTAAAACGTGTCGTTGTTTTCAGGTTTTATTTGCATGATTTAGGACAGTCAATTGCAAGCCTTTGCACAGATACCAGGTTTGATCTCGACATGGATGATCTCGAGTCGCAGACGCGTTTAAGTGTCGCTCGATGCCTCGCCCGCATGCGAAGACCCAAGGAGTCGCTAAGGTCTTTGATGGCCTCGATGCAATATGCATTGCTTGAGCGCGCCATAGTCAAAGGCTACCATTCGGTTTGGCTCGCAGCGAAAGAAGATGCACAACGCTTGAGTTACAGAGGTATTCCTAACATTGCAGTTCGACCCAATAGGGTTGAATGCCCCCAACACATCCCTGAACGAGGGCTAAGCCAAACCGATACAGCCCGCTTTGTTTTCGTGGGTGGGCTCGACTATCCGCCTAACCAAGAGGCAGTGTTTTATCTCTTAAATGAGATTCAACCAATCTTGGAGCAATGCCTGACAAGGCCGTGGACATTTCGTGTTGTGGGGAGGCGTGCGCCCAAAGCGCTGGTCAGCCGTATGGAAGCGTCCGGTCGCGTCGAATTTTTTCCCGATACGGATGAGCTTGCAGAACACTACACAAATGCGGATGCCATTCTGGTACCCCTGTGGGCCGGTGGCGGTACCAAACTGAAAGTAATCGAGGCATTCGCCCATCGCCGACCCGTTATAGCCTCCCAGGAAGGCGTCAGAGGATTGGCGGTGAGATCAGGTGTTCACTATCTGCACGCCCAGACTGGTGCTGAATTCGCAAAAGCTGTTTCCCAACTCTTGGGTGATTTGGCTCTCGCGGATCGGGTATCGAGCGCGGGTGAAGCATATTATCTTCAGCACCATCGGCTCTTATGAAAACGCTTTTCATTCTCTCCATTGCCTCCGGCTATGGAGGTGCCGAGCGCAGTATTGAAATGATCATCCGCCATCTCCCGTCTGATCTGCATGTACGGATATACGCCGAAAACAAGCTCCACCTCGATCAGTTAATTCAGCCGGGCGGTTTACCCCGGAATGTAACGTTGATTCGAATCATCGGTTCGGCAACCCCCTGGGGCAAGAGAAAGGCATCACTTCGCCTGCTTTATGACTGCCTCACAAACCCGGATGCGGTTCTTCTTGTCAATACAAATACGTCTGCGCTGATTGCAGCGATGACCGCTAAATTTCTTCCATCGCTTGGAAAACGCTGTCATGTCTATATACGGGACTTTCTTTGGGAAGACTTAGATTATGTGTTTTCTCGTTTACCGGGTTTGCAAGTACTATTGCCATCAGCATCCGTCAGCAAGCGCTTAGGGTATCTGGCCCCTTTTTTTATCCAACCTATTGGGCCTGCGCCGTTCGCTGTCGTGCCTGACATGGCAATACTGCCGCCGGGGCCTGTCAACTACACGGGACCGTTCCTGCATTTGGCGACTGTCAATCCTTGGAAAGGTCATGTGGATCTGATAATGGCTCTGAAACTGCTACAGGATAGCCGTCGTGACGTACAGGCCCTTTCCTTTGGTGTGGTGGGTAATGTTCTCCTGCATACCCAGCTGCAGCAACTCATCCAAACACTTGAAATCGGTGACTCCTACCGCTTGCTTGCATACCTTGCTAAGCCGGACCCCTACCTTCGCAATTGCAAAGCCGTCGTCGTTCCATCGGTAGCGCATTCCGGGGGGCCCGAAACTTTCGGGCGCGCCGTCATTGAAGCATGGTCTTACCGCAAGCCTGTCATTGCCTATGCCACGGGCTCAGTGGCTGAGCTCGTAGAGCATGAAGTAAATGGATTACTGGTTCAGGAAGGTGACATTAACGCGCTTGCCAAGGCGATCGGCCGGCTGGAAGACTCACCCGAACTGTGCCGTCGCCTCGGTGAGGCGGGCTATGAAAAAGTCAAAAATCACTTTGAGGCCGGCGCGGTGACAAAATGCTTGCTTGATCAGGTGGCCAATAGTGCGAAGAAGAACGCGTGAAACCACGTCCCTCTCATTGGGTTCTTCATGACTTTTTGCAGGTCAATGGCGGAGCGGAACACCTCGTTATAGCGCTGGCACGCGGCCTTCGTGGATTTGGTCTCGGGGTCTCTGGGCTGTATAAAGGGTTTTCGTCCACTGGGGAACTGGGTGACTTGCACTGCGAAGTCACCGGTGGAATGGCTTTGTGCCTGCCACGCGTGGCACGCGCTCTTTATGCATTCAGCACAGGACCGTCATTCGTAGCCAATGCCCGATGCGTTATTTACAGTGGGATTTACGCTCCATTGGCCGTCGGTCATCAGCGAACCGGAAAAAAAATCTACTACTGTCACACACCGCCGAGGTTTGCTTTCGATCGCACGGACGAATATTTGAATCGCGTTCCAACTTTCCTGCACGGGTGTTTCCAGGCGGTCGTTTCACTCTATCGACAAAAGTACCTGGAAGCCTTGCATCGCATGGATGATGTCGTAGTCAACTCGGAGCATGTTCGTGCACGGCTACTGACACTGACAGGCATCGAGTCGCAGATTATTTATCCGCCCATCGCAACAGAGTTTTTCAAGCATCGGGGAGATGCAGGCTATTTTTTATCCGTTGCACGGCTGGAGCCTGCCAAACGCGTCGATAGGATTGTGCGGGCTTTTCTTGAGATGCCAGAACAGAAGCTGGTAATTGCATCTGGTGGATCGCAGTATGAAGCTATAAAGGCACTGGCGCGTGGTGCGCCCAATATCCAATTTACCGGCTGGGTCACCGATAACGAAAGATATGATTTGGTTGGACGGGCCAGGGCCGTTATTTATGTTCCGGCCGATGAGGACTTTGGTATGTCAGCCGTCGAGGCAATGGCAGCCGGAAAGCCGGTCATCGGTGTCGCCGAAGGAGGGGTGCCAGAGAGCGTGCTGCACGCTCAAACCGGCTTCTTGCTTGCAGCAGATCCATCACCCCGCGATATCGCTGAGGCCGTTCAGGCCATTTCTCCACAAGTCGCCCAGCGCATGCAGTCTTGTTGCGAAATGCGTGCCACCGATTTTTCGACGGATCGGTTTTTGTCTTCCTTTCGGGCTCTCGTTGATTGATTACTGAGGTTGCAATGCCGGTGCTTCACTTCTATAAAGCTTCTTTTCCATCCTCGATGGGCGGGGTGGAGCGATTCGTTGATCAACCTAGCAGATATTATTCATTATCATTTTCCTTGGCCTTTTATGGATTTAGTGCACTTTGCCTGTCGCATCAAAAAGCCTACTATCGTTACCTACCACTCAGATATTACCCGGCAGAAACATCTTCTTAAGTTATAAAGGCCTCTCATGCGCCGCTTCCTCGGCGCCATGGACCGTATTGTTGCCACGTCGCCAAACTACTTTGCCGCCAGCGAAGAGCTGGCGCGCTGCAAAGAAAAAGTCTGTGTGATTCCCATCGGCATAGACAAAGACAGCTATCCAACGTGTTCGGATGAAAAGGTTCAGGTTTGGCGGAGCCAATTTGGCCCCGTTTTTTGCCTTTGTCGGCGTGTTACGTTACTACAAAGGATTGCATATTCTCCCTGACGCGGCCAAGAACCTAGATTGCCAGATTGTTATCGTTGGAGCTGGACCCATTGAGCAGAGGCTAAAGACCAAAGCGGTTCAATCGGGGTCACGAATGTGCATTTTCTAGGTTTTCTGCCTGACGAAGAAAAAGTGGCGCTGCTGCATGCCTGCTACGGCGTCGTGTTTCCCTCTCACTTGCGCTCCGAAGCTTTTGGCATATCCTTGCTCGAAGGTGCAATGTTTGGCAAGCCGCTTATATCCAGCGAAATTGGAACTGGCACAACGTTTATTAATATTGCAAATGAAACCGGTCTGGTGGTACCGCCGAGCGACCCCATTGCACTCAATCAAGCAATGCAATGGCTTTGTGAATATCCGCACAGGGCATCTGAGATGGGGGCGCAAGCCTTAAAACGCTACCGCGAACATTTCACGGCAGAAAAAATGGTGAACGCCTATGCCCATGTTCACCGTGAACTCATTGGCGCACCAGAGCCGGTAACGGGTCACAAACTATGAAAGGTGGGGCTCGTCCGAATGTGTGCATTGGCCGGGATATTCTGCTAGTGCACCGTCAGCCATCATGTACCGGATCCAGCGGGCAAGTGATCAGGGCCGGATGTTCACTTTAAGCCAACTTTTTTGCACAGATCTTTAGGCTTCGTACGTCATTCACGAAGGGACGACTCGTTGCGGGCGGCGTCAAATGCCTTTCGGCCAAACACCTCCCGCAGCATCGGCGCAAAGTAGGCCAGCGGTTTGGTCGGGTAGGCCGGGTCAAACGCGGCTTGGTCGTATAACTCGCAAAAGCGGCAGCAACTTTCGAACCAGGGATGGTCGGCGTAGGCCAGGTAGCCGTCGGGGTTGTTGCCGATGTGGTGGGCGTAGTACTTCATCTGAAACAGGCCGTGCATTTCAATCACCCAGGTCACCTCGGCGCGCACATAGGGGCGCAGGATGGCGGCAGCCATTTGCGAGTGGTTCTCGGGTGCCAGCACGTCGCCTATGTCGTGCACCAGTGCGGCCACCACCATGTCGATGTCCGCACCATCGGCTTCGGCGCGGGTGGCGCTTTGCAGCGAATGCTCCAGGCGGCTGATCTGGTAGCCCGGCAAAGAGTCGCCCAGTTCTTCGAGCGCGCTTAGCAGGCGGTCTGGCAGGGCGCGGATGTAGTCATGCTCAAGCGCCTGCAAAAACTGGTACTCCTCGGCCGTGCCGTCTTTCATTTGGGTGAATGCAACCTGGTTCATAGCAAGGCCTTTGCGGATAAGTTTGATTGAATGCGGCGGAGCTCAGGCTCCGAAACGGCGGCTGAGTAGCCGATAGGTGCTGCGCGGGCCGTCGCGGTCAATGTAGCAGCCTTGCAGCTGGCGGTGGCCCTCGGACGGGTCAAACGCAGTGCGGCCATGCAGCACGCGGTTATTGTCAAACATCATGAACCAGCCTGGGTCGAGCCGAAAGCGCAGCTCATAGCGCGGGTCTTCAAACAACTGCCCTAGCCGCTTGCGCGCACCATGGTAACGCTGGGTCTCGATCTCGGACATCAGCGGAATATCGTCCAGGCGCGGGCTGTAGTGCACGCCGGTCATCTGGCCCTGGCCATCGAGCTCAATCAGGGGCGTCACCGCAACCAGGTGGGCTTTGTCTGCATCGCGGTATTCAAAACGCACCGGCACCTTGGCCAAAAGCGCAAAGCCCTCCGGGTCTTCGGCGCGCACCTGCGCGGCCACGGCCAGGCTGTCAACCAGTGTCGAGAAGCCGCCCGAGGTCTCGTTTTGCAGGCATTGCAGCAGCTGGATTCCTGGCACGGGCGTGCGGTAGGGGTTGTCGGTGTGCGGCCCCAGGGGCACAGGGCGGTAGGCCAGGTCGTTGGAGCCGGGGCGGGAATACACCTCAAAAAACGCACCAAAGTTAGTGTCGCGCACATACCCAAAGCGCCGCGCCACGGTCAGTAGCGAGTCGGTTGCGGTGGGGCTGCCATGCACCAATACAAAACCCAGGGCGATGAAGTCTCGCAAAGCTCGGTGCAATACGGCGTCTTGCGCCAGCGCATCCCAGGCATAAACCGGCTGTGGCGCCAGGTCTGCCATCCAGGGGCGGGGCGCCGGGCATTGCTCGGAAAGCACCGTTCCCGCAATAAGTTCCTGCGGGTCAAAGTCGCCGGCGAATCCATCGCTGAAGGCCAAATGCAATTGGGCCTGCGCCGCGCCTTGGCCTGGTTTCCAGGACGCATCGGTGAGGTGCAAGTCGGTGGGTAGCTGGTGCGGATTTACCAGGCGCTGTCCCGTCACAGTATCTCGTTGGCTGGGATGGTGGCTGCGGGCCCGCAGCCACAAGGCTGGCAGTGCAGTGGTGTGGCTGGTGCCACTTTTGAACAGAATTTGGGGCCGGGAATTCGCGGGGTTGATTTCAATAGCGAGCAAAACGTACGGTCTCTTGGGTTGGAAAAGATGGTGAAACGGTCAAGCCGGCAATGCTAAACGCCAGCTGCGGACAGCAAGGCGCTTCGTGCACGGGGCAATTCATGTAATTGAAGCGTCGCTGGTATTGGTCTGCGGTGCACCTGCATGTCGCGGGTCCATTTGCAGCACCGCTTGCGAGCTGGCGTCCATCATCACGTAGTCGGCGCGGTGTGCGGGCACACTGGCCGAGCGCTGCTGTTGCGCGGTAAAGAACCACACCAAGCCGGCCAGAGCTGCCAGCACCAATGCGAAGTACAGCATCAGGCCCTCGGGGCCGATGTAATCCATCAGCCCGCCGGCCAGCGTAGGGCCAATGGTGGCGCCAATGCCATACAGCAGCAGCAATCCGCCCGTGGTCTCCAGCACCTTAGCGGGCTCGATCAGGTCATTGGTGTGCGCTACGCTCAGGCCGTAGATGGCAAAGGACATGGCGCCGTACAGCACGCCCAGCAAAATCAAGAAGTTCTCATACTCGCGCGCCAGGTAAAAGCCAACGGCCGCCAACAGCGCAGAGATGACGCAAATCCAGAACAATATCCAACGCCGGTCGTATCGGTCGGACAAATGCCCCACAGGCCACTGAAACGCTGCGCCGCTGAGGATCGTGATGGCCATAAAAGCCGCAGTCCGGTTGTCGCTAAAGCCCACGCCCGCGCCAAACACATTGCCCAGACTGTAGAACGTGCCATTGATCAGCCCCGATCCCAGGGCTGCGATAAAACCGATGGGGGATATCACAAACAAAGCCAGCAGGTTCATGGAGGGCGCCTCGGTCTGGCGTGGCTCACGGATGGTGGTCATGGTCGTTGGGATGAGCGCAAATGAAAACAGCACCGACACCAGCGCGAAAGGCACGAAGCCAAAGCGGTCGCCCACCAAAATCAGCCACTGGCCCAGTGCCATCGATACGCCGCTGACCGCCATGTAGGCCGCAAACACCTTGCCCCGGCTCTCGCGGTCGGCCACCACGTTGAGCCAGCTCTCGATCACCATGTACAAGCCGACGATGCACAGGCCGGTCACAAAGCGCAGCAGACCCCAAAACCAGGGGTTGGTCCACACCGCGTGCAACACCGGCAGGGCCGAGGCCACCGAGGCCATCACTGCAAACGCGCGGATATAGCCCACGCGCCGTATCAGTGCGGGGCAAGCGTAGGTTCCGTACACAAACCCGGCAAAGTAGGCCGACATGATCATGCCGGTGACCAGCACCGAGTACTTGGCAAACCCAGCTTGCGCGCCAATGGCCACCGACAGCAGCGCAATGCCCACTACGAGCATGCTCACACCGCTGAGCAGCGAGGCCAGGGGCCAGGTCAGTGAGTTTTTGCTGGGGGAGGTCATGGGGACGAGGGTTTGCACGCGATAAATGCACTGGGCTTGATGGTGACACAGTGCGCGCAGCCGGACTACCCCAAAAGCGACCCTTTGCGCGCTGAGGGGGAAATTGTGGCCCTTGGCAGACGGCAAAATCGTCGCAAAATGCCGAAAAAACGTCGTCCGTGTGCCAGAAATGGGCGCACTTGCGCCTTACAGTGCGCCAACTGACCGATGCCCAAGCCCGTAACGCATGACAGAACCCACCAACGAAAAACAAGACCGCATCGACCTGGCGGCCGCGTTCCGGTGGTCCGCGCGCTGGGACATGCACGAGGCCATTGCCAACCATTTCAGCCTGGCGCTTAACGCATCGGGCACGCAGTTCTTGCTCAACCCGGCGGGCAGCCATTTCTCGCGCATCCGCGCCAGCGATTTGCTGCGGGTAGACGCCGCGCAGCCCGCAGATGCCCAGGCCGCCAACGCCCCCGACCCCACTGCCTGGCACCTGCACGCCGAGCTGCACCAGCGCCTGCCGCAGGCGCGCTGCATTCTGCACACCCACATGCCCTACGCCACCACGCTGTGCTGCCTGCAAGACTTTGAATGGCTGGCGCTGGACCAAAACGCCTGCCGCTTCCACGGCCGCATTGCCTACGACCGCGACTACGCTGGCATGGCGCTGGACGCTTCCGAGGGCCAGCGGGTGGCCAATCTGCTGGGGCAGGGCAAAAGTGTGCTGTTCATGGGCAACCACGGCGTCATCGTGGTTGGCCCCACCGTGGCGCAGGCGCTGGACGAACTGTATTACCTGGAAAAAGCCGCCAAGTTGCAGGTGCTGGCCCTGTCCACCGGGCGGCCGCTGGCGCTGATTCCCGAGCCGCTGGCGGCGCTGGCCTGCGCGCAGTGGAACGACTACCCCACCGCTTTCAGCGAACTGCACTTTGCAGCGCTCAAACACATCCTTGACCAAGAAGAACCGGAGTACACAACATGAACCCCAACGTCATCATTACCTGCGCACTTACCGGCGCGGGCGACACGGCTGGCAAAAGCCCGCATGTGCCAGTCACACCCACGCAAATCGCCGCAGCTGCGGTGGAAGCGGCCAAGGCTGGCGCCACCGTGGTGCATTGCCACGTGCGCAACCCCGAAACCGGCCAGTTCAGCCGCGACCCGGCGCTTTACGCCGAGGTGATGGACCGCATCCGCGACTCCGGCGTGGACATCATCGTCAACCTGACCGCAGGCATGGGCGGCGACTTGGAAATCGGACCTGGTGAGACGCCCACCCACTTTGGCCCCAACACCGACCTGATTGGCCCCCTGGCGCGCCTAATTCACGTCGAGCAACTGCTGCCCGAGATATGCACCCTGGACTGCGGCACGCTGAACTTTGGCGATGGCGACACGATTTACGTCTCCACCCCGGCTGCCCTGCGCGCTGGCGCCAAGCGCATCACCGAGTTGGGCGTCAAGGCCGAGCTGGAGATTTTTGACACCGGTCACCTGTGGTTTGCCAAGCAAATGATCAAAGAAGGCTTGCTGGACAACCCGCTGTTCCAGCTCTGCCTGGGCATTCCCTGGGGCGCACCGGCCGACACCACCACCATGAAAGCCATGGTCGACAACCTGCCGCCGGGCGTGGTGTGGTCGGGCTTTGGCATTGGCCGCACCCAAATGCCCATGGCCGCGCAGGCCATGCTGCTGGGCGGCAATGTGCGCGTGGGGCTGGAAGACAACTTGTGGCTGGACAAAGGCGTGCTGGCCACCAACGGCTCGCTCACCGAGCGGGTGATTGAGATCATCACCCGCCTGGGCGGCACGCCAATGACGCCAGCCCAGGGCCGCGAAAAAATGGGCCTCAAGAAACGCGGCTGATTCGCTGCTTAACCGAACTACACAAGACACCATGAACTTTGTTACCGACATCAAAACCTTCGCCGCCCTGGGTACCGGCGTTATTGGCAGCGGTTGGGTCGCCCGCGCCCTGGCCCACGGCCTGGACGTGATCGCTTGGGACCCAGCCCCCGGCGCCGAGGCCGCCTTGCGCGCGCGCACCGCCAAAGCCTGGGGCGCGCTCACCGCGCAGGGCCTGGCACCGGGCGCTTCGCAAGACCGCCTGAAATTCGTCGCCACGGTGGAAGAATGCGTGGCGCACGCCGACTTCATCCAGGAAAGCGCGCCCGAGCGCCAAGACCTGAAACTGGCGCTGCACGCGCAAATCACCGCGGCGGCGCGGCCCGATGTGCTGATTGGTTCAAGCACCTCGGGCCTCTTGCCCACCGACTTTTATGCCAGCGCCCAGCACCCGGAGCGCTGCGTGGTGGGTCATCCGTTTAACCCGGTCTATTTGCTGCCGCTGGTGGAAGTGGTGGGCGGCGTCAACACCGCGCCCGAGGCGGTGCAAGCCGCCATGCAGGTCTACCGCAGCTTGGGCATGCGCCCGCTGCATGTGCGCAAAGAGGTTCCCGGCTTTATCGCCGACCGGCTCTTGGAAGCCATGTGGCGCGAGTCCTTGCACCTGGTCAACGACGGCGTGGCCACCACCGGCGAGATTGACGACGCCATTCGCTTTGGCGCGGGCATGCGCTGGTCGTTTATGGGCAGCTTTTTGATCTACACCCTGGCCGGGGGCGACGCGGGCATGCGCCACTTTATGGCCCAGTTTGG
>CANFWT010000003.1 GCA_947450895.1 Comamonadaceae bacterium | reverse complement strand
TGGCCTGGCCGTCGGGCAGTTTGGAGGTGGTGAACGAACCGGCGCAGCGCAGCGGCAAATTCAGCCGCCGGGCGAGTTGGCCCACCACCATGGAGCCAATGGCCGGCTCGGGCGTGCCAAAAGTGGGCGAGCCCGAGCGCAGCGACATGCTGCTCAAAAAGTTGCCATAAATCACTGGTGCGCCGGGGCGCTCCAGCTGTGTCATGGCGCAGCCAACCATGGTCTCGGCGTGTGCCTGGGCAATCGCCCCGGCGTTGGTCACCGGCCCCATGGCGCCGCCCAGAATAAAGGGCACGATGACGGCGGCCTGGTTGGCGCGGGCATAGGCGCGGGCCGATTTGGTCATGGTGCCGTCCCACAAGAGCGGGGAGTTGACGTTCACGTTGCCCAAAATCACGCAGTTTTTGTCCACAAAATCGGCGCCAAATAGCAGGCGGCTCATGGCAATCGAGTCTTCGGCGCGCTCCTCGGACGTGATGGAGCCCATATAGCCCTTGTCTGAGTAGCGCATGTGGGCGTAGACCATGTCCAGGTGGCGCTTGTTGACCGGCACGTCGGTGGGCTCGCACACCGTGCCGCCGCTATGGTGCAGCCACGGACAGTTGTAGGCCAGCTTGATGAAGTTCTGAAAGTCGTCCAGCATGCCGTAGCGCCGCCCCCGGTCCAGGTCCATCACAAACGGCGAGCCGTAGGCGGGCGAAAACACCACGTTGTTGCCGCCAATTTGCACCGAATGCGCCGGGTTGCGCGCGTGCTGGGTGAACTCTTTGGGCGCGGTTTGGAGCACTTCGCGCAGGTGGCCGGGCTCAAACTTCACCCGCATCCCGTCCACCTTGGCGCCGGACTTTTTGAACATGGCCAGCACTTCGTCGTCGTCGCGGATGTCCAGGCCCACTTCGGCCAGGATGCGGTCGGCGGTAGCCTCAATTTTCAGCAGGCTTTCCTCACCCATGATGTCGTAGGTGGGAATCACGCGCTTGATATACGCCGGGCCGGTGATCTTGGCATTGGGGTCGCGCCGCTCGCGGCCGCCGCTGCGGCGTCCGCGTTTGGGTTCGGTGGCCGCCGCTGCTGCGCCTTGGGTATCAGATTCGCTCATGCCATGGTTCTCCGGTATTTGGGTCTATGTCCCTGGATAATAGGTTTTAAACCAAGGTTTGTGACCTGCCCGCGTTTTCATCCAAGCCATCAATTTCATACATGCAAAAGCGCTTTGACCAGCCCGCCATGGGCAACGTGATTACTTTTGAGGCGGCAGCGCGCACCGGCAGCTTTACCAAGGCCGCGCTGGAACTGGCCGTGGGCCAACCGGCGGTGAGCCACGCCATTCGGCTGCTGGAAGACGAGCTGGGCGTGGTGCTGTTTGACCGGCGCCACAAGGGCGTGGAGCTGACCGAGGCCGGGCGCTATTTGCTGGAGCAGGTGAGCCTGGGGCTCACGCTGATGGACCAGGCGCTGCGCGAAGTGCGCAGCATGACGCCCGGCCACCAGGTCACGCTGGCGGTGTCCACGGCCACCGCCACCTGGTGGCTGATGCCGCGCATCGCCCGCTTCAAGCAGCAGCACCCGGACATTGAGCTGCGCTGCATTACTACCGACATCGACCTCGACTTGGAGCGCGAACGCATTGACCTGGCCATCACCCTGGGAAGCGGCGACTTTGCCCAGCACGCGCGCTGGCGCTTTGTGGACGAAGAGGTGTTTGCGGTGTGCAGCCCGGCGTTTTTGGCCGCCAACCCGCGCTTGCAAAGCCCGCAAGATCTGGCCAACAGCACCTTGCTGCACCTGGAAGAGCGCTACCGCCCGCGCTTGGACTGGTCGCTCTGGCTGGCGCAATTTGGTGTGAGTGCTGCGCGCGCGGGCAAGACGCTCACCTTTAACGACTATTCCATCGTGTTGCAAGCTGCCCTGGAGGGCCAAGGTTTGGCTTTGGGCTGGCGCCATATCGTAGAGCCCCTGATCGCCCAAGGCCGCCTGGTGCGCCCCGTGCCCCAGAGCGTGACGACCGAACAGCCTATGTACATCGTCGCCTCGCGCGCCGGGCGCGCGCGCAGCGACGTAATGGCGCTTAAAGATTGGCTGGTGCAAGAGGCTGCTTAGGCAGCAGCGCTCAGCCTTTTTGTGGTGCGCGCCACGGGCCTGGCCACCGCACCCAAACGGTGAGCCATCCCTTCCCCGCAGACCTCGGCACATGCCAGGGCCTGCATTTTTGCGCATGCTGTGGCGAAACCTGGCTTTTTGGTCGTTACCATTGGCGTGTCGGATTCCCGCTTTTTGGGCGGCGCGCTTATTGCTCGCAAGGCCCGCACAGGCCCTGGCGGGTCGGGTGGGGCGCTGCGATGCCCAGCGACTTTTGCCCTTTGTTTGTGTTTTCTACCTACCGGAGTGAGATATGCGCTTTCAGAAAAAACTATGTGTGCTGGCAGTTGCCAGCCTATTTCCCATGGCCAGCGCGTTTGCCCAAACGGCGTCGGACACCCGCAAGGAAATCGACGCATTGAAAGCGCAGCTCAAAATGCTGCAAGAAAAGCTCGAAGCCCTGAGCAACGCCACCGAACCCGCGCCGCTGGTGCAGCAGGTTAACCGCCTTGAGCAAAAAATCGAGTTGCAGCAGACGGCCTCGGAGACGGCTGGGTTTTCGGGCCTGAAGGTCAATGGTGTGATCGAGGCGGCCTTTAAATACAACGACGTGGACAAAAAGCACGACTTCAGCGCGTCTGCCGGTAATGGCGTGGGCGAATTTGGCATGCTGCAAATCACCAAAGAGTCGCAAGACGGGCAGGGCGTGGACTGGACGCTGCGCCTGATGCCCGGTGGCGACCCGCAGGTGCATGAGGCTTCGCTGTCGATCCCGCTGAACAAAGAAAACCGCATCATTGCAGGGCTGATTCCTGACTTCCAAGGCTATGAAATGGTGTTTGCGAACGCCAACGCCACACTGGGCAACCAATTCATCACCCACAACGCGCTGTACGACCTGGCGGGCGCCACCGTTTACACGGGCATGGGCATGTCGCACACGCTCAATGGCGGCAAAGTTGCGCTGAAGTGGTTGGTGGGTAATGTGGATAAGGGCGGCGATGACAAAGCAATGACGTATACGGTGCCGGTTAATCCCGACTTGGCACCGAGTGATGCTTTCAGCGCGGCATCATCGTCCGCCTCAACCGTCGCGCTGGCCTACCGCCTCGATTACTACCCGGATGAAACCACGTACATCGGCTTGTCCGGTTTGCACGGCTCCAACAACCGCAACTTCAACATCATGGCAGTGGATGGTGGCGTGACGCGTGGTGATTGGCAGGTCAACGGCCAGATCACCGTGGGTGAAATGCAGCGTGCCGCCGCCAACGGCGGCACGGCCCAATGGGCAGGCGTATCCGGTTTTCTGAGCTACAAGATTGTTCCCCGCCTGCAACTGATGGCCCGCGCTGACTTCATTCAAAACGACAAAAATGGTGGCGGCACCTACTACGACAACGGCGGAACCTTCCGCAACGGGCTGGGGCCCGAGTTGGATTCTTCCGGCGCAGTGATTGCCTTTGATGCAAACACCGGCTACGCCACCACCGGCGCCAGCCTCACCCGTTTAAGCCTGGGCACCAACTACCAGATCAACGCCAATACCCAGTGGAAAACCGAGTACCGGCTGGACCAGTCCAGCGGCTATAACTTCCGCATGGACGATGGTAGCTACTCCAAAACCAAAAACACCTTGGGTACGTCCCTCGTACTGTCGTTCTAAGCGCGCGGTGCCGTCTTGCCGCATGGCGAGACGGTGCGTGAAGCCCACGCTCCGTCATGGGGAGCTGGGCTCGCTTCGTGGCTGGCGCAGCTGCCAAATGATGTGCGCGAGCAGCGCCAAAAATACGATGGCGCCGCCCAGCACCGTGCGTTGGCTGGGTACCTCATTGTGGATTAACCACACCCACAGAGGGCCGAGTACCGGCTCAGCGATGCCGATCAAAGCGGCCATGGCCGACGGTAGCAGGCGCACCCCGGTCACAAACAGTGCCAGGCCCAAGCCTAAATTTACTGCGCCAAAGGCCAACAGCAGCAAGCCGTCGACCGCATTGACAGCAAAGCCTTGCGCCATCGTGCCTGACACGCAGGCTGCCATCAAGGTGCCCAAACACACGGCCGGCATCATGGCCACATGGGCATGGCGCCGGGTAATGACCGTGGCGCTGGCAAACGCCAGGGCTACCAACAAGGCCAGTCCGTCGCCAATCGGCGAGACCTTGCCCCCTACCGAATCGGACACCATGACGGCGACGCCGCCAATCACGGCGGCAATTGCAATCCAGGTGGCGCGCGGCACGCGCTCGCGAAACAGCAAGAATGACATCAGCGCGGCCAGCAGTGGCACACCCGCTTGCAGCAGCAACACATTGGCGACCGTGGTGTGAGCCAAGGCCACCACAAAGCAGGTGGACGCGGTGGCAAAGCACAGCCCTACGCCCACGCCTGCCCAACCCATGGCCCAAAAAAGACGTTGCGTGCCCTGTCTGCCATGCTGCCACAGCATAAATGCCATCAAAAAAGCGCTTGCGAACACAGAGCGCCAGAACACCACCGTCCAACTGTCGCTCACCGTCAGGTAACGCGCAATGGCTCCGCCAAAGCTCCATACCGTGGCTGAACCCAAGACCAACCACGCGCCGCGCGCGTCCAGGTGTTTGGACGCCACGGCTTATTCCACGCCCAGGCGCTGGATGAGTTCGATCTTGTAGCCGTCCGGGTCCGTGACGAACGCGATGTGGGTGGTGCCGCCTTGCACCGGCCCCGGTGCGCGGGTGATGTTGCCGCCGGCGGCCTGGATACGCTCGCAGGCGGCGTAAATATCGCTCATTCCCAGGGCGATATGGCCATAGGCCGTGCCCATATCGTAGCTTTCCACGCCCCAGTTGTAGGTGAGTTCAATCTCGGCGTGGTCCGGGTTGCTGCCAAAGCCGATGAAGGCCAGCGTGTACTTGTACGCTGGATTTTCCGACGTGCGCAGCAGTTTCATGCCGATCACTTGGGTGTAAAAGTCGATGGATCGCTGGAGATTGCCAACGCGCAACATGGTGTGCAGTAGTTTCATGGGCGCCATTGTCGCCCAGCCACAGACCGAACTTGCGCACTGGAACTGCATTCCCACGCGAACGGTCGACGCGGCTGATCCGCCACAATGGGCATCTCCCATTTTTGTCGGATGCTGCATGAACTTTTTCACCAAAACCGTTTTATTTACCGATGCCGATGGCCGCGCCCGGTTCAAAGAAGAAGCCATCCCGATGCTGCATGGCACGCCACAGACCATGCTCTCCGATGTCTTCGCCAGTGGCGGCTACCAGTTGCGTACCAGCCCGGTGGGTTTTCGCAGCAGCTTTCATTGCACCGGCGCGCCGCAGTGGGTGTTTATTTTGGGCGGCCAGATGGAAATTGGCCTGCAAGGAGGGGCTTCGCGCGTGTTCGGACCGGGTGAACATTTTTTCAGCGCCGACGTGTTGCCCGAGGGGGTGGCCTTTGACGCGGCAATCCACGGGCACTGGAGCCGCCAGGTCGGCCCCGATCCCTTGGTTACCCTGTTTGTGCGGGCCTAGCCGCGCCAACGCAAAAGGGCTCCGAAGAGCCCTTTTTCAGGTTTAAGGCAGCGTCAGATTAACGACCTGCAGGTCCCCGGTTGCCGCCAGGGCCGCCGCGTCCACGGCCACCACCGCCCCCGCCACCGCGCGGACCTTGACCGCCGGGGGCGCCGCCATATCCGCCACCGCCGGTATTGCGGTTGCCCTGGTAGCCGCCGCCACGGCGACCACCGCGTTCGGCCATCAGGTCGACACTGGTGCGCATCGGGTCAGGCTGGCCTCCCGGTGCGCGGGGCACGCGGGTTTCGCTGGGGAAGCTCGACATACGGTCCGGCCCCAAGCGCGGGCGTGCCGCGTGGGCGTCGTGCGAGCGTGGGGGTTGGTCTTCATGGCGGCCTGGGCCGTCGTCGTCACGGGGGAAACCGGCGTCGCGTGGCGCGCCACGGGGTGCCTGGCGTGGGCCGTTGCCTGGTCCATTACCTGGACCGTTGCGACCGCCGCCGTTGCCTGAACCACGGGGGCCTTGCGCCTGGCGTTGGCCGCCACCACCACCACGATTACCGCCGCCGTTGGCGCCGGGGCCTTTGCTTTCGCGCACGCGGGTCAGCATCTCGGTGCGTGCCGCTTTGGCGGCGGCTTGCATTACGTCGCGGCTGGGCGGTTTGCCCGCGCCTCCCCAAATGGTCTGGCGGCCCATGGCGATGGGTTCGGCGCGCTCGCCGGGTTCGGGCGCGAAGCCTTCAACCACCACCACTTCAATGTTTTGCTTGGTAAAGCGCTCAATGTCCTGCATAAAGCCTTCTTCGTCCAGGCACACCAGGTTCACCGCAGCGCCGTCGGCACCGGCGCGGCCGGTGCGACCAATGCGGTGCACATAGTCTTCGCTCACGTTGGGGATTTCGTAGTTCACCACGTGCGGCAGGTCGTCAATGTCGATGCCGCGCGCGGCAATATCGGTCGCCACCAGGGCGCGCACGTCACCGCTCTTGAAACCTGCCAGCGCCTGGGTGCGTGCCGCCTGGCTTTTGTTGCCGTGCAGCGCCATGGCCGAAATGCCGTTCTTTTCCAGGAACTCGGCGACGTTGTTGGCGCCAAACTTGGTGCGGGTGAACACCAGTACCTGGCTCCAGTTGTGGGTGTTGATGATGTGCGCCAGCAGCGCCTTCTTTTTGCCACGACCCACCGGGTGGATGACCTGGGTGATGCGCTGCACCGTGGTGTTGCGCGGCGTGACTTGCACGCTTTGCGGGTTTTTCAGGAGGTTGTTGGCCAGATCGCGAATTTCGTCACTGAATGTGGCCGAAAACAACAGACTTTGTTTGTCGCGCGGCACCAGGGCCAGCACTTTTTTCACGTCATGGACGAAGCCCATGTCGAGCATGCGGTCGGCCTCGTCAAGTACCAAGATTTGCACCTGGCCCAGGTCCAGCATGCCTTGTTGCTGCAAGTCAAGCAGGCGACCGGGGGTGGCCACCAGCAGGTCCACGCCTTTTTTAAGCTTGGAGATTTGCGGGTTCATGCCCACGCCGCCAAAAATGACGGTGCTGGTCAGCTCCAAGTATTTGCCGTAGGTGCGTATGCTTTCTTCCACCTGGGCTGCGAGTTCGCGGGTGGGCGTGAGCACCAGGGCACGGATGCCGACGCCGCCAAATTTGTTTTTGGCCGCGGCCGTGGTGGACAGGCGCTGCAACATGGGCAGCGTAAACGCCGCCGTTTTGCCTGTACCGGTTTGTGCGCCGCCGAGCAGGTCGTGGCCGGCCAGGACCAGCGGGATGGCCTGGGCCTGAATGGCCGTGGGGGTCTCGTAGCCCTGCTCAAGCACGGCTTTGAGGATGGCGGGCGCCAGATTCAATTCATCGAAGTTCATAAAGAAGCACCCGCTTTGAGGGTGCGCACGTACCAGCCTATCCTTTGGAAGTTTCCAAACGGTCAGTCAAAGGCAGGTAGATTCAAAAAAGGGACGAAACGCTTTGCTTGCTATCCCCAGCATGGTGCTGTGCTTGCGGGCAACTGAAACTCCGCAAAGGTGCCTGATTGTCGCACGTTGCGCTGCGAAAGCAGATTGCGGCACTTAAGCGCCAGCTGCGTCCTTGCCGGGGCAGTCGATAATAGGGGTCTGTTTCATTTTTGACCCCTTCCAGAACACCGCAATGGCCCAATACGTTTTTTCCATGAACCGCGTCGGCAAGATCGTGCCGCCCAAGCGCCACATTTTGAAAGATGTGTCCCTGAGTTTCTTCCCTGGTGCCAAGATTGGCGTGCTCGGCACCAACGGTTCGGGCAAGTCCACGCTGCTGAAAATCATGGCAGGCTTGGACAAGGAAATCGAAGGCGAGGCCATTCCCATGACCGGCCTGAATATCGGTTACCTGCCCCAGGAGCCGCAGCTGGACCCGACCCAAACCGTGCGCGAAAGTGTGGAAAGCGGCATGGGCAAAGTCTTTAGCGCCAAAGCCCGGTTGGAAGAGGTCTATACCGCTTACGGTGAAGAAAATGCCGACTTTGACGCGCTGGCCGCGGAGCAAGCGGAGTTGGAAGCCATCATCGCCACCGCAGGCACCGACTCCGAGCACCAGTTAGAGATCGCCGCCGACGCGCTGCGCCTGCCGCCGTGGGACGCCAATATTGGCGTGTTGTCTGGCGGTGAAAAGCGCCGCGTAGCCCTGTGCCGCTTGCTGCTGTCCAAGCCCGACATGTTGCTGCTGGACGAGCCCACCAACCACTTGGATGCTGAATCGGTGGACTGGCTGGAGCAGTTTCTGCAGCGCTACCCGGGCACTGTGGTGGCCATTACCCATGACCGCTACTTTTTGGACAACGCGGCAGAGTGGATTTTGGAGTTGGACCGCGGTTCAGGCATTCCTTACAAAGGCAACTACAGCGACTGGCTGACGCAAAAGCAAGCGCGCCTGGAGGCCGAGCAAAAAGGCGAAGAGTCGCGCGCCAAAGCCTTGAAGAAAGAGCTGGAATGGTCCCGCCAAAACCCCAAGGCCCGCCAAGCCAAGAGCAAGGCCCGCCTGGCCCGTTTTGAAGAACTGAGCGACTTCGAATACCAAAAGCGCAACGAAACCAACGAAATCTTCATCCCCGTGGCCGACCGCCTGGGCCAAGAAGTGATCGAGTTCGTCAACGTCACCAAGTCCTTTGGCGACCGCGTGCTGATTGACGACCTGAGCTTTAAGGTGCCGCCGGGCGCGATTGTGGGCATCATTGGCCCCAACGGCGCCGGTAAATCTACCTTGTTTAAGATGATTGCCGGGCGCGAGAAGCCCGATTCGGGCGAAGTCAAGATTGGCCAGACCGTCAAAATGGCCTTTGTTGACCAAAACCGCGACGACCTTGCCAACGAGAAAACCGTCTGGGAAGACGTCTCTGGCGGCCTGGACATTCTGAACGTGGGCAAATTCCAGATGGCCAGCCGCGCCTATTGCGGACGTTTCAATTTCAACGGTGCGGACCAGCAAAAACGTGTGGGCACGCTCTCGGGCGGTGAACGCGGCCGTTTGCATCTGGCCAAAACCCTGATCGCTGGTGGTAATGTTTTGATGCTCGATGAGCCGTCCAACGATCTGGACGTGGAAACCCTGCGCGCTTTGGAAGACGCGCTCTTGGAGTTCGCGGGCACGCTGATGGTCATTAGCCATGACCGCTGGTTTTTGGACCGCATCGCCACCCACATCCTGGCCTGCGAGGGCGACAGCCATTGGGTGTACTTTGACGGCAACTACCAGGAGTACGAGGCCGACAAGAAACGCCGCTTGGGTGAAGAGGGTGCCAAGCCCAAGCGCATGCGCTTTAAGGCCCTGAAGTAAGCTGACGCCCACTGATAAAAAGCCGCGCGGGTGACCGTGCGGCTTTTTTCGTCTAGCCCCTGCGCCGGTTGACCAGCGTAATTCCCAAACCCACCATGGCCAGCGCGCCCAGCAGGTCGGCGGTCACCGCCTCGCCCAGCCACAGCGCGCCAAACAAGAGCGCAAACAGCGGCGTGGACAGGGCGAACGAGCCCATGCGCGTGGCGGGGTAGCGGCCCAAGAGCCACACCCAGCACAGGTAGCTGGCAAAGGCGCCGACCACGGTTTGCAAAAACATGGAGCCCGCAGCAAACGCGCTCCAATGCCAGTTCCAGGCCTCGCCCAACGCCAGGGACAGCACAGGCAGGGCCAGCGCGCTGACCGCCACTTGGTAAAACAGCAATTTCTCGGCGCCCAAGCGGGTCAGCCGCGTGGTGCGCAACACCACCGTGGTCAGCGCCCAAGCGATGGCGCCACCAATGCCGAGCAAATCGCCCCAATGCTGTTGCTCAGTTTGGCCACCAGTAAATCCCCCACGCAAGGTATATCCCACCGCCAAAAAGGCCAGCAGCAAGCCCAACCACTGCACTGCGCTGAGTCGCTCAGACCGGATAAACCAAGGCAGCACCAGCGCCGCCCACAGCGGTGCGGTATACAAAAACACCGTGATGCGAGACGCCGCGGTGAACTGCAGTCCACTGAACAGGCAGACAAATTCCATGGCAAACAGCGAGCCCGCCAACAGGCCCGGCCACAGCGAGCCGTCGCGTTGCCATAGCGGCACACCACGCCATAGGCACCACAGCCACAAAACAGCCGCTGCCCCGGCAAAGCGCACGCCCGCCATAAAAATGGGCGCCAGTTCGCCCAGCGTGGCCTTGACCAGCACCTGCTGAAAGCCCCAAAACGCGCAGCAGGTGAGCAGCAGCGCAATGGCCAGCGTATCCAGGTGCTCTTTGCGCTGCGCGGCAGCGGCGTCCCCCATCAGCGCAGGCCGCCGGTATAGAACTGGCCGCCGTGGTAGACCACGGGATCGACCTGGTCACGGTGGCTGCAGCGCTCCACTTCGCCCACAAAAATAAAGTGGTCGCCTTCCTCGTGGCGGCTGCGGTTGAAACACTCAAACGTGGCCACTGCCCCTACCAGCAGTGGAGCCCCGTGCTGGCCTGGGTGCCAATGCACCCCGGCGTAACGATCAATGCCGCGGGTGGCGAACTGGTTGCCCAGCGCGGCCTGCTCCGCAGACAGAACATTGATGGCGTAATGCTTGCAAGCCAGCAGTGCGGCCATGGAGCTCGACTTGAGCGCCAAACTCCAAAGTACCAACGGGGGTGACAAGGACACGGAGTTGAAAGAGCTCACCGTCAGACCCACCAGCCCGCCGGCGGGATTCAGGGCAGTCACTACCGTCACGCCGGTGGCAAATTGCCCCAGCGCGTGGCGAAACTGGCTTTGGGAGAAGTCGGGAGGAAGTGCGCTGGAGTGGGCGGAGTCGCTGTGGATGGGGGTGGGATTCAAGTCAATGGCCTAGGATTTTGGACAGAAAGTCGCGGCTGCGTTCGCTTTGGGGCTTGTTGAAGAAGTCGTGGGGATTGTTTTGTTCCACGATCTGCCCTTGGTCCATGAATATAACCCTGTCGGCCACCGCCTTGGCAAAGCCCATTTCGTGGGTGACGCAGATCATGGTGATGCCCTGGTCGGCCATTTCGATCATTACGTCGAGCACCTCCTTGATCATCTCGGGGTCCAGCGCCGAGGTGGGCTCGTCAAACAGCATGATCTTGGGCGTCAGGCACAGAGCGCGCGCAATCGCTACGCGCTGCTGCTGGCCGCCGCTGAGTTGGAGCGGGTATTTCTGTGCCTGCTCGGCAATGCGCACCCGGCGCAGCTGCTCCATGGCGCGTTCTTCGGCTTCTTTCTTGGGGAGTTTGCCTACCCACATGGGCGACAAGGTCAGGTTTTCCAGCACGGTGAGGTGGGGGAAGAGGTTGAACTGCTGGAACACCATGCCCACTTTCTTGCGCACGTCGTCTATGGCCTTGACGTCGTCGCTGAGTTCGACGCCGTCTACGGTCAGGTGGCCTTGCTGGTGTTCTTCCAGACGGTTGATGCAGCGAATCAGCGTGGACTTGCCCGAGCCCGAGGGACCGCAGACCACAATGCGTTCGCCTTGGGCGATGCTGAGGTCAATGTCGCGCAGCACGTGGAAATTGTTCCCGTACCACTTGTTAACCTTGTCGAATTGAATGATGGGTGTTGCCATAGCAATATTCCTTAGCGCTGCTTGCTCTTGTTGACCTGGGCTTCAATCCACTGGCTGTAGCGTGACATGGAGAAGCAAAACACAAAATAGATGACCGCAATGAAGAGGTAGCCTTCAATGCGAAACGGCCGCCAGTTGGCGTCTGAATTCATGGCCATGCCCATGGCACCGGTCAGCTCATAGAGGCTGACGATGGCCACCAGTGAGGTGTCTTTGAAGGTGGAGATAAAGTTGTTCATCAGCCCCGGCACCACCATGGCCAATGCCTGTGGCAGGACAACGATGCGCTGCATTTGCCAGTAAGACAAACCCAAGGTGGCTGCCGCCTCGACTTGCCCCTTAGGGATAGCCTGCAAGCCCCCGCGAATGACCTCGGCCATATAAGCCGCAGCAAACAAAGTGATGCCCGCCAGCACCCGGACCAACACGTCGATGTTGAAGCCCTGTGGCATCAGCAGCGGAAACATGAAGGAGGCCATGAACAGGACCGAAATCAGCGGCACACCGCGAATCAGTTCGACGTAGACGGTGCAAAGACTGCGAATGGCCGGCATGCCCGAGCGCCGCCCCAGCGCGATGAACACAGCAATCGGAAATGCCATCACCATGGACAAGGAGGCCAGCAAAATTGTCAATGGCAGGCCACTCCACAGGTCGGTCTCCACCTGACGCAGCCCAGCAAAGCCACCACGCATGAGGGCAAAGTAGGCTGCCAGCACGACCATCCACAGCAGCGCCAGCCAAGGTTTCCAAAACGCGCGGGTGCAGCTGGCCAGTATCAGACCCAGCAGCATCACGGTGCACACCAGTGCGCGCCAATGCTCTTCATGCGGGTAGCGGCCAAACAAGATGAAGCGAAATTTTTCCTGCACCACCGCCCAGCAAGCGCCACTGGCGGCGTGGCATGTCTCGTAGCCGCCGCTCCACACGGCGTCAAACAATGCCCATTGCAAGAGCCGCGGCAGCACGCCCAGCAACACGAGGCCAATGGCGACGGTGCCCAAGCTGGTTTTCCAGTCGTGGAACAGATTGGCGCGGCACCAGGCGACGAAGCCACTGCTGGTGTTGGGGGCGGGGCGGGCTTCAATAGGGGCAAAAGTAGACATGGTTGGTATACGTCCTTAACGCTCTTGGATGGCCGCGCGGGCGTTGTACCAGTTCATCAGCAGCGAGGTAAACAACGAAGTGCTGAGGTACACCAGCATGATGAGTGCAATGCATTCCACCGCGCGGCCTGTCTGGTTGATGGCGGTGTTGGCGATCGACACCACATCGGGGTAGCCAATGGCCACCGCCAGCGAAGAGTTTTTGGTGAGGTTGAGGTACTGGTTCGTCATGGGTGGAATGATCACGCGCAGCGCCTGCGGCAGCATCACCAAACGCATGCTTTGCCCCTGCGACAGCCCCAGGGCACTGGCAGCCTCGGCTTGCCCTCGCGACACCGACTGAATGCCACCGCGCACTACTTCGGCCACAAACGCGGCGGTGTAGGTGGTCAGCCCCACCAGCAGTGACAAAAATTCTGGCGTAAGCGCGCCGCCGTTTTCAATGGCGAACTCGCCGCGCAGGGGCGCGTCGGTTTCCATCGGTGCGCCACCGGTGAGCCAGCCCAGCACGCCGCAGGCCAGCATCAGTGCCAGGGGCGTCCAGAACAGGCTGCGCACCTGCCCGTCGGCTTCAAACAGCCTACGGGCCCTTGCGCGCCAAAACAGGGCGACTCCAAATCCAACGACGAGCCCGGCAGCGGCCAGTTGGTGCCCCAGCGCCCACACGGGGATCGGAAAATTCAGCCCGCCCTTGCTCAAAAACAAGGGCCCGAGCTGCCAGGCCTGCGCGGCCTCGGGCAACACTTCGGTGAAAAACAGGTACCACATCAGCAGTTGCAGCAGCAGCGGGATGTTGCGAAACGCCTCGACATAGGCCCGGCACAGGCCGCGCACCAAGGCGTTGCGGGCAAAGCGCCCCACACCCAGCAGCGTGCCCAACAGCGTGGTCAGCACAATGCCCAGGACCGCCACGCGCAGCGTGTTGGTCAACCCTACAAAAAACGCTTGCAACAAGGTTTCGCCCGAGTCGAAGGCAAACAGGCTTTCTCCGATGTCAAAGCCTGCGGTTCCCATTAAGAAGCCAAAGCCGCTTTGGATGCCGCGCTGGCGCATATTGGTGGCAGTGTTGTGCGCCAGGTACCAGACCAGGCCGCCAATCACGGCCAGGGCCAGCACCTGGTAGACCAGCGCGCGAAAGGCCTGGCTGCGCCAAGACCAGCGCTTTCTTGGCGGTGCAGTGCGTTCGGTAGACATAAAGATTCAGGCTTAAAGGTGGGAGAGCGACGTAAAGCTCAGAATGAAAAAAGGGCAGCGCAATGCGATTGCACCTGCCCTTTGGGCTGCGGGAGCTGGGTAGCTCCCGCACCGGGACCGATCAGCGGATGGGGGGAGCGTATTGGATACCGCCTTTGTTCCACAGATTGTTCAAGCCTCGTGGCAGTTGCAGGGCCGATTTGGGACCAACATTGCGCTCAAAGATTTCGCCATAGTTGCCGGTGGCTTTGATGGCGTTGGCCATCCATTCCTTGTCCAGACCCAGTAGCTTGCCGGTGTCTTCGCTAGAACCAAGAATGCGCCCCACCACCGGGTCTTTGCTGCTGGCCTTGAGTTCGTCCACATTGGCCTGGGTGATGCCATTTTCCTCGGCCTCCAACAGCCCAAAAATCGTCCACTTCACAATGGCAGCCCACTCGTCGTCACCGCGGCGCACCAGCGGGCCCAGGGGCTCTTTGGAAATCAGCTCGGGAAGAATCAGGTGATCTGCCGGATTTTTTGCCGACTTGTTGCGCACGGATGCCAAGCCAGAGGCATCGGTGGTGTAAGCCACGCAACGGCCAGAAAAGTAAGCACCTTCCACGGCGTCGAGCTTCTCAAACACCACGGGTTTGATGTTCAGGCCGTTCGCTTTGGAGAAATCGGTCAGGTTCTTCTCCGTGGTGGTGCCCGATTGCACGCACACCGTCTGGCCCTTGAGTTGCTTGGCGCTCTTGATCTTGTTCTTGACAGGAACCATGAAGCCCTGGCCGTCGTAATAGACCACCGCGGTCTGGCTCAAGCCCAGCGACGCGTCACGGGTCAGGGTAAAAGTGGTGTTGCGCGACAGCATGTCAATCTCGCCGGACTGCAAGGCGGTGAAGCGCGCTTGCGCCGTCAGCGGCACGTATTTCACCTTTTCGGGGTCTCCCAGCGTGGCGGCGGCCACGGCACGGCACATGTCGACGTCGATACCGGCCCATTTGCCGCTGGAGTCGGCAGCGCTAAAGCCGGCCAAGCCGGTGTGGACGCCGCAGATCACCTGGCCGCGTGCCTTGATGGCGTCTACGGTCTTGCCAGCGTGTGCGGGCAGTGCAGCAACAGCGGCTGTCACAGCCAGGGAAGCGGCAAGTAACTTGAAGGGGCTTGGTTTCATCGGATGACTCCAGTTTGAGGTAGGTAAATGTTGCCGCACACCAGCGCGATGCGCTAGTGCGCTCAATGGACGTTGCGACCACGCACCACTTTACATTGTTTTGCCGGTGTGGCTGTGCGGGTTTTCGATGGGGTCTTGTTCACAAAACGACAAAGGTAGGTGTTTTCGTCTTGTTCTGTTGCAGGGTTAGACCTAAGCAGTAAACGCGCCAGCCTCGCTTAAGCACCGCGGTTCGTCGCCGTTGCGACACGGCGGATCCCGGGCCCATGGTCCTCGGGATATGGTGCGGGTGTGCCTTGGCCAAGTATCTTTCCCAATTTTTAGGCAATACATCCCCATGACTTCTGCCCCCGAACCGCTCCGTCCCGCCGCCGCGCACTACCGCTTTTGGCCCAAGCGCTTGCCGCACCGCATTACGGTTCCCGCCACCTCACTTTGGGACAACCTAGAGCTCAACGCCCGGCGCTTCCCACAGAAAACTGCGTTGGTGTTCTTCGGTCGCCGCCTGAGCTATGCCGAGTTGAAACAACAGGCCGAGGCTTTCGCGGCGCATTTGGGTGCATTGGGGGTGAAAAAAGGCGACCGGGTGGTGCTCAGCATGCAAAACTGCCCGCAATTGGTGATTGCGCACTTTGGCATTTTGCGGGCCAACGCGGTGGTGGTGCCGGTCAATCCCATGAACCGTGCCGAAGAGCTCAAACACTACATCACCGACCCCGACGCCCGTGTGGCGGTGACCACCGCCGATCTGGCCGCCGAGTTGGCCAAGGCCAGCAACGCGCTGCCCGCCGACCAGCGGCTCGCCCACCTCGTCGTGACCCACTTCACCGATGCCTTTGACCCGCAAGCCGGTGACGACGCGCCACCTGCGGCCTGGCACGACTGGCTGCTGACCCGCCACCCCATGCCAGATTTGGCGAACGGGCAGGTACACGCCTGGACCGATGCCTTGGCCTGCCAGGTCGCCCCACCCGTGCACGCGGTGGGTGCAGATGACTTGGCTTTGTTGCCCTACACCAGCGGCACTACCGGGCTGCCCAAGGGTTGCATGCACTTGCATTCGAGCATCATGCACAACGCCCTGGCCAGCGCGCTGTGGGGCAATGGCAGCATGGAAAACGTCACCCTGATGGTGGTGCCCATGTTCCACATCACCGGCATGGTCAGCCTGATGCACACCAATATTTGCTGCGGCGCCACCATGGTGCTGATGCCGCGCTGGGACCGAGAGCTTGCCGGTGCTCTGATCGCCAAGTGGCGCGTCACCCACTGGACCAACATCCCCACCATGGTGATTGACCTGATGGGCAGCCCCAACTTTGCCCACTTTGACCTCTCCAGCCTGGTGATGATTGGCGGCGGCGGTGCGGCCATGCCGCAGGCTGTGGCCCAGCGCCTGTGGGAGCAGTTTGGCCTGCGCTATGTGGAGGGCTATGGCCTGACCGAAACGGCGGCGCCTTCGCACAGCAACCCGCCCGACGCGCCCAAGCAACAGTGCCTGGGCGTGCCCTTCATCGGCGTGGACGCGCGGGTGGTGGACCCCGAGACCCTGGCCGAAATGCCGGTGGGCGAGGCTGGCGAGATCGTCATGCGCGGGCCGCAAATCTTCCAAGGCTACTGGAAGCGCTCGGACGCCACGGCCCAGGCCTTTGTGGACATCGACGGCCAGCGCTTCTTCCGCTCGGGCGACTTGGGTCGGGTTGACGAGGACGGCTACTTCTTTATGACCGACCGGCTCAAGCGCATGATCAACGCCTCGGGCTTCAAGGTGTGGCCTGCGGAAGTAGAAGCGCTCATGTTTCGCCACCCCGCCATCCAAGAGGCTTGCATCATCGCCACCCACGACGCCTACCGGGGCGAATCCGTCAAGGCGGTGGTGGTGCTGCGCGCCAGCCACCGGGGCACGGTCAGCGAGAAAGATCTCATCGACTGGTGCCGCGAGAACATGGCGGTCTACAAAGTGCCGCGCGCGGTGCAGTTTGTGGATGCGCTACCCAAAAGCGGCGCGGGCAAGGTGATGTGGCGCCTGTTGCAAGAGCAAGAAGCGGCGCCAGCTTCTACCCCTAAACCCAACTGAACGCCCGCCCATGACCGCCTTGACCTACCCCGAACCCCTGCCCACCGCGCTGCCCCAGACCCTGGGCTTTGACGCCGGCCGTTGCCACAACATCGGCGCGGTATTGCAGCGCGAAGTGGACATTGGCCGCCTGCCCGGCGCCGTGGTGATGGTGGCGCGCAAAGGGCGCGTCGTGTTGCACCAGGCGATCGGCCAGCAAGATCCGCAGGTTGGCACGGCCATGGGGCTGGACGCGATATTTCGCATTTATTCCATGACCAAGCCCATCGTCTCGGTGGCGGTGATGCAACTCATGGAGCGCGGCCAGCTGCTCTTGAGCGACCCGGTGGCCAAGCACCTGCCCGAGTTTGCCAATGTGCCCCTGGCGCACTTTGAGGGCGAGACCATGCATTTGCGGCCGCCCCGGCGCGCGCCCACGGTGCATGACCTGTTGTGCCACACGGCCGGCCTGACCTACGAGATCACCGGCAGCGCGCCCATCCAGCGTATGTACGCGCAGGCCCAAATGGGTTCGCGTGCGCGCAGCAACCGCGAGTTTGCGCGCGCGCTGGCCGAGATGCCTTTGATGTTTGAGCCGGGCAGCACCTGGGCCTACAGTCGCGCCACCGATTTGTTGGGCGCGTTGGTTGAAGTGGTCAGCGGCCAGACCCTGGGCGCATATTTGCACGAACACATCCTGGCGCCGCTGGGTATGGTGGACACCGGCTTTAGCGTGCCGCCCGCGCAGCAGCACCGCATTGCCGAGCCTTTTGCCCACGACCCCGATGGCGGCACGCCCATGGCGCTGATCGACATTCGCCAAGTGCCGCTTATGGAGGCAGGGGGAATGGGCCTGGCGTCCACCGCGCAAGACTACGCGCGCTTTGTGCAGTGCCTGTGCAATGGCGGCACGCTGCTGGGCCAGCGCATTGTGAGCCCCGCCTCGGTGCGGCTGATGACCTCAGACCACCTCGGCGGCCTCGGCCAGCAAACCACCGAGCGGTCGGGCGACATGCTGGGGCGCGGCACCGGTTTTGGCTTGGGCTTTTCGGTGCGGCTGTCAGAAGGGATGGAAACCTTGCCCGGCGCCGTGGGTTTGTATTCCTGGGGCGGCATTGCGGGCACCACCTTTTGGGTGGACCCGGCCAACGACTTGTTTGCCATCCTCATGGCCCAGGCGCCCAACCAGCGGGACTACTTCCGGCCCATGTTTCGCAACCTGGTCTACGCGGCACTTACCGGGTAGGCCGCACGCGTGGACCTTTAGCGTGAAGGTTAGGCGTTGGCGACTTCAAGCACCAGCTTGCCAAAGTTTTCGCCGTTGAAGAGCTTGAGCAAGGCGTTGGGAAAGTTTTCCAAGCCGTGGACCACGTCTTCCTTGCTCTTCATGCGCCCGTCTTTCAGGTAGCCTGCCATCTCGGCCACCGCCAGGTGGTAGCGGTCGGCGTAGTCAAACACCACAATGCCTTCCATGCGCGCGCGGTTCACCAGCAGGCTGAGGTAATTTTTGGGCCCGGCAATGGCCGTGGTGGCGTTGTACTGGCTGATCGCCCCGCAAATCACGATGCGCGCTTTGCGGTTGATGCGGGCCAGCACCGCGTCCAGTATGTCGCCGCCCACGTTGTCAAAGTAAATGTCCACGCCCTGGGGGCAATGGGCTTTGAGGCCCTCGCGCACGGCGCTGGGGCCAGCCTTGTAGTCGATGCAGGCGTCAAAGCCCAGTTCCTTGACCACCCAATCGCACTTGGCCTGGCCCCCGGCAATGCCCACCACGCGGCAGCCTCGAATTTTGGCCATTTGCCCCACGGTCTGGCCTACCGCACCTGCCGCGCCGGAGACCACCAGGGTTTCGCCCGCCTGCGGTTGGCCCACGTCCATCAGGCCAAAGTAGCCGGTCATGCCGGGCATGCCCAGCACATTGAGCCACTGGGTGAGCGTGCCCACGCGCAGGTCAATTTTCGTCAGGCCGTTGCGGCGCATGTCGGCGGCTTCCAGGCTCAGGTATTCCTGCACCCCAAAGCTGGCACTCACATAGTCGCCCACCGCATATTTGTCGTTTTTGGACGCGATGACGCGGCCCACGCCGCCCGCGCGCATCACCTCGCCAATCGCCACGGGTGGGATGTAGCTCTTGCCTTCGTTCATCCAGCCGCGCATGGCCGGGTCCAGCGACAGGGCCAGGGTTTGCAAGACCACGCCGCCCTCAGCGGGCTCGGCCACGGCCTCGGACGTGTGGCTCCAGTTGGCGTCGGTGGGCAGGCCCACGGGGCGCGCCGCCAGGCGGATTTGGTGGTTGACGAGGGAGGACAGGGTGGCTTGGGACATGGTGGTTTCCAGAAAAAAGGGGGCAGAGGAGGGCGGTAAGCGAGCCAGCCCGCGGCGGATGGCTGCCGGCTGCGCAGGCCGCGCATGCTAGCGCCTCGTGGGTGGCCGCACAGTTGCGCAAGTGACAAAGTTTTGACCGCAAAGCCTGCTTCAAACCTGCGGCGGTGGCAGAGGGTGCGCGCCGTCAGCGGCGCGGCGCTACGGCCTGTCGATAATCGAGC
Organism: Comamonadaceae bacterium; assembly: GCA_947450895.1. Taxonomy (GTDB): domain Bacteria; phylum Pseudomonadota; class Gammaproteobacteria; order Burkholderiales; family Burkholderiaceae_C; genus Allorhodoferax. The sequence goes on along the minus strand of CANFWT010000003.1, from coordinate 63,322 downwards.
TTCTCTCGCCGGCGCATCTCCTGCGTCGTTCCCGCTCTTCTTTGCTTGCCTCATGCCACTTTCATCCCATACACCCGCCTTTGCCACGCCCTTAACTGCCCCTGAAGTGCTGGCGCCCTTCGCCACCGCGCCCGCCATGCTGGCGCCCATCTTGCGCACGCAGGGCTTTGCAGTGCTGGGAGCGGCAGATGTTTGTTCCCTTGCTGGCGTGGACTTGGCGCAGTTGCAGGCCTGGACCCCGCTGTGGGACGACTTGCCCCCCGACAACTACCTGCGCGACGGCGGGCGCTACCGGCGCAGGCGCCATTCCTGCTTTGTGGTGGACGGCAAGGCGGTCACGCAAGCGCCGCACCGCCCGCACTGGCAGCCGGTGGAATACAACGCTTTGCACGGCGGCATGCAACGCCACTTCGAATCCATGGCGACTGCCATGGTGCACAGCGCGGCCTGGCCCGCGCTGCTGGCCTGGCTGGGGCGGGTGGCCACGGATGTGAAGGGCGCGCAGCCCTGGTTTGTGGAGGCGCATCCCTTTCGCATAGACACCACCGACGGCATCGGCCGCCCCACGCCCGAGGGCGCGCACCGTGACGGCGTGGATTTGGTGGCCGTGTTCATGGTGGCACGCCACGCCATCAAGGGCGGCGAGACACGGGTGTTTGACGCCCACGGCCCCCAGGGCCAGCGCTTTACGCTTACCGAGCCCTGGTCGGTGCTGCTGCTCGACGACGCGCGCGTCATCCATGAGTCCACGCCCATCCAGCCCCTGGCGGGCGGCGGCCACCGCGACACGCTGGTGGTCACTTTGCGCGCGGGTGGTTTTCAGGGCGTCTAAGACGCAAAAACCGCGCACGTCCTGACGGATGTGCGCGGTAAAAGGGCAGGGCGACCGCAGCCACCCTACGCGAGGGAGCGCCTGGCCTTAATGCTGGCGCTCAAAAATCGCCGCAATCCCCTGGCCGCCGCCGATACACATGGTCACCAGCGCGTAGCGCCCATTGATGCGCTCCAACTCATACAGCGCCTTCACCGTGATCAGTGCGCCGGTGGCGCCAATGGGGTGGCCCAGCGAAATGCCTGAGCCGTTGGGGTTGACCTTGGCCGGGTCCAGGCCCAGGTCTTGGGTGACGGCGCAGGCCTGGGCGGCAAAGGCTTCGTTGGCCTCGATCACGTCCAGGTCGTTCACGGTTAGACCCGCTTTTTGCAGCGCCAGTTTGGTGGCCGGCACCGGGCCAATGCCCATGTATTTGGGGTCCACACCCGCGTGGGCGTAAGCCACCAGGCGCGCCAGGGGTTTAAGCCCGCGCGCTTGGGCCACGCTGGCTTCCATCAGCACCACCGCGGCGGCGGCGTCGTTGATGCCCGAGGCATTGCCCGCAGTCACCGTGCCGTTTTCTTTGATAAACACCGGTTTGAGTTTGGCCATGTCGGCCAGGCTGCAGTTGGGGCGAAAGTGCTCGTCGGTCGCATAGGCCACGTCGCCTTTTTTGCTTTTGAGCGTGACCGGCACGATCTGGCTGGTGAAGTAGCCCGCTTCGGTGGCGCGCTGCGCACGGTTGTGGCTTTCTACGGCCAGCGCGTCTTGCTGCTCGCGGCTGATGCCCCACTTGGCGGCGATGTTTTCAGCGGTGACGCCCATGTGGATGGTGTGGAAAGGGTCGTGCAAAGCGCCCACCACCATGTCCACCATCTTGGTGTCCCCCATGCGGGCGCCCCAGCGCATATTGAGCGATGCGTAGGGCGCGCGGCTCATGTTTTCAGCCCCGCCGCCAATGGTCACGTCCGCGTCGCCCAGCAAGATGCTTTGGCTGGCGCTGATGATGGCTTGCAGGCCCGAGCCGCACAGGCGGTTGACGTTAAAGGCCGGTGTGCCCTCGGCGCAGCCGCCATGGATGGCCGCCACGCGGGACAAATACATGTCCTTGGGTTCGGTGTTGACCACATGGCCAAACACCACGTGGCCCACGTCTTTGCCTTCTACCTGCGCGCGCGACAGCGATTCACGCACCACGTGCGCGGCCAGATCGGTGGGGGCGATGTCTTTCAAACTGCCGCCAAAGGTGCCAATGGCGGTGCGCACGGCGCTGACGACTACAACTTCACGGGACATGGTGGGTTTCCTTTCAAGGGAGTGTTTCTGGGTTGGCGCTGTACGCCTCACTGCGCCAGTGTGCCAATTAATCTCTACATCCGCCTTACGCTGGCATGTCACACGAACTGCGCCATCGATTGCAATCATTGAAATGACATATTTTTGACATATTTGGTGGGTAGCCTGACCACAAACATTGATTGGATGAGCCCGTGAACCCCACCAACGACGAATTGATCCGCCGCATACGAAGCGACATGCTCGACAGTTTTGACGAAGAACTCGAAATGGAGCTCGACGATGGTCACTCCGGCTGCCTGGACGCTCCCACGCAGGCCGACCACGACGCCCGAAAAATGTATTTCCGCGAGCTGTTTCGCTTGCAAGGCGAGCTGGTCAAGCTGCAAGACTGGGTGATGCACACCGGCCACAAAGTGGTGGTGCTATTTGAAGGGCGCGACGCCGCCGGCAAGGGCGGCGCCATCAAGCGCATCACGCAGCGGCTCAACCCCCGCGTCTGCCGCGTCGCTGCGCTGCCCGCGCCCAATGACCGCGAACGCACCCAGTGGTACTTCCAGCGCTATGTGTCGCACCTGCCCGCCGCCGGTGAAATCGTGCTGTTTGACCGCAGTTGGTACAACCGCGCAGGCGTAGAGCGGGTGATGGGCTTTTGCAACGACGAGCAGTACGAAGAGTTTTTTCGCACCGTGCCCGAGTTTGAAAAAATGCTGGTGCGCTCAGGCATCCAGGTCATCAAATACTGGTTTTCTATCTCGGACGACGAGCAGTATTCGCGCTTTTTAGGCCGCATCCACGACCCACTCAAGCAGTGGAAGCTCAGCCCCATGGACCTGGAGTCGCGCAGCCGCTGGGAGGACTACACCCGCGCCAAAGAAGTAATGCTTGAGCGCACCCATATCCCCGAGGCGCCCTGGTGGATCGTGCAGGCCGTGGACAAGAAAAAAGCGCGCCTGAACTGCATCCACCACTTGTTGCAGCAAATGCCTTACGTGGAGATTGAACACCCGTCGGTGGTGGTGCCTGAGCGCGTGCGCCACGAGGACTACGAGCGCCAGCCCGTGCCGCAGTCCATGATCGTGCCTGAGGTGTACTAAAGCATGACCAACTTTCATAAGGGTGCGCAGCACCTTCATCATGAAAGTTTTTTCAGATCAAGCCGCTGCCTGCCTGTTACACGCCTGCCCGCTAGCCCCGTGCGTCGGCCACCGGTTCGGCGCCAAAGTCCGCCCGCGCCAGATAGGCCAGCACCCGCGCTGCTGCTGCCTGCGGGCTGGCCAGCTGGCCTTGGGCGTGCAGACCGGCAAAGTTAGCCAAGTCGGGAAAGACCTTGGGGTCTGCCCCGCGCAGCTGCACCTGCATGTCGGTGTCCACCACGCCGGGCGCTAGCGAACACACCTTTGCGCCGTGGGCTTGCAGGGCCTCGTCCAGCGCGAGGCAGCGGGTGAAATGGTCCATGCCCGCCTTGGCTGCGCAATACGCGCCAGACGATGCCATGGGCCGGCGGCCCAACCCCGAGGAAATATTGAGCACTTTGCGCGGCACTGTCCAGCCCTGGGTGGCGTGCAAGAAGGCCGCGCACAGTTGCATCGGCGCCTCCAGCCCTACCCGCAGTGCATTGGCGAGGTCAGCCGACGTGTTGTCGCGCAGCGGCGTGAGCGCCGGTATGACGCCCGCGTTGTTGATCAGCGTGGCGCTGGCCAGCGCAGCCGGGTCCCGGGCTGCCAACCAAGCGGCGAGGCGCTGGGACACCGGCGCGGCGTCGGCCAGGTCGGCGCTCCATTGTTCAAGCTGCGCCCCGCGCTGAGCGGCCAGCGCCGCCAGATCGGCGCTGGTTTGGCGCGAAATGCACAGCAGATGCGCGCCGCTCTGCAGCAGTTGCTCGGCCATGGCGTGGCCCATGCCGCGCGAGGCGCCGGTCAAAATCGTGAGTGAATGGGGGGTCATAGCGGTTTCTCAAAGCGAGGGTGGAAAGATCAGGCGGCAACACCAGCGCCGCAATCGCAGCCATTCTGACAGCCGCCCGAGCCCGGTTTTAGGCGCCGGGGTCATCCGTCACAATCGACGCATGGCCATTAAATCAACGATCTTCAAAGCCCATCTGCAAATCGCAGACATCGCCCACAGCTACTACGCCGACCACCCCATGATGCTGGCCCGCCATCCCAGCGAGACCGATGAGCGCATGATGGTGCGCCTGGTTGCCCTGGCCCTGCACGCGCATGAGTTGCAAACCGTGTGCGGCGGCGACGGCACGCTGGCCTTTGGCGCCGGTTTGTCCGACCCCGACGAGCCCGATATCTGGCTGCGCGACTTCACGGGTCAGATCAAACTCTGGATGGAAGTGGGCCAGCCCGAGGACAAGCCGCTGATCAAAGCCTGCGGCAAGGCCGACCATGTGGTGTTGTACTGCTTTAACCATGCGGCCGAGGTGTGGTGGCGCACCATGGAAGCCAAACTCAGCCGCCCCAAAAACCTGCGCGTCTACCGCATTCCCACTCTCGCGTCCCAAGCGCTGATCCCTTTGGCCCAGCGCAGCATGCAGTTGCAAGCCACGGTGCAAGAAGGCGCCTTGACGCTCAGCGACGACCGCAATACGGTGGAGATCGAGCCGGTTCGCTGGAAGTAAGCCCGTATCGGGCGGTCAGTCCTGCACCGCTTCCACAAAAAACTTCACCCGCCGCACCCCGTTCCACTCATCGGCGTCCAGGCGAAAAGCCATGGTCACTTTGGCGGGCAGGGGCTCGGTGTGGCCGAACCAGATGGCGTCTACCGGTTCGCCCTGGTGCTTGAGTTTGAGGGACAGGTGTTTTTCGCCCACCAGGCGTTGCGAGATGACTTCCACCTCCTCACTAAAGGTGGGGGCGGCAAAGCCTTGGCCCCAGACGGCTTGGTGCAGGGTGTCGACCAGGTCCACCCGGCGGTAGGTGGGCAAGAGCGGGCCGTCGGTGGCCAGGCGGCGTTGCAGGGTGGCGGCGTCCAGCCATTCGTGGGCGACTTCGATCAGGCCTTGCTCAAAGGTGTCCAAATGCTCTTCGGCAATGGTGCAGCCCGCCGCCATGGCGTGGCCGCCAAATCGCAGCAACACGCCGGGGTAGCGCTTGGCCACCAGGTCCAGCGCGTCGCGCAGGTGAAAGCCGGGAATCGAGCGGCCCGAGCCCTTGAGTTCATGCTCCTTGCCCGGCGCTTGGCTGGCTGCAAACACAAACGTGGGGCGGTGCAGCTTGTCCTTGATGCGCGAGGCCACGATGCCGACCACGCCTTCGTGGAAATCGGGGTCAAACACGCAAATCGCCGGGGGCGGTTCGTCGCCTTCGTCAAACAGCGACTCGGCCACCAACATCGCCTGTTCGCGCATATCGCCCTCAATCACCCGGCGTTCGCGGTTGATGCCGTCGAGCGTGCGCGCCAGCTCGTCGGCGCGCGCAGGGTCGTCGGTGAGCAAGCATTCAATGCCCAGCGTCATGTCCGACAGGCGCCCGGCGGCGTTGATGCGCGGCCCCAGGGCAAAGCCAAAGTCAAACGTGGTGGCAGCGGCTGCTTGGCGGCCCGAGGCGACAAACAGTGCCGCCAGCCCGGCGGGCATGGCCAGCGCGCGCACGCGTTTGAGGCCCTGGGCGACCAGGCGGCGGTTGTTGGCGTCCAGGCGCACCACGTCGGCCACCGTGCCGAGTGCGACCAAGGGTAGAAGTGCGTCAAGTTTGGGTTGGGTGGCGGCATCAAACACGCCGCGCGCCCGCAGTTCGCTGCGCAGCGCCAGCAGTACGTAAAACATTACGCCCACCCCCGCCATCGCTTTGCTCTCAAAAGTGCAGCCGGGCTGGTTCGGGTTGACGATGACGTCGGCTTGGGGCAGGGCGGCAGCGGGAAGGTGGTGGTCGGTGACCAGCACCTGCAGGCCCAACGCTTTGGCGTGGGCCACGCCCTCGATGCTGGCAATGCCGTTGTCCACCGTGATCAGCACATCGGCGCCCTGCTCAAACACGCGCTGGGCGATGGGCGCAGTCAGGCCGTAGCCGTCCACCACGCGGTCGGGCACCAGGTAGTTGACGTGCTGGGCGCCCAGCAGGCGCAGACCGCGCACGGCCACGGCACAGGCGGTGGCGCCGTCGCAGTCGTAGTCGGCCACGATGCACAGGCGCTTCTGCCCGGCAATGGCGTCGGCCAGCAAGACGGCGGCTTCGCTAATGCCTTTTAGGCCGCTAGGTGGCAGCAGCTTGGCCAGGGCGTTGTCCAGCTCGTCGGGGCGGGTAACTCCCCGCGCGGCGTAGAGCTGGGCCAGCAGCGGGTGGACGCCCGCTTGTTCGAGCGCCCAGACGCTGCGCGGAGGGATGTCGCGGGGGATGATGTTCATAGCGTCTTCAAAATGGTTGCTGGGCGGGTGGCGTCAAAAACACCGGTGAGCCGACGCCAGAGGCTGCGCGGCTGCTGGCGCCAAGTTTGGGCGCGGTGGCTGCCGCACAGGGTGACGGCGATGGGGGCAGCGCCCGGCGTCTGGTTATTTTTGAGCGCCGCCGCCAACTCGGCCAGCGGACCTGCATCCACGGCTTGCCACGCCTGCGCCCAGGCCAGGGCGTCGTCGCGCAGTGCCGGGGCCGCCAGGGCATTGAGCACAGTGGCCTGCAACAGGGGCACTGGATTGGGGGGCAAGTCGCCGGTGCCGCTGAGCCAAAACGAGTTGACCATGGGCGCGCCACGGGCCACACGGGCGTCGTTGATCGGGTGGGTGTAGAGCAGCATTTGCATCTCATTCTGCAGGCGGCGCACCAGTTTGGCGGCGTCTTGGCGCGGCATCCAGCGGTCCACCGGCTGACCGCGCACCCGCTCCAGCGAGGCCGTGGCCAAGCCGCGCAGGGCTTCACCCTCGACCAACCAGGTGTCAGTTTGCAGCCAGTGCAGCGTGAGGCCGTCTTCCAGAAAGTAGGGCTGCATGGCCATAAGCAAGGCCCGCGACTCGGCCTCCATCAGGCCCAGCCTGGCCGGGTCTTGCATGGCGATGTGGTCGGCATGCACCGTCAGGTGGCATGGGTTTACCAGGCCGTAGGCGGCGCTGGGTTTGAACAGGGGCAGGTTGGCTGCGCGCATCGCCGCCCAGGGGATGAGGCCATCGGCAAAAGCGTCGTGTGACAACACGCGCTCGTGCAAAGGTGACAGGTCCTCGTCCTCCCCGTACAGCGCGTTGGCGGGGGGAAGGACGCGCAGCAGGGTGCGTAGCTGGGGCAGTTCGAGCCGCTCCAGAGTTGCCTGGCATTGGGGGCCGGGGGCTGTGGCGCAGGGAATCACAAGGTGCATCACCCGATTGTGTCGCACCGACGCCCCTGCCAAGGCCTGGCCCTGCGACAATCCAACGTGTGAAGTCCCTCCTACCCTCCCTCCCTTTTGAGTTGCGTATCGGCTGGCGTTACACGCGCGCAGGCCGCTCCACCCGGCGCAACGGCTTTATCTCCTTCATCTCGGGCGTATCCATGCTGGGCATTGCGCTGGGGGTGGCGGCGTTGATCATTGTTCTGAGCGTGATGAACGGCTTTCAAAAAGAGGTGCGCGACCGCATGCTCAGCGTGGTCTCGCACGTCGAGATTTACGCCCTGGGCGGCGTAGCGCTGCCTGACGCCGCCCAAACCATGGCGCAAGCGCGCGCGAACCCGCAGGTCATGGGTGCAGCGCCATTTATTGCTGCCCAGGCTTTGCTGGCGCGCGGGGAGGACATGAAAGGCGTGCTGGTACGCGGCATTGACCCGGCCTTGGAGCCCGAGGTCACCGACCTGGCCACGCCTGGCCAGCAAGCCGTGCTGCAGCAACTTCAACCTGGTGGCTTTGGCGTGGTGCTCGGGGGTGAACTGGCCCGCTCCATGGGTGTACACACCGGCGACGTGGTCACCTTGGTGGCTCCCAGTGGCCAGGTGACTCCGGCCGGCGTGGTGCCGCGCTTGAAGCAAATGACGGTGGTGGGTACCTTTGATTCCGGGCACTTTGAATACGACTCCACACTGGCGCTGGTCCATTGGCAGGACGGAGCCAAGATTTTCCGCCTGGAAGGCCCCACCGGCGTGCGGCTGAAGTTGCATGACCTGCACCAGGCGCGGCGTGTGGCCCAGGATCTCAGCGACGCACTGGGCAGCGGCTTCTTGGTGCGCGACTGGACGCGGCAAAACCGCAGCTGGTTTGCCGCCGTGCAGGTGGAAAAACGCATGATGTTCATCATCCTCACGCTGATCGTGGCGGTGGCCGCGTTCAACCTGGTCAGCACCCTGGTGATGACGGTCACCGACAAGCGCGCCGACATTGCGATATTGCGCACCCTGGGCGCCAGCCCGGGCAGCATCATGGGCATTTTTATGGTGCAAGGGGCGATGGTGGGAGTCATTGGCACCGGCGCGGGCTTGCTACTGGGCTTGGGCGTGGCCTTCAATATCGACGTCATCGTGCCCGCACTGGAGCACCTGCTGGGCGCCACGTTTTTGCCGCAAGATATTTACCTGATCAGCCGCATGCCCAGTGATCCGCAGCGCGCTGACATCCTGCCCGTGGCTTTGATCAGCCTGGCCATGGCGTTTATCGCTACGTTGTACCCGAGCTGGCGCGCCTCGCAAATCAACCCGGCCGAGGCGCTGCGCTATGAATAAACCCAACCTCATCCTGCAATGCCAAGGCTTGCGCAAACGTTTTTCTGAAGGACGCCTGGATGTGACCGTGCTGCAGGGGGTAGACCTGGAGGTGCGGCGCGGAGAAACCCTGGCCATTGTGGGCGCCTCGGGTTCGGGCAAAAGCACCTTGCTGCATTTGCTTGGTGGCCTGGATGCGCCCAGTGGCGGCAGCGTGCGCCTGTGTGGTGAGGCGCTTGCGAACCTGAACCCGGCAGCTCAGGGACGCCTGCGCAACCAGCACCTGGGCTTCGTCTACCAGTTCCACCATCTTTTGCCGGAATTCAGTGCACTGGAAAACGTCGCCATGCCGCTGACCATACGCCGCGCAGAGCCCGCGAAGGCCATGGCGCAGGCCAGTGCGATGCTCGGGCGCGTGGGTCTGGCCCATCGATTGCACCACCGCCCAGCTGAACTCTCCGGAGGTGAACGCCAGCGTGTGGCGATTGCCCGGGCACTGGTTACGCGGCCCGACTGCGTCTTGGCCGACGAGCCCACCGGTAACCTGGACCGGCGCACCGCGGACGGGGTGTTTGACCTGATGGTGGACTTGGCGCGTGAACACGGCACCGCGTTTGTGCTGGTCACCCACGACGCCGCACTGGCGCAGCGCTGCAGCCGGCAATTGCGCCTGGACCAAGGCCAATTGCAAGCCTTGGCGACGGACTGATGGGCGTTGGCGCACGGGATTGCGACTTGCGTGCGCCAGCGCTTTTTTGAACATGCCCTGGCTCGACACCCATTGCCACCTGGACGCGCCAGAGTTTGGCAGCACCGATGCGGCAGACGCGGTGCGCCGCACAGCGCGAGAGGCGGGTGTGGCGCATTGCGTGATTCCCGCAGTGGAGGCCGCCAACTGGGATACGGTGCGTGCGCTGGCACATCGCTGGGGCGACAGCTATTGCCTAGGTATCCATCCGCTGTACGTGCCACACGCCACCGAGGCCGATTTGCAGGCGCTGGGGGTGCAATTGCAGTTGCGCCGGGACGACCCGCACCTGGTGGCGGTGGGGGAAATCGGACTGGATTTTTTTGTGCCCGCCCTGTGTACGCCGCTATTGCGTGAAAAACAGGAGTATTTTTACCGCGCGCAACTGCAACTGGCCGCCGACGCAGGCCTTCCCGTGGTGCTGCACGTGCGCCGCAGCGCCGACCGGTTGCTCAAATTCCTGCGCCAATCCCAAGCGAGTGCGGGCTGGACGGGGATCGCCCATGCTTTTAACGGGAGCTTGGTGCAAGCCCAGGCGTTTATCGACCTGGGTTTCAAGCTTGGCTTTGGCGGCGCGCTTACCTTTGAGCCCGCTTTGCAACTGCGCCGTCTGGCGCAAACCCTGCCGCTGGACGCGCTGGTGTTAGAGACAGACGCGCCCGACATTCCTCCCCAGTGGCTGTACACCACCGCCCAAGCCCGTCAAAGTGGTGTGCCCCAAGGCCGCAATGCGCCAGCAGAAATTCCCCTTATCGCCCAGGTGCTGGCCCAGCTGCGGGGCTTGGAGGTGGCAGAGCTCCAGGAGGCCGTCTGGCGCAATGCCCAAACCGCGCTGCCTAAACTGGCCGCGTTGCTGTGACCTACTATGATGAAACAAATGACCATGGACACCTTGCCAGAAGTGAACTTTTCCGAAGAGGGGCCGGTGCGCCACCTGCATTTGGGCAGCGCGTGGATCCAGGGCTCGATGCTGCTGGACGCGCCCTACCTGCTGGTGCACGAATATATCCAGCGCATGATGGCGTGGCTCTTGTTGATGGACCCCGCCACCGCGCCCAAGCGCCAGGCGCTGCAACTGGGCTTGGGTGCGGGTTCACTGACCAAGTTTTGCCACAAAGAAATTCGCATGCAAACCACGGCCATCGAGCTCAACCCCCAGGTGCTGCAAGCTTGCCGGGGCTGGTTCAAGCTGCCGGCCGACAACGCCCGCATGCAGGTGGTGCTGGCCGATGCCGCGCAAGAGATCCAAAAGCCCCGCTGGCTGGGCACGGTGGATGCGCTGCAAGTGGACCTGTACGACGAAGAGGCCGCAGCTCCGGTGCTTGACTCGCCTGATTTTTACGCCGATTGCCGCAAGACCCTGACCGACGAGGGTTGCATGACCGTCAACCTGTTTGGCCGCAGCTCCAGTTTTGACAAAAGCGTGGACAAGATTGCTGCGGCGTTTGGTCGGGATGCCATTTGGGCCTTCAAAGCCACCCGCGAGGGCAACACCGTGGTGCTGGCCCAGCGTACGCCCAGCCGCCCCAGCCGCGCGGCCCTGACCGAACGCGCCACCTTTATCGAGTCCCACTGGGGCCTGCCCGCCACCAAGTGGGTGCGCGGATTCAAGCCTATCGTTCCATGACGTCCTCTGCAGCTCCACTTGCGCTTGCCGCCCTACGCCATCGCGGCGCTTTGGACTGGCAGCGCCTGATCCTCTGGATGCAGGCTGACAAGCTGATTTCACCTGAGGAGGCTGCACGTGCCAGCGCCCGCTGCGCTCAGGGCGAAAGTGCACAGCACCCCGTGCTGCGCTTGGCCAGCTTGGGTTTGCGCAGGGCATCGGACGACAAGCTGCTGGACGCCGAAGCCTTGCTCGCCTGGCTGGCGCCGCGCGCTGGGTTGGCGTACTTGCGCATCGATCCGCTGAAGGTGGATGTGAGCAAGGTGGCTGACGCCTTTGCGGCAGCCTATGCGCAGCGCCACAAGGTACTGCCCTTGGCGGTCACAGCGAACGAAATCGTAGTGGCAACGGCGGAGCCTTTTGCGACCGATTGGATAGCTGAAGTGGAGCGGCAGACCCGGCGTCGGGTGCGTATGGTGCTCTGCAACCCGCAGGACATCGCGCGCTACACCGCCGAGTTTTACGCGCTGGCGCAATCGGTGCGCACTGCCATGAACAAGGGCGGACCGGCCAACGTCAGCTTTGAGCAGTTGGTGGAACTCGGCCGAACCAACAAGCAACTCGACGCCAATGACCAAAGCGTTGTGATGGTGGTGGACTGGTTGTGGCAATACGCCTTTGACATGCGCGCCAGCGACATTCACCTCGAGCCCCGGCGCGACCAGTGCGTCATCCGCTTCCGTATCGACGGCGTGCTGCACCCCGTGTACCAACTGCCACCGGCAGTGATGCTGGCTATGACTTCGCGCATCAAGATATTGGCGCGCATGGACGTGATCGAGCGTCGCCGACCGCAGGATGGACGCATCAAGGCCCGCGACGCCAAGGGCAACGAAATCGAGATGCGCCTGTCCACGCTGCCCACGGCGTTTGGCGAAAAAATGGTGATGCGCATTTTTGACCCGGAAAACACCGTCAAGGACCTTGACGCTCTGGGGTTTGCAGCGCACGACGCCCAGCGCTGGGAAGCCTTGCTGGAAAAGCCGCACGGCATTATTTTGGTCACCGGCCCCACCGGCTCGGGCAAAACCACTACGCTGTATTCCACCCTCAAGCGGGTCGCCACCGAAGAAATCAACGTCAGCACCGTGGAAGACCCGATCGAGATGGTCGAACCCTCTTTCAACCAGACCCAGGTGCAGCCGCAGCTGGACTTCAGCTTTGCCCAGGGCGTGCGCGCGCTCATGCGCCAAGACCCAGACGTCATCATGGTCGGTGAAATCCGTGACCTGGAGACCGCCGAGATGGCCGTCCAGGCGGCACTGACAGGGCACCTGGTGTTTTCCACCCTGCACACCAACGACGCGCCTTCGGCCATCACCCGTCTGATTGAGCTTGGAGTCGCGCCGTACTTGGTTAACGCGACCATGTTGGGCGTGTTGGCTCAGCGCCTGGTACGCACTTTGTGCACCCGCTGCAAAGTACCCGACGCGGATGCGCCGTCCACCAGCCTGGAGGATGCCATCAAGCCCTGGTCCCTCAACGGGGAATACCGGCCGTTCAAGGCGGTGGGTTGTGTGGACTGCAGGATGAGCGGATTTCGCAGCCGAATGGGCTTGTACGAGCTTTTGGTGCTGACCGAGCCGCTCAAGGCGCTGGTCAACGCCCAGCCCGATACAGGTGCATTGCGCCGCCAAGCAATAGCCGATGGCATGCGCCCGCTGCGGCTGGCGGGTGCGTTGCGGGTGGCAGAGGGGCTTACCTCGCTGGAGGAGGTGCTTGGTGCCACTCCCGAGATAGGCGATTGGCGGGCGTAATGTGGGGACGCGAGTTCCTCCGTGAGTGGCTGAGCGACTCCTGGCCAAGCAAGCACAACACGCCTTCGCGCTGACAAAGATTTGTGAATTGCAAATAGCCTTTGGCAATCAGGATGATTGACTCAATCAACCCAATGAATGTGCTGAGCACCCTAAAATTTGTCCGTTCACCTGTTGAACTTCAACACCTAGAGGAAATTACCATGTCATTGATCAACACCCCTGTCCAGGCCTTCAAAAACGAAGCCTTCCACAACGGCAAATTTGTTACCGTCACCAACGAGTCCATCAAGGGCAAGTGGAACGTGTTCATCTTCATGCCAGCAGCGTTCACCTTCAACTGCCCTACCGAAGTCGAAGACGCAGCCGACAACTACGCTGAATTCCAAAAAGTGGGCGCCGACGTCTACATCGTGACTACCGACACCCATTTCGCGCACAAGGTGTGGCACGAAACGTCCCCCGCCGTTGGCAAGGCCCAGTTCGCCCTGATCGGTGACCCTACGCACGCCCTGACCCGTGCGTTTGACGTGCATATCGACGAAGAAGGCTTGGCATTGCGCGGTACCTTCATCATCAACCCCGAAGGTCACATCAAGACCATGGAAGTGCATTCCAACGAAATCGCCCGTGATGTCAAGGAAACCCTGCGCAAGCTCAAAGCCGCCCAGTACACCGCCGCCCACCCCGGCCAAGTGTGCCCCGCCAAGTGGAACGAAGGCGCCAAGACCATCACCCCATCGCTGGACCTGGTTGGCAAGATCTAAGCCACGGGCTGTGAACGGCAGAGCGCCTGGTGCGCTCGCCTGCCGGACCGCGTCTTGCTGCATGCGCAGCGGGCCGTCCGGCTTTTTTTTGCCTTTAACCCGCGTCGTCTGCACGCGATTTTCATCAGACGCCGCCCCCTATATTCAAAGGAACCACCATGCTTGACGACGCCCTCCAATCCCAGCTCGCGGCTTACCTCGAACGCGTGACGCTCCCGATGGAGATCGTGGCGTCGTTGGGTGATGACAGCAACTCCACCGAGATGCGCGAACTTCTGCAGACGATCCAAAGCCTGCGCAGTGACAAAATTTCCGTGCGCTACGACGGCCAGGACGCGCGCAAGCCCTCTTTTTCGCTCCGGCGCGTGGGCGCAGACACCAGCCTGCGCTTTGCCGGGTTGCCCTTAGGCCATGAATTCACCTCGCTAGTGCTGGCCTTGTTGTGGACCGGCGGCCACCCGCCTAAGGTAGAGCAGGATGTGATTGACCAGATTAAGGCCTTGCGTCCCGCAGCGGGTGAGGACTTCAAGTTCGAGGTCTACATGAGCCTGACCTGCCACAACTGCCCCGACGTCGTGCAGGCGCTGAGCCTGATGGCGATCCAGAACCCCCGGGTCAAGACCACAGTCATTGAAGGCGGCGCCTTCCAGCAGGAGGTCAACGACCGCGAAATCATGGCCGTGCCCAGCATTTACCTCAACGGCGCTTTGTTTGGCAATGGCCGCATGCTGGTAGAAGAAATTGTGGCCAAGCTCGATACTGGCGCTGCCGACAAGGACGCAGCCAAGTTGTCGGCCAAAGACCCGTATGACGTGCTCATCATCGGCGGCGGTCCGGCCGGTGCTGCGGCCGCCGTGTATGCGGCGCGCAAGGGCATTCGCGTGGGTATTGCTGCTGCACGCTTTGGTGGCCAGGTGAACGACACCTTGGCGATTGAAAACTACATCTCTGTGCTGGAAACCGATGGCCCGAAGTTTGCCGCTGCCCTCGAAGCCCAGACCCGCGCTTATGGCGTGGAGATCATGAACCTCCAAGAAGCGACCAAGCTGGTGCCAGCCGCCGAGCCAGGCGGCCTGACCGAGGTCGTGATGGCCAACGGCGGCAGCCTAAAGGCCAAGACGGTCATTCTGTCCACAGGCGCGCGCTGGCGCAACGTCAATGTGCCGGGGGAAGAAACCTACAAAAACAAAGGCGTGGCCTACTGCCCCCACTGTGACGGCCCCTTGTTCAAAGGCAAACGCACTGCCGTCATTGGCGGCGGCAACTCAGGTGTGGAAGCGGCCATTGACCTCGCTGGCATCGTTTCCCATGTGACGCTCGTGGAGTTTGCCGACCAGCTTAAGGCAGACGCGGTCTTGGTCAACAAGCTGAAAAGCCTGTCCAACGTGTCCATTCACACCAACGCCCAGACGACCGAAGTTACGGGGGCCGAGGGAAAAGTCAACGGCCTGCGCTTTAAGGACCGCGCCACCGGCGCAGAGCACCACGAAGCCCTGGAGGGCGTGTTCGTGCAAATCGGCTTGGTGCCCAATACTGAGTGGCTCAAGGGCACGGTCGAACTGAGCAAATTCGGCGAAATCGTGGTGGACGCCAAAGGTCATACCAATGTGCCTGGCGTTTTCGCGGCCGGGGACTGCACGACGGTGCCTTTCAAGCAAATCGTCATTGCTGCGGGCGACGGCTCCAAGGCCGCACTCAGCGCTTTTGACCACTTGATTCGTACACCGGTGGCGGCTTAGGCGCCAAGGTACGCTAGGCGAAAAGTGCGTCAAACCCGCCGTCAGCCTCGAAGCGCTTGTTGCGCCAAAAGATGCGGGAGGGGCCTGGCAGGGCGCGCTTAGCCACCGAATGCCGCGGATCACCGGGGTAGCAGATGACCCGCTCCCCAGCCTCGTTGAAGGCCTCGGGCATGATGACTGGTGGTGGGCGGCTTGCCGCCTCGGCCAGCGCACTGGCTACCGTGGCGTGGCGCGATAAATGCGCCAGGCTCATGATTTGGGGAGGAGCCAGTTCAATCTCCCGGCTCCAGTACTGCGCAAGCGCCGTACGCGGCGCCAGCCACGCGCTTTGGGTGGTCTCCACGTTGTCATGTGCCGCCAACTGGTCCGGGGGCATGGCCGCGATAAAAAACCGTGTGTCAAAGCGCTTGTTGGTGACCGAGGGCATGCGCGGGGTGATCCAGCGCGTCCAGGGTTGCACGGCGCTGGTGTGCAGGCGCAGTTGTTGTGCGGCCAGGCGGGCGTGAAACTCGTGACTGGCCAAAGGCTGTGCGCCGTTGGGCCCGGTGGCTGCCGCAAGCAAGACGCCGGACTCTTCGAACGTTTCGCGCACTGCGGCCACAAACAGGCCGCAGGCGGTGGCCTGGTCGGTCTCGCTTTCGCCCAGGGATGCGTGCAAGGCCTGGGGTGCGCGGTCAAAGTGGGCGTGGTGCGCTGCCTCGCAGTCTGCGGCGTCGAGCTTGCCACCTGGAAACACATAGGCGCCGCCCAGCACGTCGGACAGGCCGTGGCGCTTGACCAAAAACACCTCCAGACCGTGCGCGCCGTCGCGCAGAAGGACCACGGTAGCCGCGTCGCGCGGGGGCTGGGTGGGGATGTCGGAGTTGAGTTCCATGGGTGTCACATTCGTTGCGGTGTTAGAAACGTTGCGGGACGCTGTGCAGTAGAGTCAGCGTCATTTTTGTGGGCTGCAACGGCCCCAGGCAACCTTGGGAGAGAATTTTATGGTCTTGGACTTCAAAAACCGTGTAGCCATTGTGACCGGCGCTGGCGGTGGCCTCGGACGGCTTCACGCCTTGGCGCTGGCAGCGCGCGGCGCCAAGGTGGTGGTCAATGACTTGGGCGGCGCGCGTGACGGCTCCGGCGGCTCGGTGTCCGCTGCGCAGGCCGTGGTGGCCGAAATCGAGGCCGCCGGCGGCGTTGCAATGGCCAATGGCGCGTCCGTCACGGACTACGCCGCAGTGCAAGCCATGGTGCAACAGGCGGTAGACGCTTGGGGCCGTGTCGATATTTTGGTCAACAACGCCGGCATCCTGCGGGACAAAAGCTTTGCCAAGATGGAACTGGACGACTTTCGCATGGTCATGGAAGTGCACCTGATGGGCGCGGTGCATTGCACCAAGGCCGTGTGGCCACACATGGTGGCGCAAAAATACGGGCGTATTCTCATGACCACATCGAGCAGCGGCTTGTATGGCAACTTTGGCCAAAGCAACTACGGCGCGGCCAAAATGGCGCTGGTGGGCCTGATGCAAACCCTGTCGATTGAAGGCGCCAAGCACCATATTCACGTCAATTGCCTGGCGCCTACGGCGGCCACCCGCATGACCGAAGACCTGATGCCACCTCAGGTGCTGGCCGCTCTCAAGCCCGAGGCTGTCGTACCCGCGATGCTGGTGCTGGTGGGCCAGGATGCGCCGAACCGCACTACTTTGTGCGCTGGCGCAGGAAGCGTGGAGGCAGCGCAAATTACGCTGACTCAAGGCAGCTGGATTGGCCTGGATGGCGACGCGCCCGAGCAACTGCACGCTGCCTTGGCTACGGTGGTGGACGGCAGCGGCGCAAGCGTGCCCGCCAGCGGCGCCGCCCAAGGGGCACTTGAAATTGGGCGCGCCAGCCAGCATTTGTCATAAGGCCTTAGAAGGCGGCGGCTTCGGTGGATTGCAATAGCCTGCTACCACCCGACGTACACGAGGTTGTGCTACCGTCAAAGCCGTTGGATGGAACACGAGGGCCTGTTGGCATGATTGAACGCAAACCCGCCTTGGGCGGTATGAATACGCAGCAATTGCGCGGCATTCGTCGGGGTATAGAAAAAGAAAGTCTGCGCTGCAAGCCTGACGGTTCGCTGGCCATGAGCCCGCACCCTGCGGAGCTCGGTTCTGCGCTGACCCACCCGCATATCACCACCGATTTCAGCGAGTCGCAGGTCGAACTCATTACCGGAGTGCACGCGGGCGTGCAGGCGTGCATCGACGAGTTGCGCGAGGTGCAAAAGTTCACCCTGCAATCCATGGGCGACGAAATGTTGTGGGTGTCGAGCATGCCTTGCAAGCTGCCCGCCGACGACGCGATTCCCCTGGGCCAGTACGGCAGCTCCAATGTCGGACTGGCAAAGACCGTGTACCGCAGTGGCCTGGGCTACCGCTACGGGCGGCGCATGCAAACCATCTCTGGCATTCACTACAACTGGTCCTTGCCCGACGTGTCGAGCCAGGCCTATTTCGGACTGATCCGCAACTTCCGCCGCCACGCGTTTTTGTTGCTCTACCTGTTTGGCGCTTCGCCTGCGGTGTGCGACTCGTTTGTGGCGGGGCGCAGCCATTCGCTGCAAGAGCTGCATCCGGGCACCATGGGTTTGCCCTACGCCACCTCGCTGCGCATGGGCCGCCTGGGTTACCAAAGCGACGCCCAAAGCGCGCTGGCGGTGAGCTACAACAGCCTGGAGGGCTACGCCAGTTCCTTGCACCAGGCGCTGACCGTGCCCTATGCGCCTTACCAAGCCATTGGCGTGCGCGCGCCTGACGGCCACTTTCGGCAGCTCACCACCAGCTTGCTCCAAATCGAGAACGAGTTCTACGGCACCATCCGGCCCAAGCGGGTGATCTTTCAGGGGGAGCGTCCCTTGCACGCGCTGCGTGAGCGGGGCGTGGAGTACGTCGAGGTGCGCCTGATGGACCTGGACCCGTTCGAGCCGGTCGGAATCAATCCCCGCACTTTGCGCTTTTTGGACGTGTTCTTGCTGCATTGCCTGAGCCAGCCCAGTCCGGATGACTCGCCCCAGGAAATTGCTGCCATGGCGCGCAACCAGCAGTGCGTGGCCGAACGCGGGCGTGAACCGGGCTTGCGCTTGGAGCGTGGCGATGCCACCGTGACCCTGACCGACTGGGGCCAGGAACTGGTGCGCTCGTTTGCACCCCTGGCGCAGGCCTTGGACGCTGCGCATGGCGGCACCGACTACCTTGACGCCGTTGTGCATGCCGAGCACGCCCTGCAAAACCCCGACACGCTGCCCTCGGCGCGCGTCTTGCGCGCCATGTCGCAAGACTTTGGCGGATCGTTTTCCGCCTTTGCCAAAGGGTATTCGGCGCAGACCAAGGCGCAAGAGTTGGCCAGTCCGCTGGCACCCCACGCGCTGGCGCACTTTGCGCAACTGGCCGAGGCCTCGCGCCGGGCGCAGCGTGACACGGAGCAGGCCGACAGCCTTCCCTTTGACCGCTACCTGGAACAGTACCTGTCGCCCCAGCGCCTCGGGCAGCCCTCCACACGCGCCTAGTGCCAGTGGGCATCTTCGGGCCGCTGGGCCCGAACTGCCGGACAATCGGGGGCCCAATACAAGCAGCGAAAGAATAAGAACATGGCCATCCAATGGTTTCCCGGCCACATGCACCTCACGCGCAAAGCCATTGGCGAGCGCATCAAAGACATTGACGTAGTCATCGAGCTGCTCGACGCACGTCTGCCCGGCTCCAGCGCCAACCCCATGCTGGCCGACATCACCAGCGCCAAGCCCACGCTCAAGGTGCTCAACAAGCAAGACCTGGCCGACCCGGCGCGCACCGCGCTCTGGCTGGAGCACTACAAGGCCCAGCCGGGCGTGCAGGCTTTGGGGCTGGATGCCAGCATGTCCACCCCTGCGCGCGCACTGGTGGCGGCCTGCCACACCCTGGCGCCCAAGCGCGGCGGCATGGCCAAACCGATGCGGGTGCTGATTTGCGGCATTCCCAATGTGGGCAAGTCCACGCTGATCAACACCCTCAAGGGCAAGCGCTCGGCCAAAACCGGCGACGAGGCGGGGGTCACCAAAATCGAGCAGCGCATCACCATTGCCGACGACTTTTACCTCTACGACACCCCCGGCGTGCTGTGGCCGCGCATCATCGTGGCCAAGAGCGGCTACAACTTGGCCGCCAGTGGCGCCATCGGGCGCAATGCGTTTAACGAAGAAGAAGTGGCGCTGGAGCTGCTGGACTACCTGCGCCAGCATTACCCGCACGAGGTGGAGGCGCGCTACAAGATCGAAGGCGTCTCCAGCATGAGCGACGAAGAAGTACTGGCCGCCATTGGCAAAAAGCGCGGTGCTTTGCAGTCGGGCGGGCGCATCAACCTGCAAAAAGCGGCGGAGATTGCGATTTACGACTTTCGCGCGGGCAGTCTGGGGCGCCTGACGCTGGAGACGCCCGACGAATTTTCCCAATGGTTGGCGGTGGGGCAAAAGATCGACGCCGAGCGCCAGATCAAGAAAGACGACATCGAGCACGCGCGCCTGGTGCGGTTGAAAAAAATTGCCCGCCCGGCCACGCGTGCCGAGCGCGATGCGCAGGAAGACCAACACGGCGATTGAAGCGCCTCGCGATGGGAGCGCCCGGTTCCCCGGTGTTCTGACCTAGAACAGCACCACGCCCCGGATGGATTCGCCGCTTTTCATCAGGTCAAAGCCTTTGTTGATGTCTTCCAGCGGCATGGTGTGGGTGATCAGGTCGTCAATATTGATCTTGCCGTCCATGTACCAGTCCACGATTTTTGGCACGTCGGTGCGTCCGCGCGCGCCGCCAAAGGCTGAACCTTCCCACTTGCGCCCGGTCACCAGCTGAAACGGCCGGGTGCTGATCTCGGCACCGGCTTCGGCCACGCCGATGATGATGCTGCGGCCCCAGCCCTTGTGCGTGCATTCCAGCGCATGGCGCATCACCTTGGTGTTGCCAATGCACTCAAAGCTGTAGTCCGCGCCGCCGTCGGTGAGCTGCACGATGGCGTCCACCAGACTGCCGCCTGCGGCCTCGATGTCTTTGGGGTTCAAAAAATGGGTCATGCCAAATTTGCGCGCCATGGCCTGGCGCGCCGGGTTGATGTCCACGCCGATGATTTTGTCCGCGCCCACCATTTTTGCGCCCTGAATCACGTTCAGGCCAATGCCGCCCAGGCCGAACACCACCACGTTGGCGCCAGCCTCCACCTTGGCGGTAAACAGCACCGCGCCAATGCCGGTGGTGACGCCGCAGCCGATGTAGCAGACCTTGTCAAACGGGGCGTCTTCGCGGATTTTGGCCAGGGCGATTTCCGGCACCACGGTGTAGTTGCTAAAGGTGCTGGTGCCCATGTAGTGGAATATGGGCTTGCCGTCCAGGCTGAAGCGGCTGCTGGCGTCGGGCATCAGGCCCTTGCCCTGGGTGCTGCGGATGCGCTGGCACAGATTGGTCTTGCGGCTCAGGCAAAACTTGCATTCCCGGCACTCGGGCGTGTAGAGCGGGATGACGTGGTCGCCTTTTTTCAGCGTGGTCACGCCCGGCCCCACGTCCACCACAATGCCCGCGCCCTCGTGGCCCAGGATGGCCGGGAAGATGCCTTCCGGGTCAGCGCCCGACAGGGTGTAGTAGTCGGTGTGGCAGATGCCGGTGGCCTTGATTTCCACCAGCACCTCGCCCAATTTCGGGCCTTGCAGGTCCACGGTTTCAATGGTCAGGGGCTGGCCTGCTTTCCAGGCGACGGCGGCTTTGGTTTTCATGGGGATTTGTAGGGTGCGTTGATCGGTAGCAAGCATCCTAACTTGGCGGGCGGCGCGGGCCATGCCGCCTCTGTGCGCTGGTTTTGCGCCGCCACACAAGGGCCTTAGAAAACGCTGTCGCATAAAGCAATCTTGCCAAACCGCACTCGCCTAAACTCGCGCGGCGCCAAGCTTGGTGGCGCGCCGAATTCACCCTGGAAAATACGCTGTATGACCGCCTACCCGCTGATGCTCAGCCCCCTGGACTTGGGCTTTACCACCCTGAAAAACCGCGTGCTCATGGGCTCTATGCACGTGGGCCTGGAAGAGGCCAAAAACGGCTTTGAGCGCATGGCGGCGTTTTATGCCGAGCGGGCGCGCGGCGGCGTGGCGCTGATGGTGACCGGCGGCATTGCGCCCAACGACCGCGCCCGCCCCATGCCCGGCGGCGCCCGCATGACCACCCCCGAGGAGGCCGAAAAGCACAAGGTCGTCACCCAGGCGGTGCACGCGGCGGGCGGCAAAATTTGCATGCAAATCTTGCACTTTGGCCGCTACGCCTACCACCCCGAGCTGGTGGCGCCCAGCGCCATCAAGGCGCCCATCAATCCCTTTCGCCCCCACGCGCTCACCACAGAAGAAGTAGAGCAAACCGTAGAAGACTTTGTGCGTGCGGCCGCCCTGGCGCAAAGCGCGGGCTACGACGGCGTGGAAATCATGGGCTCGGAGGGCTACCTGATCAATGAATTCATCGCCGCCCACACCAACCAGCGCGACGACGCCTGGGGCGGAAGCTACGAGAACCGCATCCGCTTCCCGCTGGAAATCGTGCGCCGCACCCGCGCCAAGGTGGGTGCAAACTTCATTGTGATTTTTCGCCTGTCCATGCTCGACCTGGTCGAAGGCGGCTCCACGCTGGAAGAAGTGGTGCAACTCGCCCAGGCGCTGGAGGCCGCGGGTGTGACGATTTTGAACACCGGCATTGGCTGGCACGAGGCGCGCATTCCCACCATTGCCACCAAGGTACCCCGCGCTGCTTTTGCCTGGGTGACGCAGCAGCTCAAGGGCAAGGTCAACATTCCCTTGATCGCCACCAACCGCATCAACACCCCCGAGGTGGCCGAGCAGGTGCTGGCCGACGGCATGGCCGATATGGTGTCCATGGCGCGGCCTTTTTTGGCCGACCCCGAGTTTGTGAACAAGGCCGCTGCGGGCCAGGCCGACCAGATCAACACCTGCATAGGCTGCAACCAAGCCTGCCTGGACCACACGTTTGGCGGAAAGATCACCTCCTGCCTGGTCAACCCGCGCGCCTGCCACGAGACGCTGATGGTTGAGACCCCCGCGCCAGTGCGGGAGCGTGTGGCCGTGGTGGGCGCCGGTCCGGCCGGACTGGCCTTTGCCACCACGGCGGCGCGCCGGGGGCTTGACGTGACGCTGTTTGACGCCGCCAGCGAGATTGGCGGCCAGTTCAACATTGCCAAGCAGATTCCGGGCAAAGAAGAGTTTTATGAAACCCTGCGCTACTTTGGCAAGCAGATTGAACTGACTGGGGTCAAGCTGCAACTGGGTCACAAGGTGAGCGCCGAGTCGCTAGCCCAGGCGGGCTTTACCCAAGTCGTATTGGCCACAGGCGTGAGCCCGCGCATGCCCGAGATCGAGGGCATCAAGCACCCCAAGGTAGTGGGCTACCTGGACGTGATTCGTGATAAGTGCGCCGTGGGCCACACCGTGGCGCTGATCGGCGCGGGCGGCATTGGCTTTGACGTAGCCGAATACCTGATGCACGCGGGCGTAAGTTCCAGCCAAAACAAGGCCAAGTTTTTTGCCGAGTGGGGCGTGGACACCAGCTATTCCACCGCTGGGGGCCTGCAAGCCGCACACATCGAAAAAAGCCCGCGCAAGGTCTATTTGCTGCAACGCAAGGCGGGCAAGGTGGGCGACGGCTTGGGCAAGACTACGGGCTGGATTCACCGCACTTCGCTCAAAAACCGCGCGGTGGAAATGCTCAACGGCGTCACCTACCGCCGGGTGGACGACGCGGGCCTGCACATCACGGTGGGCGACAAAGAAATCACCATCCCCGCAGACACCGTGGTGGTGTGCGCGGGCCAAGAGCCGCAGCGCGAACTGCAAGACGCGCTGGTGGCAGCAGGCTGCACCGTGCACCTGATTGGCGGCGCGTTCAAGGCCGCTGAGCTGGACGCCAAACACGCCATCAAACAGGGCACCGAGCTGGCCCTGGCCTGGGGCACGCTGCCAGCCGCACCCGCACCCGCAGCAGCCAGCGCCCGCACGGCCACTGCTTAATTTTTTACCACCGACCTACCATGACCCTCAATTTTTCGAATCTCTTTTCTATCCAAGGCAAAACCGCCTTGGTGACCGGCGGCTCGCGCGGCATTGGCGAGATGATTGCCGCGGGCTTTTTGTCGCAGGGCGCTAAGGTGTATATCTCGTCGCGCAAGGCGGATGCCTGCGAGGCCACGGCCCAGCGCCTGAGCGCCGCCTACGGCGGCGAGTGCATCGCCTTGCCCGCCGACCTGTCCACCCTGGCAGGCGTGGAAAGCTTGGCGGCCCAACTGGCCCAGCGCGAGGCCAAACTCGATATTTTGGTGAATAACGCGGGGGCCTCCTGGGGCGCGCCGCTGGACCAGTTTCCCGAAGTGGGCTGGGACAAGGTGATGGACACCAACGTCAAAGGCGTGTTCTTTTTGACGCAAAAGCTGCTGCCGCTCTTGCGCGCGGCGGGGCAGGGCGAGAGCCCTGCACGGGTGATCAACATTGGCTCGATTGATGGGCTCAAAAGCTCGTCCTTTGATGCGTTCTCCTATGGCGCATCGAAGGCGGCTGTGCACCATCTGACCCGGTTTATGGCGACGCACCTTACCAAAGAACGTATTCTTTTCAACGCCATCGCGCCCGGTCCTTTTCCTACCTGGATGCTGAGCACCGGCGTGGGCTTTGGCGGCGCCACCGATGGCGTGGACTGGGATACGGTGGGCCAACGCAATCCCAGCGGGCGTGTGGGTACTGCCCAAGACATCGCCGGGCTGGCTATATTCCTGTGCTCGCGGGCAGGGGAATACGTGGTGGGCCAGACCATTGCCTGCGATGGCGGCGTGGTCGGCACGGCCTGACGTTCACCAAGGTGCGCAGCCAGCCCGCCATGAAGGTTTTTTCGTAAAGGCTTGCCGCGGCGCTGGCAGCTACTCGTCAACCCCATGGCCTGCGCCTAATGCCTGCAATTAACCCCCTATAAAACCCAAGGAGACACTTTCATGACAAACCCCAAGCGGCTGCTGGACTACATCTACGAGCACGAAAAAAACCTGGCCAACCAGGTCTACCTCACCCAGCCGGTGGGCCAGGGCAAGGTGGTGGATTACACCTGGGGCCAGACCATGGAACAGGCGCGGCGCATGGCCACCCACTTGCACGGCCTGGGCTTTGCGCCGGGCGCGCGCATTGGCATCTTGTCCAAAAACTGCGCCCACTTCTTTATGGCCGAGCTGGCTATTTGGATGGCTGGCTACACCACAGTGGCCATCTTCCCCACCGAGGCGGCGCCCACCATCCGCTATGTGCTGGAGCACAGCGAGGCCAGCTTGTTGTTTGTTGGCAAGCTCGACACCTGGCCTGAGCAAGAGCCTGGCGTTCCCGCGGATATACCGCGCATCGCCTTCCCCTTGGCGCCAGCCACGCCGTATGACAGCTGGGACGCCATCACCGCGCGCACCGCGCCCATGGCCGGTTTTCCGCAGCGCGCGGGCACCGACCTGGCCATGCTGATTTACACCTCGGGCTCCACCGGCCAGCCCAAGGGCGTGATGCACAGCTTTGAGCGCATCATCGCCGCCTCCGAGCTGTCGGTGTCGCAAAACATGGGCGGCGTCATCTCGCCGGGGCAAGAGCACCGCGTGCTCTCGTATTTGCCGCTGGCGCATGTGTTTGAGCGCGCGGTAGTCGAGTGCAATAGCTTTGTGGTGGGCCAGGTGCATGTGTTTTTTGCTGAGTCGCTGGACACTTTTGCCGCCGACTTGCGGCGCGCGCGGCCCACGCTGTTTGTGTCGGTGCCACGCCTGTGGCTCAAGTTCCAGCAGGGGGTGTTTTCCAAAATGCCTGCGCGCAAGCTGGCCATCATGCTGCGCATTCCTATCCTCAACAAAATCGTGGCGCGCAAGATTTTGACAACCCTGGGCCTGGACCAGGCGAAGCTGGCCTTTAGCGGCTCGGCGCCCCTGCCCGCAGAGCTGATCCGCTGGTACCGCAGCCTGGGCCTGCAACTGCTAGAAGGCCTGGGCATGACCGAAGACTTTGCCTATTCCCACAGCGCCACCCCCGCGTTCAGCGAGCCCGGCTATGTGGGCATTGCCAACCCAGGCGTGCAAGCCCGTATCAGCCCTGAGGGCGAGATTTTGATCAAGTCCCCAGGCCAGATGGTGGGCTATTACAAGCGTCCGGACCTGGACGCCGAGTGCTTTACCGAGGACGGTTTCTTTCATACCGGTGACCTGGGTTCCAATCGCCCTGACGGGCAGCTCAAGGTGACGGGTCGTCTGAAGGAGTTGTTCAAAACCTCCAAAGGCAAGTACGTGGCCCCGGCACCCATTGAGAACCTGCTCAATATTCACCCGCTGATTGAGAGCAGCATGGTCTCTGGCCTGGGCCAGCCTGCGGCCTATGCGGTGGTGGTGCTGGGCGAAGAGTTTCGGCCCAAGCAAGGCGACCCAGCGTTCCGCGCGGACGCGCAGGCGCAGTTGGCACAACTGCTAGACCAGATCAACGCCCAAGTGCCCGACTACGAAAAACTGCAAATGATCGTAGTGGCCAAAGACCCCTGGTCCATAGAAAACGGCTGCCTCACCCCCACCATGAAAATCCGCCGCAGCCGCATCGAGAGCGTGGTCGAACCCAAGGTAGACGCCTGGTACGCCAATAGCAGCAAGGTGCAGTGGGCTTGATGAGGGCTTAGGTGGCCTGACGGCCTGATGGCTTCAGCCCCGCAGCACGCGCGCCATAAAGCCTGCCGTCTGGCGCAAGGCGTCGCGCGCCTCGGGCAGCAGGCGCGCCATCACCGGAAAGGCGTGGGGTGTGTGCTTCCATTGCAGGCAGGTGCTGTTGCCGCCTGCGGCTTGCAGCAGCTGGTGCAGGCGCAGCGCGTCGTCGCGCAAAATTTCGGACTGGCTGACCAAGGTCAGGGTTGGTGGCAGGCCGGATAGATTGCCCAGCAGGGGCGAAATTTTGGGGTTAGTGGCCAGCGCTGTGGGTGCGTACATGGCCAGGGCGTCCACCAGCAGTTGCCGGTGCAGCATCGCGTCTTTGGCCTCGTTGGTGGAAATGGAGTCGCCTTGGTGGGTTAAGTCAATCCAGGGTGAAAAAAGCACCAGGCCGCGCGGCTGCGGCAGGCCGGCGTCGCGGATGGCTTGGGCGGTGGCGAGCGCCAAGTTGCCGCCCGCACTGTCGCCACCCATGAGCAATTGGCCGGGCGACACGCCGCGCGCGAGCAATCCTTGGTACACCGCCATGGCGTCCTCGTGGGCTGCTGGAAACGGATACTCGGGCGCCAGCCGGTAGTCCACCATCAGCATGCGCACCTGGGCCATGGCGGCCAGGTGGGTAGCCATGTCGCGGTGGCTGTTGAGGCTGCCGACGATGAATCCGCCGCCATGCAGGTACACGCAGATGGGCGCGCGCGCGTCTTGCGAAAGTGTTTTGGGCTCCACCCATTCCACGGGTACGCCGCCGATGACCTCGGCGCATACCGCCACGTCGGTTCGGGCTTTGCCATAGTCCCGGCTGAGAAACTTGCGTCCCTGGCGCAGGCGCTGCTCGGGGGTGAGCTGAAGACTGGCCAGTCTGCGGGATTTCAAAAACCGGTTGATAAAGAAGTTTTGGATGCTCATGGGATGTTTTGCGCTGGCGGGCTGCAGGTTTCAGTCACGAAGTGTTTTTCTAAAAAACGGCCCAGACGCCGGCGCATGGTAAAGGTGGTCCAGGGCCAATTGGTGGTGTTGCGCCCGCTGTGGTCCAGAAAATAGCTGGAGCAGCCGCTGTTCCAGACGGTGGTTTGCAATGCGCCCTGGACTTGGCTGTTGTAGCTGGCCAAACGCGCGGGGTCTACTGCGATGATGGCAATGTTTTTGCGCCGCGCCGTGGTGATGGCCGACAAGATGAACTTGAACTGCGCCTCCAGAATCACAAACGCGGATGAGTAGGTGTACAAGTTGGGGCCAAAGGTCAGAAACAGATTCGGGCAGTCTTGCGCCATGGTGCCCAAATAGGCTGCGGGCGAGCCCTGCCACTGCGCCGCCAGCGTGGTGCCGCTAAGGCCTACGATGCGACTGGCAATGGGCGGGTTGGCCACTTCAAAGCCGGTGGCAAAAATGAGCGCGTCTACCTCGCAACTGCTTCCGTTGCTGGAAATCACCTTGTGGCCCTGAACCTCGGCCACGCCGCCCACTACCTGCACCTGGGGTTTGGCCAGCGCGCGGTACCAGGTGTTGGACAGCAATATCCGCTTGCAACCGATGGAGTAGTCGGGCACCAGTCTGGCCCGCAGCGTGGCGTCTTTTACGCCTCGCGCAATGTTCTTCAATCCCTGGGCCTGGATGCGTTTGAGCAGCGCCGGGTAGCTCAGGCTGGCGTTGAGCAGCTCAAACTGCAGGTACAACACCGTGCGCAAGAGCCGCTGGGTCCAGGGATATTTTTGAAAAATGCCTTGCCAGCGCTTTGAGATCGGCGGGTCAAACTTGGGCAAGACCCAAGGCGCGGTGCGCTGAAACAGGGTGAGGCGCTCTACCAGGGGCGCGATGTGCGGTACAAATTGGATGGCCGAGGCACCCGAGCCAATCACCGCCACCCGCTTGCCACGCAGGTCGTAGCCGTGGTCCCAGCGCGCGGAGTGGAAGTGCACGCCAGTAAACGTGTCCAGCCCCTTGATGGGCGGCAGCACCGGCACATGCATGGGGCCACTGGCCATCACCACAAATTGCGCCCAATACACGCCGGCGCTGGTGTGCAGGCGCCAGAGTTTTTGGTCACCGACCCATCGCGCCGCCAGCAACTCGTGCTGCAAGCGCACGCGGTCCATCACGCCAAACGCTTGGGCGGTGCGCCGTGTGTAGTCTTTGATCTCGCCCTGTTGGGCGAAAAACCGGCTCCATCCCGGGTTGGGGGCAAAAGAGTAGGAATACAGGGCCGAGGGCACGTCACAGCCGCAGCCGGGATAGTTGTTGTCCCTCCAGACGCCGCCAATCTCAGTGCCTTTTTCCAGCAGCAAAAAATCGATGCCCGCCTGGCGCAATTGGATCGCCATGCCAAGGCCGGCAAAACCGGCGCCCACCACGATGACGGGATAAACCCGCTGTGCTGGCGCCTGGGCAGGGTCTGGTGCCGCTGCTTGCTCCATCGCGGTGATCAGGGCTTGGTCATCGCCGCTTTGCGTCCGGCAATCACCGCTTGCGAACTCGGGCGCTCGCCCAGAAGCTTGATGTAGGGCTTGTAGTCCACGCCACCGGCTGCCAATAGGTCTTCGCCGTAGATGGCGCGCGTGGCCATACCCACCAGCGGCAGGTTGCTAAACGCCACGCAGTCGGCAAGCGTAAAGCTGTCACCGGCCACAAAAGGTGCGAATTGGGCCAGGCGCTTGAAGGCCACGACGTTCTTCTCCAGCCGCTTGCGCACCGACGCCTGCGCCGCTTCGCTCACCGTGCCGCCGAAAAACGCCTGCGCATACAACTCACGCGCGACCAGTTCCAGGTGCAGATTCATGAAAGTGATGAGTTCGCGGGCCTTGGCCGCCGCAAACGCGTCGCTGGGCATCAAGGGGTGGGCAGGGTACTGCGCTTCCAGGTAGTCCAGGATGACGGCGCTTTCGCACAAACCGCCCTGGGGCGTTCGGATAAACGGCACCTTGGCCAAGGGGGAGTCGGCCAGTACGGCCTCATCTTTGCTGCCGGTAGTGACGTACTCCTCGGCGAAGGGAATCTCTTTTTCAAGCAGCGCTTGCTTGACGATGTTGTAGTAGTTGGAAACGGCAAAGCCGCAAAGCGTGATCATGGTCTGAAGGCTCCTGGGAAGTTCACCCCAGTGTAAATTGCCAACCCGCAGCGCAGCGTGCGCCCTGGCGCCCGCGTGACAAGCTAGGCGGTCAGCCGCTCACTCGCTTTTTGCAGCCACATGTCCAGGTTGTCCAGCAGCGCGGACTGGCTAAAAGAGCAGCTTTCTTCGCTGAACAAGGCGCTTGATTCCAGCCTGTCGAGCAAACCCTGCCACACCTCGCCAAAGCGCGGGGGCAGGTCGGCCAGCAGTGCGTCTTGCGCGCGTGCCTGGGCGCAAAATGCGACCACTCCAAGAACATTGGCACGCAGCTCTGCCAAGGCCTGGCCTAATGCGGCCAGGCTTGCAGCGTGCGTGGGTGTGCTCATGCCCTGGGCAAAGGACTATTTGACCTCGGTGACAAATTCTGCGCTGGGGCGGCGTACCTTGGGCAGGTTGACCAACCAGTCCTTGTCGGCTTCGCGGTAGCCCAGGGGCATGATGGCCACGCTGCGCAGACCACGCGCTGACAGGTTCAAGATCTGGTCCAGCGCCTTGGGGTCAAAACCTTCCATGGGCGTGCTGTCCACCTCTTCAAACGCCGCAGCCACCAGCGCGACGCCCAGGCCAATATAGGCTTGGCGCGCGGCGTGTTCAAAGTTGACCTGTGGATCGCGCACTGTGTAGTTCGCCAACAAGTTCTTGCGGTACGCATCACCGGCTTCGGTGCTGCCGCCGCGCTTGGCGTTGGTGAAGTCAAACATCTGGTTGATGCGATCGGCTGTGTAATTGTCCCAGGCTGCGAACACCAGCAAGTGTGAACCCTCGGTGATCTGCGCTTGGCCCCAGGCGATAGGCTTGATCTGCTCGCGCACGGCGGCGCTGGTTACCACCAGCACTTCGTACGGTTGCAGGCCGCTAGAACTAGGCGCCAGGCGCACGGCTTCCAAAATGCGCTCCACTTTTTCTTGTGGCACGGTCTTGGCCGGGTCCATTTTTTTGGTGGCATAGCGCCATTGGAGTTTGTTTTGCAGGTCAGACATGGGTAGTGGATCAGGTAAGGTTGGAAATGCGTGCGTAAGCGCCAAACAACGGAGGCCAAAGCCCCGAGCGCCTTGGATTATCGCGAAAGTCCACACCAGCCACTTGAGCCGCGACACGTTTTCTGGCAGGCGCCTTGCTTATTTTTGGCAGTGCCTGCCTGAGTGCCGCGCGCGCCTAGCGATCGATGTCCAAAATGACAGGGGTGTGGTCGCTGGGCCGCTCATTTTTTCGCGGGGAGCGATCGATCTGGCAGGCTTTTGCCATGGGTTTGAGCGCATCGCTGATCAGAATATGGTCAATGCGCAGGCCGCGGTTGCGCCGAAACGCGAAGTCGCGGTAATCCCACCATGTGAAGCTTTTGGCGGCTTGGCTAAACAGGCGGTAGCTGTCGTGCAGGCCGAGGGCGATCAGGGCGCGCAGGTGGTAGCGCTCGTCGTCGGTGCAATGGATCTGGTCACGCATGCCTTCCGGATCCCACACATCGGCGTCGTCAAAGGTGATGTTGTAGTCGCCCATGAGAATCAATTGCGGGTGTTGCACCAGCTCTTGCTTGACCCAGGCGCGCAGACCCTTAAGCCACTCCATTTTGTACTCAAACTTCTCGCTGCCTGGGGCTTGACCATTGGGGAAATAGGCACCTATGACCCGAGTGCCGTCCACCGTGCCGCAAATTACCCGCGCCATGTCGTCGGCAAAGCCTGGGATGTTTTTTACCACATCCACCGCAGGTATACGGCTCAGCAGCGCAACGCCGTTGTAGGTTTTTTGGCCAAACCACTGCGCCTGGTAGCCGGCGGCCAAGAATTCAGCCGCCGGAAACTTGTCGTCTGTCATTTTGGTTTCTTGCAAAACCAGCACGTCTACCGGGTTGGTCTGCAACCATCCCAGGACTTGCGGCAGGCGTACGGTGAGCGAATTCACGTTCCAGGTGGCAAATTTCATAAGGTCTGGGAGGGGGTAAGGTCCCGGCGTGTCAGGGTAATGAAGCGGTACGTCATACCGCTGGCGGCGACATGGTTCTCGCGCCTGGTTTCCAGCCACAGGGGGCCAAAAGTCGGCGCATAGGCGTCGCCTTCGGGGGAAATGTCTATTTCGGTGATTTCGGCGCTGGCCGCAAGCGGCAAAGCCTGGGCGTAAATCTGCGCGCCGCCTATCACCCACACGTCCGGGTGGGACTCACAAAGCGCCATGGCTCCCTCCAGCGAATGCGCGATGAATGCGCCCTCCGCCCGCCAATCACTCTGGCGGGTAATCACCACATTCATTCGACCAGGCAAGGGCCGAAACTTCGGCGGCAAAGAGTCCCAGGTTTTGCGCCCCATGATCACGGGGCAGCCCAGTGTGCTGCGTTTGAAGTGCGCCAGGTCTTCGGGCAAATGCCAGGGCAGGGTGCCTTGGTTGCCGATGACGCCATTGGCCGCGCGGGCAAAGATCAGGTGCAGACGCATGGCGGCGTTCACACCGCGACAGGGGCTTTGATGGCCGGGTGCGGCGCATAGTCGCGCACTTCAAAATCTTCAAATTGGTAGTCAAAGATCGTGTCCGGGCGGCGCAGCATGTGCAGCGTGGGGTAGGGCAGGGGCGTACGGGAGAGTTGCAGCTCCACTTGCGCATGGTGGTTGCTGTAAATGTGGCAGTCGCCCCCGGTCCAGATGAAGTCGCCCACGTCCAGGTCGCACTGCTGCGCCACCATATGGGTGAGCAGCGCGTAGCTGGCAATGTTGAAGGGCACGCCCAAAAAGATATCGGCGCTGCGTTGGTACAGCTGGCAGCTCAGCTTGCCGCGCCCGCCTGGTATTTGGGCGGGCGCCACATAAAACTGAAAGAACGCGTGGCAGGGCATGAGCGCCATTTTGGAAAGTTCGGCCACGTTCCAGGCGCTCACGATCATGCGGCGCGAGTCGGGGTTGGTTTTGAGCGTCTGCAGCAGTTCGCTGATCTGGTCGATGTGCTGGCCGTCCGGTGTGGGCCAGCTGCGCCACTGCACGCCGTAGACCGGGCCCAAATCGCCGTCGGGGCGCGCCCATTCGTCCCAGATGGAAACGCCGCGCTCTTTGAGCCAGTTGTTGTTGCTCGAACCCGTCAGAAACCACAGCAGCTCCACGATGATGCTGCGCAAATGCACTTTCTTGGTCGTAACCAGCGGGAAACCCTGGGCGAGGTCAAAGCGCATTTGGTAGCCAAACACGCTTTTGGTGCCGGTGCCGGTGCGGTCTTGCTTGTCCACGCCGTGGGTGTAGGCGTGGCGCAGCAGGTCTTCGTACTGCTGGGGAATCGGGGGTGTAGAAGCGGCGGCGTCAGACGTCATGGCGTGGTCAATGTATGCGGTGCGGCAGCGGAGGCTGCCAGCATCCGCCCGGGGTTGAACATATTGTGCGGGTCCAGCGCTGCTTTGATGGAGCGCATCAGGCCCAGTGCGACCGGCGACTTGTGCTTTTCCAGCTTTTCGCGCTTGAGGCTGCCAATGCCGTGTTCGGCCGAAATGGATCCGTTGAAATCATCCACCAGGGCGTAGACCACGGCGTTGATCGGGCCTTCTTGGTCGCGCAAAAAGGCTTCGGCGTCTGCACCAGCCGGGGCTTGCACGTTGTAGTGCAGATTGCCGTCACCCAGGTGGCCGTAATTGACCAATCGCACGCCGGGAAACTCTGCCTGTAACGCTGTATCGGCCAAGCGCACAAACTCAGGAATTTTTGACACGGCAATCGAAATATCGTGCTTGATGTTCAGCCCCTCCTGCGCCTGCGCCAGCGGGATGCTTTCGCGGATGTGCCACAGCGCGCGGGCTTGCGCCATGCTCTCAGCCACCACCGCGTCGCTCACGCAGCCTTGGGTCAGCGCGTCTTCCAGCAGGCGCTCAAACTGGCCGCGTGCATGTTCGTCAGACTCGCTGTCGGAGTTTTCCAGCACCACGCAATAGGGCGTGGTTTCATAAAACGGCACGCGCTGCTGGGGGAAGTGCTTGGTCACCAAGCTCAGCGCAAACTGGCCCATCACTTCAAAACCCGTCAGGCCTGCGCCCAAATGCTGGTGCGCCAGGCCCAGCAGCGCCACGGCCGCGTCCAGCGAGGGCACCGCGGCCAGCGCCGTGAGTTGCGACTTGGGCGCCGGGTACAGCTTCATGGTGGCGGCGGTGATCACGCCCAGCGTGCCTTCGGAGCCAATGAACAAGTGGCGCAGGTCGTAGCCGGTGTTGTCCTTGCGCAGGCCGGTCAGGCCGCTCCAGACTTCGCCTTGGGCGGTGACCACTTCCAGGCCCAGGCAGAGTTCGCGGGCGTTGCCAAAGCGCACCACCTGCGTGCCCCCGGCGTTGGTACCCAGGTTGCCGCCAATCGTGCAACTGCCTTCCGAGGCCAGACTCAAGGGAAACAAAAAGCCGGCCTTGTCGCAGGCCTCTTGCAGGGTTTGCAGCACGCAACCGGCTTCTACCGTGATGGTGAGGTTGGCCGCATCGAGCGTGCGGATGGCGTTCATGCGCGTGAGGCTCAGCACGATTTGCGTGCCGCTGGCGTCTGGCGTGGAGCCGACCACCATGCCGGTGTTGCCGCCCTGGGGCACGATGCTCACACCCGCTTGCGCGCAGGCGTTGACCACTTCGGCCACCTGGGCGGTGGAGTTGGGGCGCACTATGGCCAGCGATTTGCCGCGCTCGCGTTTGCGCCAGTCCAGTTCATAGCCGGTCAGGTCGCCCTCGGTGAGGACATGGGCGTCGCCGACGATGGCGCGCAGGCGGATCAGTAATTCAAAAGGGCTCATACAGGGGCATTTGAGGATGCATCAGGGTCGGGAGTGGCGCCCGGTGCTTTGGCATTGCGAAGCCGCAGTCGCACGTGCAGGGCACAGCCCGCAAAAAGTGTCAGGCACAAAATCACTTCCAGCAAGGCGTAATAGTTGCTCGGGGCGCGGTCCCCATAGGCGCGCACCACGCCCTCGGTGAAATACAGCCACACCAGCAGACTGACCCAGCGGTAGGTGTACATGCGGTTTTTGAGCAGGCCCGCCAGCGGCACGCACAGGGGAATCGCCTTGAGAGCTAACAAAGAACCACCGGGCTTGATGGGCGCCAGAAATAACTCCCAGGCGGCACTCAACACCACCAGCCCCACCAAACTGCAGACCGCCAGCCAGCGGCTTAGGTTGACCTGGTGCAGGCCGTGGCGTAGGGCGGCTGCCTGCTGGTCGGGGAGACGGGGTTCAGTGGGGGAGGGGGGCGATGTCATGTCGGTGGCATCATACCGGCCATGCAGATTCATCTACACAGATTCCAGGCGTGGCTTGCTGACGTTTCCCACGTGCCATGGTTCCATGCGCTGCGAACTTTGCGTGAGCGCTTTCGCGAAGACCGTCTGGGCCTTACCGCAAGCAGCCTCACGTTCACGACGACCATTGCGCTGGTGCCGTTTTTCACCGTGGCGTTGGCGGTGTTCACTGCGTTTCCCATGTTTGCCAAGTTGCAGGACGTGCTGCAGAAGTGGCTGATTGCCAGCTTGGTACCTGACAACATCGCTCGCCAGGTTCTGGGTTATTTAAACCAGTTTGCGGGTAAGGCCAGCAAACTGGGCAGCGTGGGGCTGGCCGCGTTGTTGGTCACCGCTTTGGCACTGATATTTACGATCGACCGCACGCTCAACAGCATCTGGCGGGTCCGCACCTTGCGGCCGCTGGGCCAGCGATTGCTAATTTACTGGTCTGCCATCACCCTGGGGCCGCTTATTTTGGCCCTGAGCGTGACCATCACTTCGTACGCGGTATCGGCTTCCCAGGGGCTGGTCATTGGTTTGCCGGGCGGGGTGGGCCTGCTGCTGGATCTGTTGCAGTATCTGACGGTGGCTGCCGGAATGGCGGCGATGTTTCACTATGTGCCCAACACGCAGGTGCGCTGGGGCCACGCCTGGATGGGCGGCCTGTTTGTGTCCACCGGCATGGAGGTGGCAAAGCGACTGTTGGCGCTCTACCTGTCCATGGTGCCCAGCTATTCAGCCGTGTACGGCGCATTTGCCACTCTGCCGATTTTGCTGGTCTGGATTTACCTGGCGTGGGTGATTGTGTTGTTGGGCGCGGCGCTCACTGCTTACGCGCCCAGCTTGATCGCGGGTCTGCCACGCAGACGCACGGGGCCTGGTGTGCGGTTTCAACT
The DNA here is from genome assembly GCA_947450895.1 of Comamonadaceae bacterium. Taxonomy (GTDB): domain Bacteria; phylum Pseudomonadota; class Gammaproteobacteria; order Burkholderiales; family Burkholderiaceae_C; genus Allorhodoferax. The sequence goes on along the minus strand of CANFWT010000003.1, from coordinate 27,972 downwards.
GGCGCTGGAGGTGCTGCAAAGCTTGGAGGGCGCGAGGTCGCAGGGTGGCAAAGGCCAATCGTTGACGCAGCTCGTGGCAGCGCTGGACGCCGACACCTTGGATTTGGACCCGGTGTTGGAGGCCCTGGCTGCTCTGGACTGGGTGGGACTCTTACAAGAGGAGCATGGTGACGCGCGCACCTCTCGCTGGGTGCTGCTGGTGGAGCCACGCAGCACCCCGCTGGCGCCCTTGCTGTGCAAGCTGCTGATCGCGCGCACACCGGCAACAGAAGCACTTTGGCGAAACGTCTTGCCGCCTGCAACCACGCTGGCGCAGGCCTGGGCGTGGCCTGCCGATGCCGGTGCCCGCCCCGCTGCCGAGGCTTAAAACGAGAGGTGGTTGGGGCCTGAAAGGCCCCGGTGCGCAGGTACAATCGACTTTTTGGAGCTTTGACATGCGCCTTATCGGCAAAGCGCTGACCTTCGACGATGTGTTGTTGGTGCCCGCGTACTCCCAGGTCCTTCCTAAGGACACCTCACTTGCCACCCAGTTTTCCCGCAATATCGCGCTGAATTTGCCCCTGGTGTCTGCCGCCATGGACACCGTGACCGAGGCGCGTCTGGCAATTGCCATTGCCCAAGAAGGCGGCATCGGCATCGTGCACAAAAACCTCAGCCCGGCCGAACAGGCGGCGCAGGTGGCCAAGGTCAAGCGTTACGAGAGCGGCGTGTTGCGCGACCCGGTGGTCATTACCCCACATTTCACGGTGCGAGAAGTGATGGCACTGTCAGACCAACTCGGAGTCTCCGGATTTCCGGTGTGCGACGCGGGCAAGGTGGTGGGCATCGTTACCGGGCGCGACCTGCGCTTTGAGACGCGGTACGACTTGCCCGTCAGCGCCATCATGACGCCACGTGACAAGCTCATCACCGTCCCTGATGGCACCACACTGGTCGAAGCCAAAGCGCTGCTCAACAAATACAAACTCGAACGCCTGTTGGTGGTCAACGAGTCCTTTGAACTCAAAGGCCTGATCACCGTCAAAGACATTACCAAACAAACCAGCTTTCCCAACGCAGCACGTGATGCCCTTGGAAAATTGCGCGTGGGCGCTGCCGTGGGTGTGGGCGAAGGCACGGAGGCCCGTGTGGAGGCCCTGGTCAACGCCGGTGTAGACGCCATCGTGGTTGACACCGCCCATGGCCACAGCCATGGCGTGATTGAGCGCGTGCGTTGGGTGAAAAAGAATTTTCCGCAGGTGGACGTGATTGGCGGCAACATTGCCACCGGTGCAGCAGCCCTGGCGCTGGTCGAGGCCGGCGCCGATGCGGTCAAGGTCGGCATTGGCCCAGGCTCCATTTGCACCACCCGCATCGTGGCGGGAGTGGGCGTGCCGCAAATCATGGCCATTGACAGCGTGGCCATGGCATTGCGCGGAACCGGCGTGCCGCTGATTGCCGACGGCGGCATCCGCTACAGCGGCGACATCGCCAAAGCCCTGGCTGCTGGCGCAGGCACGGTGATGATGGGAAGCATGTTCGCCGGCACCGAAGAGGCGCCGGGCGAAGTGATTCTGTACCAAGGCCGCAGCTACAAAAGCTACCGCGGCATGGGCAGCATTGGCGCCATGCAGCAAGGCAGCGCGGACCGCTATTTTCAAGAATCGAGCACCGGCAATCCGAATGCCGACAAGCTGGTACCCGAGGGCATTGAGGGCCGCGTTCCCTTCAAAGGGTCCATGGTCGCCATCATCTTCCAGATGTCGGGCGGCATTCGCGCCAGCATGGGCTACTGCGGCTGCGCCACGATTGCTGACATGCAAAACAAGTCGGAGTTTGTGGAAATTACCACCGCCGGCATCCGCGAAAGCCATGTGCACGACGTACAGATTACCAAAGAAGCGCCCAACTACCGCGCAGATTGACCCATGACCGCCACGCTTGCCACTGCGTGTACCGCGCTGACCGCCGAGACGACCTTGGTCGCCCTGGGGCGGCCCGGCGGAGACTAATTTTTTTGTGGCACAAAGGGCGTCTGGTTTTAGACGCCTTTTTTGTTTCTCCTTCTCGATTCCTTCAAGCGCCATGCAGCACTCCAAAATTCTCATCCTCGACTTCGGCTCCCAGGTCACCCAGCTCATTGCGCGCAGGGTGCGCGAGGCCCATGTGTATTGCGAGGTTCACCCCTGTGATGTGACAGACGATTGGGTGCGTGCTTATGCGGCCGATGGCAGCTTGAAGGGTGTTATTTTGTCGGGCAGCCACGCCAGCGTCTATGAAGAAACCACCGACAGCGCCCCCGCTGCGGTGTTTGAGCTCGGCGTGCCGGTGCTGGGCATTTGCTACGGCATGCAAACCATGGCGCAGCAACTCGGCGGCAAGGTCGAAGGCGGTCACACCCGCGAGTTTGGCTATGCCGAAGTGCGCGCCCACGGCCACACGGCCTTGCTCAAAGACATCGCCGACTTCACCACGCCCGAGGGCCATGGCATGCTCAAGGTGTGGATGAGCCATGGCGACAAGGTGACGGAGTTGCCGCCCGGTTTCAAACGGATGGCTAGCACCCCGAGTTGCCCGATTGCGGGCATGGCTGACGAGGCGCGACGCTTCTATGCAGTGCAATTCCACCCCGAGGTGACCCACACGCTGCAAGGCCAGGCGCTGCTGAACCGCTTTGTGCTGGATATTTGTGCCGCCCGGCCCGATTGGGTAATGCGCGACCACGTGGCCGAGGCGGTGGCCAAAATCCGCGCGCAAGTGGGGAATGAAGAAGTGATCTTGGGCCTGTCTGGTGGCGTGGATTCGTCGGTAGCAGCCGCGCTCATCCACCGCGCCATTGGCGACCAGCTGACTTGCGTGTTCGTGGACCACGGCTTGCTGCGTCTGAATGAGGGCGACATGGTGATGGAGATGTTCGTCGGCAAGCTGCACGCCAAGGTGATCCGGGTGGACGCCAGCGAACTGTTTTTGGGCAAGCTCGCCGGCGTGAGCGACCCCGAAGCCAAACGCAAGATCATTGGCGGCCTGTTTGTGGACGTGTTCAAGTCGGAAGCCGCCAAGCTCAAAGCCGCAGGCGGCGGCCACAAGGGCGGGGACGGCGGTCGCGCCGTCCAAGGCGCGACGTTCCTGGCCCAAGGCACCATTTACCCCGATGTGATTGAGAGCGGCGGCGCCAAGAGCAAGAAAGCCGTCACCATCAAAAGTCACCACAACGTGGGCGGCCTGCCCGAGCAGTTGGGCCTCAAGCTCTTGGAGCCGCTGCGCGACCTGTTCAAGGACGAGGTGCGCGAACTGGGCGTGGCCCTTGGATTACCCCACGACATGGTGTATCGCCACCCCTTTCCCGGCCCCGGCCTGGGCGTGCGGATTTTGGGCGAGGTCAAAAAAGAATATGCCGACCTGCTGCGCCGGGCCGACGCCATCTTTATCGAAGAACTGCGCGCCACGCCCTACGTCCCCACGCCGGGAGAAGCGGTCGCAGCCTCGGGCGTGCCCAAAAATTGGTACGAGGCTACGAGCCAGGCGTTTACCGTGTTCTTGCCCGTCAAAAGCGTGGGTGTCATGGGCGACGGCCGCACCTACGACTATGTGGTGGCCCTGCGCGCGGTGCAAACCAGCGACTTCATGACCGCCGACTGGGCCGAACTGCCTTATGCGCTGCTCAAAAAAGTATCGGGTCGCATCATCAACGAGGTGCGCGGAATCAACCGCGTGACCTACGACGTGAGCAGCAAGCCGCCAGCAACGATCGAGTGGGAATGATTCGCCGTCTTTCGGAGTCTATCAATATCTATCGAAAAGTGATGCTAAGTGCTTGTCCCGTATAGAAAAAGTCTGTCGAGGACTATCGACATCTATCGGGGGGATGCACTCCAGTCTGACGGTAAATCCGACGGTAAAAAATAGAGACCTGCGCCTCGCAGATTTTTTACCGTCAGGCCCGAACGGTCATTGACGGTAAAAATTCAGTAGAAAAACGCAATAAAAACAACGACTTAAGTCGTTTGTAGCGCTCGTTTTCTCTTGACGGTAAAATTCGCACGAATGGAGGTGCGACGATGCTGTCAGATGGGACGTTGAGAGGCCTCAAGCCAGAGGCCACGGCCTACAAGGTGGCCGACCGGGACGGGATGTACGTGACCGTCTCTCCCAAGGGCACGATCACGTTTCGGCTGGACTACCGCCTCAATGGCCGGCGCGAGACGCTCACGGTGGGCCGCTACGGTGCCAAGGACGGCATCTCGCTGCTGATGGCGCGGGAGCGCTGCATGGAGGCGCGGCGTGCTATCGCCGAAGGTCAGTCGCCCAGCCAGGAAAAGCAGCGCGAGAAGCGTCGCATGGCCGAGGCCAAGACCTTCGAGCAGTTCACCAACCGCTGGCTGGAAGAGGCCAGGATGGCCGACAGCACCAAGTCGATGCGCAAGAGCATCATCGACCGGGACATCATGCCGGCGTTCCGCAGTCGGCTGCTGGCGGAGATCGGCCCCGAAGACTTGCGCAACCTGTGCGCAAAGGTCAAGGAGCGCGGCGCCCCGGCCACAGCTGTGCACGTGCGCGACATCATCAAGCAAGTGTTCAGTTTCGCCGCACTGCATGGCGACAAGGCACCGAACCCCGCAGACGAAGTCGGCCCCTCTTCGATTGCGACGTTCGTGGCCAAGGATCGAGCGCTGTCGCCGTCCGAGATCCGAGTCATGCACCGCGTGCTCGACACCACGGCGACGCTGCCGACCATTCGCCTGGCGCTACGCCTGGTTCTGCTCACGCTCGTGCGCAAGAGCGAGCTCATCGAGGCCACCTGGAACGAGATTGACTTCGCGAACGCAGTCTGGACGATCCCGAAGAGCCGCATGAAGGCGGGCAAGCCCCACAACGTCTACCTGTCGCAGCAGGCGCTGGACATCATGGTGGCACTTCGCACCTGTGCTGGTGGCTCGCGGTTCCTGCTGCCCTCGCGCTATGACGCCGATCGCTGCATGTCAAAGGCGACCCTCAACCGTGTGACCCAGGTCGTCGTGGCGAAGGCCAAAGAGTCGCGCCTGCCTCTGGAGTCGTTCACCGTGCATGACCTGCGGCGCACGGGCTCCACCATCCTCAACGAACTGGGCTTCAACAGCGACTGGATCGAGAAGTGCCTGGCCCACGAGGACGGTCGGTCGTCGCGCGGTGTCTACAACAAGGCCGAGTACGGTGAGCAGCGGCGCCACCTGTTGCAGGAGTGGGCCGACATGATCGACGCGTGGGTGGCGGGGGAGGCGCACACGCCGACCTTGTTGCCGCCGACGATGAAGGCGGTCACGACGTCGGCGCCGATATGAAGCAACGGTACCCCGGCCGCATCCAGCGGTCTCGCCTGACCACCCATACGTAGGGTGGATTGCATGCGCCTGATTCATGTATGGCCGACAGACTGACCCCGACGATGGCTCGTTCAAATGCAAAGTTGTCGCAACCGATTGACTGGTCGTAGTTCGCCATGAGCGAACAAAGTTCTTGCTTTCTTGACTGACATTTCCTATAATTCGGGTGCTTGGGCTAAAGAGAGCACTCGTTAATCGTGGGGATGTGGGAACGCATCTCGCGGGGCCGAAAGGCTCTGATGTTCTCTGTGGTCACGCGGTCGCCGGTACGCGGTGGTCCGGGTGGTTGCAGCGAAGCCGGTCCCGGACGAGTACCGGGACCGGTTAGGGGCCCAGAGGTGCAAACAGCCGACGTTCTCTCACTTTCTTCAGAACTGACGAGAGGCTCTGCATGGTGCAGGGTCGTTTTGAAGAAGGAGGCATCAAATGCCTGAAATTCGTAAGCGTTCAAGCCGTCGGCCGGCATCGGAGAAGAAGAGTCTGCGGGGGTGGTTTTTCCGCCATCGCGTGGTGCTGAAGGGTGTCATCGGGGCTGGTAAGGCTCTGCTGTACATCTGGAGCATCTGGCACCGATTCCGAGATGACCTCTGGCCTTTTTATGTTTGGATCACGGGGCAAATAGATGCAACACGAGGCGCTTCGTTTGGTGCGTGTGTTTCACGACATGAACCAGACGACTTTGGCAGATCGACTGCAAATTTCGAAGTCCTACCTCTCGGAAATCGAGAGCGGCAAGAAGCAGGTGACGCTGGAGTTGCTGCAAAAGTACGCGGATACGTTTGGCATGCCCCTATCGTCGTTGCTCTTCTTTGCTGAGCAGGTGGAAGGCGGTGCCCGCGAGAAAGTTCGCACGGCGATTGCCGGCAAGGTCGTCAAGATGTTGGACTGGATGGCGGCCAAAGACGCCGTCTGAGGAACACGTTTGGCCACTCGCAAGACCTACGCGCTGGACCAGTGCCCCCTGTACAAGATCGCCAGCCGCAAGCGGTTGGCACAGGATGTTTTCAACGTCGACTTGCCGTTCCTGGAGCGCCTCGCAGCCAATGAAGGCAACTTCCGTGTCTTCACGATAAAGCAGGGTGACAAGGACCGCCAAGTCGAAGTTCCGAAGGTCGTTCTGGAGCGAATCCATCGTCGCCTCTTCAATCTGCTTGAGCGAATCGAGAAGCCTGACTACCTCCACTCCGGCGTTCGAGGACGTTCGTACATTTCAAATGCGAAGGTCCATGTTGGCGCTGTTCCGCTTGTAAAGCTGGACCTGAAGAAGTTCTACCCGTCAGTTGATGGCGCGCGGGTTTCAAGGTTCTTCACTGGCACTATGCGTTGTAGCCCTGATGTAGCTGCACTGCTGACGCGTCTATGCACATTTGAGAACCATGTCCCCACGGGAAGTTGCGTCAGCCAGTTGCTGGCGTTCTTCGCGGCGAAGCCCCTTTTCGATGAACTGCACGCCCTCGCCGAAAGCGCAGGCCTACGTGACAGTTGCTACGTTGATGACCTCACGTGGTCCGGACACGGGGCGACGCCAGCCTTCCTTTGGGCAGCAAAGCAGGTGGTGCACCGCCATGGATTTGCACACCACAAAGATCGCTGCTTCGCGGCTGGAGACCGAAAGCTCGTGACTGGGGTGATGTTGGAAGGCAACCGCATCGCCGTTTTGCCCAGCAAGGAGTTCGATCTCTGGAAGAACATTCAGGCGCTGGGGGGCTTTCAACCCCAAGAACGGATCGTGGCCGTGAACAGCCTGATCGGTTCGGCGGTAGCAGCCGGACAGATTGAATCTCGCTTCCTACGACGACTGTTGCGCCTTCGTCGAGTGCGGGCCGCAGCTATCGCCGAGGCTGCCCTGACCTAAGCCCCTCCAGTCATCTAGCGGTCGGGCCCTCCCGTCCGTCGGCGGCTCTCGAAAACTGGTGCCATGGCCAATTGCCGGGCTACCGCTACAACTACAGCGATGGAGCGGTCACGGCTTGCCTTTCGCCACGGCATGCAGGCTCTGCCTCTTCCGGAAATCCGGCATCGGCGCCTTTTTCACAGCGTCAGCACCGCCTGACTGCCGACGGCTCCGCAGCCAGGCCTCGACCTCAGCCAAGTCCCACACGACGCAGCGTGCCGTGAGGAAGAAGCGTTGGGGAAAATCCCCGCGCCGTTCCAGCTCGTAGATCGTCGAGTCGGCCAGCGGCACGATCTGGCGTAGCTCGCTGCGGCGGATCGTGCGTCGCAACTGAGCTGGATCGGTCGGCGCTGCCTGGGACAACTCCCGTATCGCCCTGGCGTCGAACGCCCCTCTGGGTTGGCGCGCCCGGATGGCCTCGCGGGCATGCCTGGCCCGCTCCGAGCCGGGCATTTTTAGATCGGCATCGCCATCCGCCACCCGGCTTGAGGTACTGGCAGCCGCCAGCGCCTGATCGACGCGCTCGTTCGCTCGTTTCATCCTGCCCCCCGCAATCGGTCGATGCGCCACCTGGCGCTCCGGCATCGCGCCGCCCTTGGCGACGCTGCCGCTAGACCTCTACACACCGTTCGATCCCGCGTGGCCGCCATCGCTATGGCGTCCCGCGGCCCCGCGAGGGCCCCCTGGCCGACCGTGACGGCGTCGTTCGCCATGGGTCGCCGGCCTTCGGCATCTATCGATAGCCCTCGCGATTTCGGTTACGGAATCCGGCCGAAAAGTGTCGGCACCGGAGGCCAGGTCCCCTCTAAGTTATTGATATAGCTGCAATTTACCTATTCAGTATTCCCGTCTTGAGTTCGCTTTTCACCCCATCGGCAACGGATGGGGAACGAAATGGCGCTCAAGCCTGGAAGTGGTCTCGACAAGTGGGAAATTGCAGTCGCGAAAAAAGTGGTGGGTGAATTCCGAAGGCGATCACGGATCCTCGGGCGGGACGAGTTCGACGACCTGGTCCAAGACTGCCTGCTGCACTGGATCGGGGTGCGCAGCAAGCTGGCACCCGATCCGGACCATCCGCCTGTTGGTTACATGGCGCAGGTCCTGCGCAACAAGCTCACAGACTTCATGCGCGAGCAGGGCGCCGAAAAGCGCGCCGGTGACCTGGGCGCGGTCTCACTCGATGCCACGGTCGACGGTTCGGAGGACGGCATGACGCTGGCCGAGTCGCTGGAGGCGTCCGAGTCCACGCAGGCGAGCGACATGGTCGAAACCCAGCGCCACCACGTGCGCATGGATCTTCTGCGTGCCATGGCGCGGTTGACGCCATCCCAGCAGCGCCTGTGCGTGATGCTCGGCGCGGAAGGCCTGTCGGTCAAAGAGGCTGCCGAGCAGCTCCGAATACCGCGCGGCACCCTCTACGAAGAGATCAAGCGGATCCGCAAGGTCTTTGCGGATCATGGGCTTGGCAGCTATTTGAAGGGATGACCCGACACTTTTCAAGGCGATTCCGTAAGCCTGATCAGAGACCTGAATAGGCGCGGAATCGATGATCAAGTTCACCATCACCAGTACCAAAGGGGGTGTCGGCAAGACGACGCTCACCGCAAATCTGGGGGCGCTGCTGGCCGACATGGGCCTGCGCGTCCTGCTGATCGACGCGGATGTACAGCCGTCGCTGTCGAAATACTTTCCCCTGGCGGTGCCGCAGCCGGCAGCCGGGCTGACCGAGGTCATCGTCCGTGGCCAGGTGACGGCTGCGTGCATCACGCCGACCGTGTTTCCGAACCTGCACATCGTGGTTTCGGATGACCCGGAGGGTCATCTGCCCAACTGGCTGCTCAACCGCATCGACCGCGGATTTCGCATGCGCTTCGCGCTGCAATCGCCGGCAGTGGCCGGCCACTACGACTGCGTGCTGATCGACACGCAAGGCTCGATCGGTCCGTTGCAGGACGCCGCCGTCATGGCCGCCGACACCCTCGTCTCGCCGATCACCCCGGAAATCCTTTCGGCGCGCGAGTTCAAGGACGGCACAATGGAGTTGCTCGACCGGCTGGAGCCCGGCAGCGCGCTCGGCGCCACTCTCGGGCCGGTCAAGGCGGTGATCTATCGACAGGACCGCACCTCGGATGCCCGCTTGATCGCCAGCGGGATCCGTGAAGACTTCATCCGTCTGAAGCGTCGGGTGTCCGTGCTCGACACCGTGGTGCCGCATGCCAAGGCCTACAAGGAAGCCGCGACGCTGCGCATACCGGTGCATCGCCATGAACGCCGCCGCGACGGCGTGATGCCGAGCGCCAGCACCGTCATGCACCAACTCGTGTGGGAACTGATCCCGAGCCTGCAGGGCGTACTCGCCGACGAGCCTCAAGTGGAGGAGCCGTCGTCATGAGCCACAAGGTTTCCGTCGATGAGCGTCGCCGGCTCGTGACGCAGTCCCTGCTGGTGGGCAACCCGGGCAACAACGCGCGTGACCTCCCAGGTGTTGCCGATGCGCGCGCGTCCCACGATCAGTTTGAACACCAGATCGAGCTGACGGTCGATGACATCCGGCCCTACGAGAACAACCCGCGCCGTTCGGTGAACGTCAAGTTCGACGACATCAAGGAGTCGATCCGCACCGGCGGACTGAGGTCGCCATTGACGGTGACGCAACGACCAGGGGAGTCTCACTTCATCGTCGAAGCCGGTGGCAATACCAGGCTGCTTGCGCTGCAGCAACTGTGGTCAGAGACGCGGGACCCTCGATTTCGCCAGCTCGTGGTGCTGTTTCGGCCATGGAAGTCGGAGAGCCACGTCCTCACCGCCCACCTCATCGAAAACGAGCAGCGCGGTGAGATGAGGTTCTGGGACAAGGCCACCGGCATCGTGGCGCTCAAGCACCGACTGGAAACGGAGCAGGGACGGCTGCTGACCCTGCGCCCGCTTGAGGATGCACTGCATGCCCTCGGTCTCGCGGTCAACACGGCGACGCTCGGGCTGTATCTGTTTGCCACTGAGCGGCTCCGTACCCTCGGTGAGGCCGTGGTCGGCCTGGCTGGTCTGGACGTCAAGACCCTGCAGCCCAGGCTCAACGCGATCAAGCGGTACGCACTGGCCAGGCAGTCGTCGTCCGAGGATGCGCTGTACGACACGGTCTTCGAGCCCGTATTCAGGCGCATCGCCGACAAATACCCCCATACCGGCGGGTTCAGCGTCGCCGCCACCTGCGAGGCGTGCGAAGCGGCGATGGCCGCGTACCTCGGCGAACCCGTCGAAACGCTGCGCGAAGGACTCCGCCCGGCATCGGCGCGTGGAGGGCAGGGTGAGGCTCCTGCACATCGGACCGAGGCGACCGCCACGCCATCCATCGCCGAAACGGTGGCGGCCACTGTGCACGCCGAGGCCCCGCCGCCTGAACGCGACGATCCGCTGCGGCGCGCGCGCGCCTTCGCCGATGTCGTGGGTCTCAGCGACTGTGTTCAGCCGGCGCCTATGTCGTCCGCCGGCTTCCGGCTCGCCCCGATTCCAGATCCTGGCGCAGCAGCACCGGCGCGGCAACGTGCTTGGGGGCTGCTCGCAGGCGTCAGCGGCCAGGTCGAAAGCGAGGCGCTTGCTTCTGTATCTCTCGATCAAACCTTCCTGCTCTGGCTGGTCGACCCGGCCGATGCATCGGCTACAGCGTTCTGGGAGGTTCTGGCATGCCTCAGGCGGACGCGTCGTCCGAACGGCGGGCCAGATGCCGGAGGCAACGTGGCGCTGACCCGGGGGGAGGCTTGATGCTTCCGCTTCACGACACGCAGGTTCGCCTCGTCCTGCTCAACCACGTCACTCTGCGCCTGGCAGACGCGCGGCCCGACGAACTGGATGCCGTCGGCATTGCCAACGAGCAGCTCGATCGCCTGCGTCAACTGTCTGCGCTCGATCTCAATCGGCTGGCAGCCATGCGCACGCTGACCATCGGCATCGCCCTGGATGGGGAGGCTTTGCAGGCCGGCTTGCGCACTGTCGCCCTCGTGAAGGAGGCAAAGGCGCTGGAGGCGTATTTCATCCGCCACGGCGCGTCGACCCAGCTGATGAGCGCGCTCTTCAAGATTCGCCGCAAGCTCACCTTGAAGTTCCGTCGAGATCTCGACGTGCGCCGGCCTTCAGGGCGTGTGCCTCTGCCGGACTACGCCACGCGCGAACGCATCTATCAGGTCTGGCGAACGATCGGCGACCCGGCGCCGCGCATCCGCTATTACCAGTTGCACCAGGCCTTCACGCACCTGCCGATCGCCGTCCTAGAGGTGGTCATCCGCGATTTCGAGGCGGACGCATGAACGCACGAATCAAATCCCGCGGCATCACCACCGAGCTGCTGCTGGAGGTCTTCGACATCCCGGTCAGCTTCCACCGTTGCCTGGTGCCGGTGGCCGGCGGCGTGACGCCGGCACTGATGCTGTCTCAGGCGATCTGGACCAGCCAGGCACTTGAGCCCTCGGCGGGCGGTTGGTTCATGCGGTCACAGGAGCAATGGACGCAGGAGACCGGCCTGTCGCGCTGGGAACAGGAGACGGCAAGGCGCGCTCTGCGGCGGGCCGGTCTGCTGGAAGAGCGACGCCTGGGCATGCCGGCAAAGCTCTGGTTTCGGGTGTGTGCCGACGTTCTCATGCATGCCCTCCAGGCGAGCGTCGACCGAGGGGGAAGGTGACGATGGAGGGGGCTGGCCGTGGCTGATCAATCGGGCAATGCCTCGCTCGACCCGTCGGCATGGGAGCCATCCACCCGTGCCGCGCCGCTGTCCGTCATCTGGTCGCTGCTCGGGCGCCATATCGCGTTTCACCGGCGCTTGGTCGACCTGACCGACAACGTCAAGGCGGCGTTGCTGTTGTCGCAGTCGATCTACTGGACGCGCCGTGGCAGGGACATCGCCCGCAACGGCGGTTGGTTCCACAAGACCACCGAGCAGTGGCGCTGGGAAACCGGCTTGTCGGCCAAGGAGCAGAGCAGTGCAAGGGTTGCGCTGAAGGTGCTCGACCTGGTCGATGAACGTCGCCTGGGGATTCCTGCCCGCCTGCACTTCCGACTCAACACGGAGCAGTTGGGCAGCCTCCTCGCCGAGCGGATCGCTGTCGATCCGCGCACTGCCGACTGGAATGACATGGTGATGGTGGCCGAGATGCTGGGGCCGTCAGTGGCCTACCACCGCGCGCTGGCGGGCATCGCTGGCGGCGTGCATGCCGGGCTCATGCTGTCGCGGGCGCTGTACCTCACGCGGCTGCAACACCGTCGCCAGCTCGATGCCTGGGTCTGCAACTCCGCTGCCCGGTGGTCCGAGGAAATCGGGCTGACCCGCCGCGAACAGGAGACGGCCCGTCGCGACCTGGGCCGCGCAGGCGTCTGGGAAGAAACACTGCAGGGAATACCGCCCAGCCTGGTCGCTCGTGTCCGGCTGGACTGCCTGCTGTCGCTGCTGACGGAGGGTGCGCCAGCGACCGCGTTCGGCGCCGCCCGGGAAGCAAGGCAAGTCTGCGTGGACGCCACAGGCAGCCTTGCACAGAAGGGCGAATCAAGCCTGTGGCATCCCCACATCGTTGCCTCGCCGAAACCGCCATCCCTGATTCACCCAATCCGCCATCACTGTGTCGACGAAAGCGCCACTCCTCTAATTGAACACAGTACATGTGAATCAGTACAACAACCACAAAGCACGTCGCGCGAAGCGAATGCGCCAGGCCTGACGGCCGGTGGTGGTGACCTGATCTTTCCTGACCGGATGCTGCCGGATGAGTGTGCTGCGGCCCGCCTGCTGCTCCGCCAGAGCGGTGAACAGTCCCAAGTGCTCCTCGATGAACTGGCCGGGCGGCTGCAGACCAATGGTGTGCGCAGCAGCCCGGTGGCCTATCTGCGCGGCCTCATCAACCGAGCCGCTGCCGGCAGCTTCGTGCCGGAACTCGCCCCTCGCGTTGCATCTGAGCGCCGACAGCGCCAGAAGGCCGCTGACCAGCGCCATGAGCGCGAGATCGAGGAACGGCGGCTGGAGGCCGAGCGTGCCACGCCCGAGTACCAGGCCAGGACCCGTGCCCAGCGCGAAAAGATCAGCAGGTTGCTCGAGGACATGAAGCAGCGCATCGGCCCTGGCCGGCAGCGATGAACGAAACCCGCTGTCCCATCGATCAGCCGAATTCCATCCCAACTCAAGGAGATTTCCATGCCCACGCCAGACACCACTTCATCGCCCACCTTACCGACGCTACACAGGCCGCTCGCATCGCCGACGGCGACCACGTTGGGCCAACTGGCGGACGAGACGCCCGACGCTATGACGCTGCACACCCAGGACTCCTTCCGAATGTTCACCGGACGGGCTGCCGATTCACGGACGTTGGCGCCCGCCATTCCGGGCGGCCGGCGGTTCGCCGCCGTACTCAAATCGATCTGGTACCTGTCTGCCAATGACAACCCGTATGCCGACTGGATCCTGATCCGCGTGTACCAGTCGCTCGTCACCATACGGGCGCAGATGGCGCAGGCCATCGCTCTGCGCGAGGCCGAATTCGAAGGGCTGCGCCGCAAGGGACTCAGCCTGTCGGTGCTGAGCTCACGCAGCCCGGCCACCGTCGCATTGGGTTTTCGCAGTCCGTACGGGTACGCCACCGCGGAGGCGATCGTGGAATTCGATTACCACGTCCGGATGGTCAAGACACTGGTGCTCAAAGACCGTCTCAGCGACGGTGATGGTCGTGCAGCCATCCGCGAAGTCGGACGTGGTCTGCGCGCGCTGTTCCTGGAGCCGATTCGCTGGGAGCGTCTCCTGTTACGCGAGGAAATGCTGCCTTTGAGCCGGAGCGACTTCCTACCCGGCGCCGATGACCTTGCGCGGCAGCGGATGCACATTGCGGTGACGCTGTTTGGTGAGGTGCCGCGTGCGGTCTTCACCGGCGACGACGCGCCGAGACATTCGCAGCGACGGATCACGCCCACCGCAGCCGAGCTGCGGCTGCTGAGGCAGGTGTCGCTGAGCACAGACGCGCAGCCCGAGCCAGCGACCCCGCCTACGGGACAGCTGTTGTGACCAGCACACCAGCGTCGGTCGGGTACCAGCCCAGCAGCCCCGAGCTGCGGATGCTCGGTGCCGTCGCGCGCCAGTCGATCTGCGACGCCTGGCAGCGGGGAGCGGACCGCACTGCGTTTCATGGCTACAGCATCGAAACCAGGCGCATCGGCAGGGCCAACGATGGTCATCCGCTTCTCGTCCTGACCCTGCGGGCCACCGGCGTCGGCGGTGTGCTGGATCGACTTTTCATTGCAGTTGCATCGCACCCGATTCCGGGTTCAGCATTCCACATCAGCTTCGATTGGACGCGCGCTTCGGCGTCGCGCCGAACCGAGTCTCTCGTTGGCTGTGTCAGCCCGTTTGATGCGCGTCATGCATCGCCCGAATCCGGTCAGATCTCCTGAAAACCGGGAGCCGCAAGGCTCGGAGATGTTGTCAGTCGCTTCAACCCAGTCGGGGAGTCCCATCCCGGCACTGGGGGTGGTCTCTCCTTTTCCATGTGTTCCATGTCCGTAGGAGGCCATCATGTCCGAGTCATCTCAAGCCAGCAGCCCGTCGTCCTTCTTCAATCTGCACGTTGAAGGCGTCGGCTATCTCAATCGTGTTCGCACGATCAAGCCGAAGAAAGGTCAGGAGTTCCTGGCCTGCACCGTCGCCGCCCTTCGTGGCAGCGACAGTGATGTCAGCTACACGAAGTTCGACTGCCGTGTCAGCGGTGCTGACGCTCAGGAAGTCGTCAAGCGGTTGGAAGCTGATGTCATGGCCGACAAGGCCGTGATCATCGGTTTCAGGATCGCTGACATCTACCCCGAAATGTTCACCTTCGAAAAGGGTGAAAGGAAGGGGCACCCTGGCGTCGCCATCAAGGGGCGTCTGCTGCGCATCAAGTTCGCCAAGGTAAACGGCGAGTCCATCGATGTGCCGCAGCCCGCCCGGCCCATGGAGCGCGACAGCGTTCCGTTCTGACCGCGCGACATTCGTCGTCGTTCCATCCCTTGGGGAGTCTTCTCCCCAAGGGGCGGAGCTCTCCGATTTCTTGATGAGGAGAGTTCCATGTGTCCGAAGATCGAATCGTTGTCAGATACCGACTTGCTCGGCGTGTTGGTCGGCCCTCGCCACGCAGTCCATCTGTTGAGGGATTCCAGTGGCAGCCTGTCCCAGTTGCTGCATGAGCCGTTGCCGGTCGAGTACGCACAGCCCCGGGTCGCCTCGAAGCTGAAGGCAGCCGCCGAGTTGGTCCGTCGTTCCTTGGTCGAGGCCATCGCGCACAGGGATGTGCTGGCCTCACCCGCTGAAGTTCGAACCTTCCTGCGCGTCACGTTGGCCAGGCGAGACCATGAGGTCTTCATGGTGCTGTTCCTGGACGCGCAGAACCGGGTCATCGCTTCGGAAGAGATGTTCCGGGGCACCTTGACCCAGACCAGCGTGTACCCACGCGAAGTCGTCAAGCGCGCTCTGGCACACAACGCTGCGGCTGTGATCCTTGCGCACAACCATCCGTCCGGCATCGCCGAGCCCAGCCGGGCCGACGAGTTTCTGACGCGAAGCTGCGTGAGGCATTGGCTCTGATCGACGCCCGTGTACTCGACCACTTCATCGTCGCCGGCAACGGCGTCGTGTCGTTCGCAGAGCGCGGTTTGCTGTAGGCATTCGTGGTGAGGCCGCAAGGGTTCTTCCTTTGCTGCCCGCCCGATGAGTTGGCGCGACACCTGTCGCGTCCCATGTCCGGATCGAAATCCCTCGGTCCGGTTTTCGTTACCCCAGCGGGGATGTGCATCCCCGGCCTGGGGACAGCCGTCTCCGCATTTCAATTGGAGTCATCACTATGAAAAGCGGACGTACCCTCGTCGACCTGGCGCAAGAACTGGAGCGCCAGATCGCCACCAAGCAGGACCTGGTCCTTCCCTCGTCCTTGTTGCAATGCCGTACCGATGAGGGCGGCAACCTGAAACTGATCGTCGATTCCGGGAACCACCTCGCGAGCGGTGGCGTCAGGGGCGGCAGCGAATACGGCATCACCAGCCTCGCGCGACGCCAACTCGCCGACAAGCTGAAGATTCCGTTCGCCTACTTCGAGCGCATGCGCGCAGGCCAGCCGGACTTGCTCGACCGTAACGTCAACACCTGGCTGCAGACTGAGGGCGACCGCCGGATGATCCGCACGCTCGATGGTCAGGTGAGGGCGGTGCTGTCCGATCGCTACCGGCGGCTGGACAACTTCGACCTCGCTGAAAACGTCCTGCCCATCCTGCAGCGACTGGAGGGTGCCCGCTTCGAGTCGGTCGAACTGACCGACACGAAGATGTACCTGAAAGTGATCACGCCGCGTGTCGAGTTCGAAGTCGCCCCTGGCGACATCGTGCAAGCCGGCATCGTCATCACCAACTCGGAAGTGGGTTGCGGCACTTTGTCGGTGCAGCCGCTCATCTACCGGCTGGTGTGCAAGAACGGGCTGATCGCGTCGGACCATGCGTTGCGCAAGACCCATGTCGGGCGCTCGCTGTCTACAGAGGAAGAGTCGGTCACCGTGTTCAGGGATGACACCCTGGCCGCGGATGATCGGGCCTTCTTCCTGAAGGTGCGCGATGTGGTTGAAGCGGCCGTCTCGGAAGCCACTTTCCGCCAGGTCGCCATGAAGCTGCAGAAGACCCGTGACATTCGACTGACCGGCGATCCCGTGAAGACAGTCGAGGTGCTGGCCAACCGCTACACGCTCAACGACACCGAGCGTGCCGGTGTTCTGCGGCATCTCATCATCGAAGGCGACTTGTCAGGGTACGGGCTGGTCAACGCCGTCACGCACTTCTCGCAGGACGTAGAGGATTACGACCGAGCCACCGAGTTCGAGACGTTGGGGGGCAAGCTCATCGAGCTGGCTCCCACCGAGTGGAAGGGCCTGGCCCACGCTGCATGAGGCGCCGGGAGCACCGTCCAAGACGGTGTTGCCCGGCTCCTGCCCTCGATCAATTTCCTCCCCCTCGCCCGGCGCAACCACACGGTTGCCCGGGCATCTTTTTTGGCTGTCAGCAGTGCTGACTCATTGGAAGTGCCAGGGGCGATTTGATGGGGCGCATGGTGGCCGGCGTGGAGGGCTGGATCCTGGGCGTCGGCTGACCCAGACCGGCGGCAATATCGGTACCTACCGGCCGAGATACACCGCCGTGATCTGCTCCCTCTCATGCCCCAGCTCTGCGCTGATCGTGAGCCGAGCCTCCCGGTCCAGCTCGCGCTGGTCGGGTGTCAGATCCTTGGACCTCGGGCCACCGGCTGCCGGTGCCGTCCATCCGGTGAGTTCCCGGTAGCGGACCTGCGCGTACTGGTGTCGATGCCCGTGGATGCGGTGCAAGCCTGCCGCTGCGCACTGGTGTTCGAAGCGCCGCAGTTGCTCGACGTAGCTTCGGTCTGCAGGAATAAGACTGCCCCTGCCTGCCAGTGCCTTGGCTTCATCGAGCACCAGACGCTGCTCGTCGTTGCGGATTGGGATCTCGCGGGGGCGGCCGCCCTTGGTCCAGGTGTCCTTGAGCGCGAGCTTGTCGCCCCGGTCTGCCCATTCCGGCCGGATCTTGATCGACTCTCCGCGCCGCAGACCGAATGCGGCCTGCAGCCGCAAGGACATCGCGGTATATGGGTCGGTGATGCGGCCGAGCTCGGCGCCGGACAGCTCGCGCGCCTTGCTGACGTTGGTGACGTACTGCCGGTTGCCGATGCCGTAGTGGTCGTTGTCGCGCGCGATGACGTTTTGCTTGCCGATTTTCTCGGCCCACCAGCGCAGTTCGGCCATCCGGTTCTTGATGGTGCCGACCGCCAGGCCCTCAGCCTGCCATCGCTCGACCAGCCCCTCGACGTGCTTGGGCTTGAGGCTTGCTGCGACCATGTGTCGGTAGCCGAGTTCTTGAAGCTGGCCCGCCACCAGGTCGAGCACGCGCTCGCGATCCCGTTGGGTCGCATAGCTGCCGTCGCGGTTGCGCCGGCACAGCTGCTTCAGCTCGTAGTTCAGATCCCGCATTCGCTGTCTCTCTGTTTGTCATCCTCTTGTCTGTCGGTTGCCCCGGGGTATCCGCTCGTTGTCGCTGGTGTGTTCAGGCCAGGTAAGTGTTTCTGTCCGTCCCGAACGCCTGAGCGCTGCGGGAACTACGAGGGACACGGGACACCACTCCCGTTTTGTGCCGAGGTCTTGCTGCTGGCCGCCGCGGCACGCGGCATTGGCTTCGATGGCGCTTGCTGCTGCAAGTCGCTCCATCGGGTTGAGCCATTACCCAAGGCTCTGGGTGCGCTGGGTGGCGCCTTGGCTGACATGGCCCGCGGGGAGCGGGCGGAGCAGATCGCGTTGCACGGTCTGCGGTTCTGACGCGCGGTGAGCCCGTCACGTGGGGCCGTCACTTGCGGCTGCCCGGCATCACCCCTGGGGCGCTGGGGCAGCGTGCGCGTCGTCACTACTGGCTGGCGCCGCGTAGTGACGACGCGGTTGGCGCAGCGGGTATCAGCAGCAGGGCGCTGGCGAGGTTGCAGCAGCTGGACATCGGCTGTCGCCGCTTCGGTCTGGCCGACTTGTGTCGGCAGCGCAGCAGGCCGACGGGCGCGGCAGGGATGCCGGTTGGGGCAGGGCGGGCGCCTGTCGTGCCCGAAGCCTGACGCGTATCTCCACGCCTTTCGGCTGCCGGGTTTCAGGAGATGAGGCCGGCGATTGCGCCCGCGTGAGCGGGCATGGGCGATGCGGTGACGGGCATCAATCGGGCTGACTCAGCCAGCGAGAAATCAAACGGGCCGATGCTGCGCCAACATCATGCGGGCTGCAACAGCAGTCTCTGCCCCGGCAGTTTCCTGCTCCCCGATTGGCAGGTCGTTTGCGGCAGGTCTGTCAGCACGGCTGACAGCGGGTACCCTAGTGGCGAGCCAGACGGCTTACCCACCGCCGCGCGAGTCTTGCGTGAGAGGCGCCGATCGCGCGGCCGTGGATAAGCACTATTTGCCCTGCGGGTTGCCGCTGATCCTCGGCCATCCTAGTCGTCGTCGACGTCGTGGCTGTTGCGACGCGTCCCATTCACATGGGTCCAGAACGCCGTCTTGCGCCCATGGCGCGCGCGTATCTCGGCTTCGAACTCACCGTGCGACGACAAGGGCAGGAGGCCGGTGGTGCCGCTCGCGATCTCCTGCAGCCGCGACCAGTACCGCGCCGCATGCCCGTAGGCGCGGGCATAGGCCCGGTCCAGGATGCCTTTGAGCAGCGCCCGGTAGATGACGGTCTCGCCGCGTGGGCAGTCGTGGTTGCGCAGCACCTTGGCCAGCGGAACGAGGCCTCCGTATTGGGCGCCGTCGATCCGCCCAGGCTCGGCCAGCAGCCGGGCTTCCGCGGCGGTGGCGTCGTCGAGCTTCAGCAGTACGGTGGCGGCGGCCGCCAGGTTGGGGTGGAAGAGGGCGAGTTCACGGGCATGGTCCCGCGATTGAGGCTGGGCCGCCTCTGGCAGGTGGCGCAGCCAGAGGTCGAGGTAGAAGTCCGACAGCGTTTGCTCGAACATCCCCCGACGGATCGGAACACTCTCCTCGAACCGGCCGAGTTTCTCCAGCGCCTCGGCCAGCAGCCCGAGGCGGCTATCTTCGAGATGTCCCCAGCCGTCCTGCAGCCATTTCAGGGCATCGGCCGGCCGGTCGGCTTCGATGTAGGCCCGGGCGAAGGATTGGCGCTGCACCGGGTTCGGGTCCGGGCTGTAGCGCAGGGCTGCCCGCACCGTCACGTCGGGGTCGCGCAGGGATTGGGACAATAGTGAGCGCGCGCCCGAGATCCTAAAGACTTCATATGGCGGGTTCTCGGGCGTGGGGCAAGCTTTCAGGGCAGCGGACAACTGCGCATCGAGCTTGGCAACCAGCTCACGCTGCGCCGCCTCGTCGAGCAGCAGGCCGGCGTTTCTCAGCAGCTCACCGCGAGCGCCGTACTGATCGGCCAGGTAGAGCGCGAGCAGGCGGTCGGGCCACACGCTGACCGGGGTCTCGCAGCGCGCGGCGGCGCGCAGCCAGTACTGGCAGGCCGAGCGCACGGCATCGCCGATCACACCATCGGAATCATCGGCACGCTCGAACCAAGACGCGTCCGCCTCGATGAAGGCCTGGAACAGGGCAAGCGCGGCCGGGGGATCCTTGGGGCAGAGCTCACGCTCCACCTGTTCCAGCCAACCTTCGAGGTCTCGGCCGAACTCGCCGGCTTCCCGGTAGCTGTAGAACTTGCTGGAGCGCTTCCATGCGGCCAGGGTCTTCTTGAAGCCGGCGGCGAGTTTGTCGGGTTGGTCGGCCAGCTGCATGCGGCCCAAACGAGCCTGCACGGCTTCGTGGTTCCGCGCGAGCTCCAGCAGCAAGGCAACCAGTGCTTCCTTGGGCTGCCGGGCGAGGAAATCGGCGGGGTCTTCGGCGGGGGGCTTTGCCATCGAGTTCAGCGGGGTGAGGTGTTCAGTCCGATGGCTGGCCAGAGGTCAGATCCCAGAAGCTGCCCTGCCAGTTCGAGATCTGCCCTTCGGTGCCGCAGGCCACGCAGTGCCAGATCACCCGATCATCCTCGGTGATGCCAGTGTCGACCGCGCGCCGGTCGCGCTTGCGGCACTTGAAGCACAGCGGTCCGGCCGTCTCGTCAGGGCGATCGAAGTCGGTGGCGTGGGCGACCACGGCGGTGAGGAAGTCGGCGAACTTGCGGGCAGGCCCCCGATCCGGGGCGATGGCGCCCCTGGGGTCGAGGTAGTGGGTGAGGTCGATGACGTACATTCCAGTCAGGCGAAGGGATTGCTGGTGCACAACCAGACCTGCGAACTAGGGCTGCGAACTCGTCGGATGACTGGCGGCTTTCTGCAGCAAGTCGATGAGGAGTTCTGGATGCCCATTTCGAATGGCAACCTTGCGGTCGGGTGCGACAAGGCGAACCGCGTGGGCCAGTACATCCATGTCGTGCCCCAAGCCATTCGAAAGCTCCGTGGCAGTCAGCAGACCGAAGGTTTCACCGCGTGTCAGGGCTTCCATCCTTTGACTCGTGATTGCGAGGTTTGCGCGCAGCGTGGCCAGCGCGTCGATCTCAGCCGCCGCCAGTATCAGGATGTCGGTGCCAAGGCTGTCGGTTAGGGAAAGAGGGCGAGGCACATGCATACGCAGATCGATCGTCCGCGAGACCGTGCCGCCTGCATTAAGGGTGGTGATGGCTGCATCCATAAGCCGCTTCGAGTCCATCAGGCCTATCGCCACGTCGACGAGCTCAGCGGCGATAAGGACCTTTATCTTGGCAACCCGAAGAGTTGCTTCACTGAGAAGGCGTCGCCACTCGCTGATTCGATTGATCCAGTTGCCCAGCAACACCGCGGCGCCGCCGTACATTGCGCCCGCAAGGGCTGCAGCTGAAGGTGCGTCTAGAGACCACGGCTTGTAAACGATCACCCAGGTTCCCACGAAGGCGAGGAACAAGAAGAGGATCAGGTCGATCCACAAAACGGGTCTGGCCATCGAGCTAGCTGGAATGACTTTGATCATGATGCGCCCCCCGGCGCAGTCACCGTTTCGAACTCCTTCGCCAGGATGGTCTGGGCGAGCAGACGTTTAGGCACGCATTCGGCGAACTTGACCGACTCGGCGAAGGTGGCAATCTCAGCGTCTGTCAAGGTCAACTGCCCCGGCGCTGCATCGGCCAGCAGCGATGCTGGCGCGTGAACACTCATGGCATCGAATCGAACCTTCTGGCCACCGACCGAAGCCTGGTGCGCCCACGTGCGGTTGGCGCGCGTGCCGGCAAAGGTCCAGGTACGTACGGCTGCAGCATCAGATCGCGCCATCACGAAGTGCGCTCCCAGCGTCATGGGCAGCTCGTCGGTTAGCGAACTAAGGGCCGCCCTTGCACGCTGCGACAAGGTGACGATTGGTGGCGCGCCTGAGGCGAGCACCGTTCTAATGGCCTGGCACACATCGCGGCCCAGGCTGCGCGCCCCGCCCATCCAGCGCGCCTTGCCACCTTCCCGTGCCGGCTCCAGCCACACGATCCGTTTGGACCACTCCACCTCGGTGACACGCCAGCTGCGACCCGCCAGCAACAGGAGCCGGTTGTCCTGCTCACCCGTCAAAACGGTCGGATCGATGTAGCCCACCTCGCTCGACCCATGCCGACCAGTCAGCAGCATGGATCCGCTGAACGAGGCGAGCAGGTCGCGGTAGTGGCCGCGGGCATACACGCGCTCGGTCTCAGGTCCGACCCTGACCACGCTCTCGGAGCGGTCAAGAAACTGCTTCTCCACCAGGTGCTCAACCAGCGCCGTGATGTCGTCCGTCGCCAGCTCTGGAAACGATCCGTGAAGCAGCTGGACCACTTCCAGCGTTGGAACCTCGCCGCGCTCCAACACCAGAACCAGTGCTTGCTGCGCGAGGATTGGCCAGGGCTCGGCCGGTGGCACCGCCGCTTCGACCCATGCTTCCGACCACTTCTTGGTGACACCCAGGGCCAGCATGAACGCGTCGTCATTGGTCGTCAGGAAGAGGCAGTTCCGCAGGGCGCCTGCACGTCGACCGGTTCTGCCCATGCGCTGCAGGAACGACGACACGCTCGACGGCGAATCGATCTGGATCACGCGGTCGAGGTCGCCCACGTCGATGCCCAGCTCCAGTGTTGAGGTGGCGACAATGACGCAGTCCTTCTCCTCGGTGAATGCCGCCTCGGCTTGCCTGCGTTCGGAAACGCTGAGGGAGGCGTGGCTCACGAAGGTGCGCATCTCCTTGGCGCGCAGCATGCTGCTCAACTGCTCGGCGCTGCTTCGTGAATCGCAGAAGACCAGCCGCTTCTCGCCCCGATGCAGGCGTGAGATCACTGTGGCTGCGTTTTCGAGCGATGCCACATGATCGATCGTGACGTCGGCCTCCGTGCTCACCGATGCACTGCCCACCACGGCGCGAGTACCGCTGGGTGCAAACCAGGCCAGCAACTCGGTGGGGTTGCTGACCGTTGCCGACAGACCGATGCGTTGCAGCGGTCGTTCCAGATACTGGTCCAGCCGATGCAGCACAGAGCGCATGTGCCACCCCCTGTCATCGGCCGCAAACGCGTGCAATTCATCGACGATCACGGCACGCAGGTTGCCAAACCATGCTGGCCGATCGACCCGCACCGAAATCAGCATGGCCTCGATCGATTCGGGTGTCGTCAACAGGATGTCGGGGGCATCTCGAAGCGCCCGGTTCTTGCGGGACTGCGAGATGTCGCCATGCCACACCTCTACACGCCGACCCACCAGCCCGGCGTAGTGGGTGAGCCGATGCTCCAGGTTGTTCAGCAGCGCCTTGATCGGGCAGATGTACAAGACGCTCGTCCCGGGCCAGGCCTCGGTCAGCATCCTCGACAGCATCGGAATCGCAGCGGCTTCCGTCTTCCCCCCGGCGGTCGGTGCGAGCAGCAAACAGTGTGAGCCCGCATGAATGGGCGCAATGGCTGCCAGTTGCGTCGGTCGCAGCGTGCTCCAGCCCAGCGTGTTGACGACGTGGTACTGCAGAGATGGGTGCAGCTGCTCGAACTCGTTCACAGCTCGATATCGTCCACGGACGCCGCACTTGCCGCAGCCCGCTCCGTCGCAGACATCTCGGTCTCGGCCAGCGTGAGGGTGTAGTGCTTGCGGGGGTCGAAGTCTTCGTGCAGGTCCACGCGGTCCAGCACATCCGACACCAGCTTCTTGAGGAACAGCCGGGGCGCGACACCGACCTTGCCACCCAGCCCGCCGGCCACCGCGCGTGCAAGGGCGTCCAGATAGCTGTCGTCCACCACCGCCCGAAGGCGCTGCTCGTTAGGGCGCCCATCTGCATAGATGTCGCGTACCCGGCGTCCAACCGCGAGAAGCGAGGTGTGGTCGAAGGCCGCCAGCCGGATCTGGACTGCTCTCGGGTTGTCGAACCGCCGATCGGTGCCGAAGTCCACATGCAGCCGTTGCGCCAGCGGGGCCAGCCGCTGCACCCCTTGCGGGCCGTCGTAGAACGCGGGCGTTCCTGTGATTACCAGGTACAGCCCCGGATAGCGGCCGGCATCGATCTCGTCGATCCACTGACGCAGGGCGTTCAGCCCCTTTTCGCGGGTATCGGTACGCATGCGCTGCAGCGTTTCCACCTCGTCGAGCACCATCACCAGGCCAGAGAAGCCGCTGTCACGCAGGATGGTCAGCAGGCCAACGAGAAAGTTGGTGGCGCCGAAGTGATCGAGGTCACCCTTGATGCCCGCCGCACGCTTGATGCTCGCGGCCACGTTCGGTTGTCCTGCCAGCCAACTGATCAGCCCATCCGCCAACATGCCGTCCCCAGCTGCCAGGGCGCGGCGATAGGTTCGCAGCACTGCAGAGAAGGCCGGCGCCGTCTTGCTGATGGCGCCGAGCCTGGCCTCCATGAGCGCGTTCGTGCGCAGCAGAAGCCCCTCCGCGTCGCTGGCGTCCACCGAGGCGTCAGCCAGGACATCCTGCTCCAGGGCATAGAACCAGCCGTCGATCACGCCCCGAAATGCGCCACTCGCCGTATCGGCGGTGCCCAGGTGTTCGACCAGGCGGCGGTAGACCGTCTCCAGGCGGTGCAACGGTGTCTCGGTCTCGTTGATCTGCACTTCAGTGGCTGCGAAGCCGCGTGCGCGAGCCCGCTCTTGCAGCCAGCGGCCAAAGAAGGTCTTGCCGGTGCCGTACTCGCCACGTACCGCCTTGAAGCCGCCGCGGCCGGCGCTGACCGATTCGAGCTCGTCGTCAAGGGTCGGCGCGAACGTATCGATCCCGACGGCCAGCGCATCCAGCCCGCTGCTCGGTACCGTGCCGCGTCGCAGGGCGCTCACGATGTCTTCCCGGCGTGCGGAACTGATCATCGTTGGCCTCCCTGACCCGGCAGCCGGAATTGCTGGTGCAGCAGCACCACGTTGAGCTCAACCGTACCCGCGGTTTCGTCAACGGTCAGCACCGACGCCTGGTCGACGTTCAACAGCCGCCTGACTGCGCTGAGCAAGCCACCGATCCGAACCTCAGGCAACGACAGTCGGGTCGCCAGAGCTGCCCGGGACAGCTTGCCACCACGCTCGGACAAGGACGTCAGGAGCAGTCGCATCTTGTCGTCGGGCGGCGCCACGCGCGCGGCCAACTGCCGCTGAGACGCATAGATCGGACTGCCCAGCAAGGCGCCGATCCAGTCCAGAGCCACGGGCGCCGTTGAAGCCTCTGGTGGCGGCAGATCGATCGGCTCGAACAACTGGGGCTGCCCTTGCTGCCCTGTCGGTTTGCGCCGCGCGGGCTTCGGTGCTGCGGCGGCTGGCGATTGAACTGCCGCCGACTTAGGCATGGGCGGCAGTTCCCACCACTCCGGTGGGGCCGGCGGTGCCGGGGTCCAGCCGGCCAGGTTGAATCCGAGCGGCACGATCACGCTCAAGGGCACCGTGACTTCCTGGGGCGACAGCCCACCGTGATACCCGTTCTTGCGACCCGCATACCTAGTGCTCTCGCCCCACAGGCACACCACCGCGTTCGATCCGTCGGAGGTGACCACGCGCCCCCCGCTGACCGCCAGTTCGTTGGGTGTCTCGGCGTTCTTGCCCGGGCGCCAGCGGTCGCTCTCGCCACCGGGCAACTGCGTGGTGCCGTCTTCGAGCAGATGCCCATGGTCGGCCGTGATCACCACCACCCGGCGCGCTTCGCGCGCCTCGCGCAGCAACGGCAGCAGCAGCCGCAGGTCCTCCAGTGCCCAGCGTTGATGCAACTGATCCGGCCCGCTCAAATGGTCGTCCACGGCGTTGTAGACCACGCCCACCACACGCTGCTGGGTGCTCGCAATGGCGGCGCGCACCTCTGGGGCCAGGTTGGTCGCATCCGCCAGGTCGCCCTTGTGGAACAGCCGGGGTGGCGCGTCCGCGCGGCTGTGTGCCAGCAGGGCAGCGTTTGTCGCAAAGCCGGTCTTCTCCTGCGCTGAAGCGCCGACGGTCAGACGCCCACACAGCAGGCTGGCGCGGCTGACCTCCGTGATCGTCGGCAGTGCAGCCACACCAGCCAGCGGCTGTCCCAGGCTGGAAGGCACCATCTCGGCCCAGCCTTGGCTGGCAATCCGGGCGAACAACTCCCGGAAGATGCTGGTGCTCAAACCATCCATCACCAGCAGCAGGGTGGGGTGGGCGGCGGCGATCGGTGCCAGCACATGCTCAAGCACCGATTCCAGTGGGATGATCCGACCCTCAGGCGTTGGCTTCTGGGCGTTCCATTGCGCCAGCGCCTGTGCGAATGGCTTGGCGAAAGCATTTCGGCGCGCGATGACGGCTTCGCGGCAGGCGCTGTAGGCCTGTGACAAGTCCGGCAGCTCGTCGCCTCCGAGCAGCCGGAACCGCGCCCAGTCGACGAAGGCGCCTTGGTCAGCCTGCCAGGCTACAGCAGTCTGCAACGATGAAGCGGTCGGCGTGGCGTTCATCAGCCAGCGTGCCAATCGGCGCGCCATCTCGACGCGTTCCATGCGGGGCTTCTGAGCCGCCACCAATGTGTGCCGGAGCGCGCGGTCGGCCTGCAGCTCAACCTGGGCAAGATTGGTTTCCGATGGCTCTGCCACATGGGCGGTCAGTGCCAGCGCAAAGTCTTCCAGTCGCTGATCCAGCGCCGCCGGCAGCACGTCGCTGAGGTGCGCAAAGTCGATGACGCGCAGGTCGCGCAGCAGTGCATCGGCCCGGTCGAGCACCGCACGGGACGCGTCCAGCCCGGTCAGTCGAACGACTTGCTCTGCGGCGCGCGCCCAGGCGCGCCCCTCGGCAACACCGACGTGCTTGCCGTTCACGAAGCGCTCCAGGCGGATCGCTGCCTGGCCGAGGCTGGCTTGACCCTCGCCATCTTGGGCAAAGACCACCCCGCAGACCAGGCCCAGTGGCAATGCATCGGCCGTTCGACCCGCGTCGACGCAGCCCAGCACCATCTCCCCGGCCACTCCCGCCGTCTCGCCGAGCCAGCGCATCACGTCGATGCGGGCCGGCGCTGGCAACTGGGCAAGCCTGGGGTCGGCGGCCGGGTCCATCGCCCAGAGCAGCAGCGCCACCGCGTCGGGGCGCGCTGCCTCAATGCCCAGGAATCGATGCAGCACTTCCCGCCATGCGGTTTCAAGGTCGAGGAAGCCATTGGCCACGGGCGGGTAAGTGCCCTGAGATGCGCCGTCGATCAAGGTCTGCGGCATCCACACGTAGCGCCCCAGGCGCGCATCTGTTTCCTTGGCCTGGAACAACTGGCGAACGATGTCCCAGCCCTCGGGCTGAAACACCCGTGCCCTGGCCAGACGGGCGGCGATGTCCTCGGCCACCTCGTGGGTGGCCAGCGGCGTGATCACCACCAGTCCGGATGTCATCGGGTCATGCTGCTCGACATCGCACAAGGCTTCGCGAATGGCCAGCGACGAGTCGCACCACCGAAGCTGGAAATCCCGCCCCTGCTGCTTCAAGGAGTCGGGCCAGGGCTGCTTCGCGTTGGCCCGGATCGCAATGGCGACTGCGGCCGGATCGCTGGCGAGCACGCGTTCGAGTTGGGCCGCGATCTGCGGCGTCGACAAACTCATAGCTTCGTGCCCTTGCGCTGCACCCGCCAGCTGAGCGTCAGCTCGAGGTCGCGTTCACTGGTGACCAGCGTCTTCAGTTCGTCCAGCGCGGTCACTGCAGCAGCGCCACTCAGGTGCAACTGCTGCTTCTCGTCCACCACCTCCGGCCCGTTGGCGGGCGGGGCAGGGGGCATCACCACGGG